>JBFKVA010000024.1:0-28353 GCA_041635475.1 Acidimicrobiia bacterium | reverse complement strand
CTCGCCCATCGGGCCAAGACGGGGAGGCGGCACATCTGGGCCGTCGTCGATCTCCGCCGCGGCGAGTTCGCGGTCGCCTCGTACCGACCGGTTCCGGGCGGCGTGGTGCGGGAGGCTTCGCCGGAGGTGGTCACCGCCGCGACATTCCGAGCGATGCTCTTCTCGGAGTCCGAGGACGTGCTGCTCGTGGGGGACGTCCCCAGCCTCGGCGTCGGGTTCCTCACCGGCCTCCACCGGGCGCGTGTCGGCCTGCCCCTTCACCCGGGAGCGGTGGCGGTGGCCGAACTGGGGGCACCTCGGATCGAGCACGACGAGGTTCCCCACCCCGACGAGATCCGTCCCCTCTACCTTCGCGGTCCCGACGTCACAGTGTCCTCGGCGGTCCTCGAGATGCGCAGCCCGTGGGAGGAGATGTGATCCAGTTCCGCCCGATGCTCCAACTCGACGTTCCCCGGGTTCTCGAGATCGAGCGAAGCACCTACACGCAACCGTGGTCCGAGCAGGTCTTCCGCGACGAGCTTCGACAGCCGGGACGGACGTACCTCGTGGCGCACGACGACGGCGAGATCATCGGATACGGCGGGGTGCTTCTCCTCGGGGAGGATGCCCACATCACCACTGTGGCCGTGCTCGGTGACCAGCAGGGCAAGCGGCTGGGGACCCGGATCATGCTGTTGCTCGTGGAGGCCGCCCTCCGCAAGAACGCCCGGCACCTCACGCTCGAGGTCAGGTTCTCGAACAGCCGGGCCCAGAGCCTCTACACGCGTTTCGGCATGGCGCCGGTCGGGGTGAGGAAGAACTACTACATCGACGAGGACGCCCTCATCATGTGGGTGAACGACATCGATCAGCCTGCGTACCAGGATCGCCTCGACGAGATCCGAGCGAGCCTCGAGGAGGCGAACGCATGAGCGGTCCCACGGTGCTGGCGTTCGAGACCTCGTGCGATGAGACGGCCGTCGCGGTCGTGCGGGGCCGCGAGGTGCTCTCCAACGTCATCAGTTCCCAGGTCGACCTCCATGCCCGCTTCGGGGGAGTGGTCCCCGAGGTGGCGGCCCGGGCCCACGTCGAGTCGATCCGCCACCTCACGCACAAGTCGCTCGTGGAGGCCGGTGTCCACCCCGACGATCTCGATGGGATCGCAGCCACCCAAGGCCCGGGTCTCATCGGCCCCCTCCTCGTGGGGTTCTCGTTCGCCAAGGCCATGGCGTGGGCCCGTCAGCTCCCGTTCATCGGGGTCGACCACATGGAGGGCCATCTCAGCGCCCCCGTCCTGGAGTACGGGGGGTTCGAACCCCCGGCGGTCGTCGTCCTGGCCAGCGGTGGTCACAGCCAGCTCGTTCACGTCCGGGCCTGGGGCGACTACGAGATCCTGGGCGAGACGATCGACGACGCGGCGGGCGAGGCGTTCGACAAGCTCGCCCGGTACCTGGGCCTCGGCTTCCCGGGTGGCCCGGCCATCGACTCGGCTTCCGAAGGCGGGGACCCGACGGCGCTCGACCTGCCCAGGCCGCTGCGTGACCGCCCGCTCGATTTCTCGTTCTCCGGGCTGAAGACGGCCGTGATCACCCGGGTCGAGCGGGCCAAGGCGACGGGGACGCTACCGCCGCTGACCGATGTGGCTGCGTCCATCCAGGAGGCGATCGTCGACTCGCTCATCGAGAAGACCTTCAACGCGGTGGAGGCGACCGGGACGACCGTCGTGGGTGGGGGCGGGGGCGTCCTGGCCAACAGTCGCCTCCGGGAGAAGTTCGCCGCCGAGGCCGATCGGCGCGGTGTCGGGCTCTTCATCCCGTCGAGGGACCTGTGCACCGACAACGGGGCCATGATCGGTGCGGCGGGGGCACGGCTCCTTGCTGCGGGCGAGTTCACGTCGTGGGGAGCGAACGTGGACGCCAACATGCGCCTGGGCTGAGCGACGGGCCGAAGGCCGATCTCCTCATCGGCCTCGCGTACGTCGCGCTCGTGCTCTATCTCCCGTACGGCATCGTCGGCACGTGGCGGGTGAAGACCCTCGGGGGAGGCTGGCGGAACAGCCCGCTCGGAAGGCTCGTCGCCCGGGCAAGGGCCTAGGCATCCGTTCGATCCGGGCTCGGCCCAGCGACGTAGTGTGAGGGCATGTTCGATCTGACGACGTCACTGTTGGGTTTCGCCGTGATCCTCGCGGTCGGGATTCTCGTCTGGATCGGTTCCCTCGTCCGGCGGGATGCCTCCCTCGTCGACCGCTTCTGGGGCCTGCTCTTCGTCGCCGCCGTCATCGCGTACGCGGTCCTGGCCCCCGCTCCGCCGTCGGCCCGGCGCACGTTGACGCTCGTGCTGGTCCTGGTGTGGGGCCTGCGCCTCGCCATCTACCTGACCTGGCGCAACTGGGGGTCCGGGGAGGACTTCCGCTACGTGGCGATGCGCAGGCGTTTCGGCGAGGATCGGTTTCCCCTCATCTCCCTGCCGTACGTCTTCGGGTTCCAGGCCCTACTGGCGTGGCTCGTCTCGGCCCCCCTGTTGGCCGCGGCCAACGGAACGGCTCCCCTCGGGTGGCTCGACGTCCTCGGGGTCGTCGTGTTCGCGGTTGGCTTGACGTTCGAGGTCGTCGGCGACTGGCAACTGTCCCGGTTCAAGGCGGACCCCTCCAATGCCGGGAAGGTCATGGACCGCGGGCTGTGGGGCCTGACCCGCCACCCGAACTACTTCGGTGACTTCGCCGTCTGGTGGGGCCTCTTCCTCATCGGCCTCGCTGCCGGTGGCTGGTGGGCGGTGTACGGCCCGCTTGTGATGTCCGTGCTGCTCATGCGGGTGTCGGGGGCGGCGCTCCTCGAGCGGTCGCTCACGAAGACGAAGCCGAAATACGCCGAGTACGTCCGGTCCGTGAACGCTTTCTTCCCTGGCCCGCGCCGTCGGGGCCGAGGTCAACCGGACCGGGCGGCCGAGTAGGTGGCGATCGCCTCGTCCCGGGCCGCGGCGTGGTCGACGATCGGAGGCGGGTAGGGATCGCTATCGCCTGCCGCCGCAGTCCACGGCTCGTGGATCCGCGTGGCGTCGAGCCGCCGAAGCTCGGGAACCCACCGCCGCACGTACGACCCATCCGGGTCGAATCGCTTCCCTTGCAGGGTCGGGTTGAAGACGCGGAACCACGGGGCGGCATCGAGGCCGGTCCCGGCCACCCACTGCCAGTTGCCGACGTTCTGCGCAGTGTCGCCGTCGAGCAACATCGTGCGGAACCACCGTTCGCCACGACGCCAGTCGATGAGGAGGTCCTTCACGAGGAACGACGCCGTGATCATGCGCACCCGCCCGTGCATCCACCCTTCCGCCGCGAGCTGGCGCATGCCGGCGTCGACGATGGGGTACCCGGTGTGTCCCGACCGCCACGCGTCGAAGGCCGCTTCGTCCGACCGCCACGCCATGGCCCGGTAGCGGGGATCGAGAGGGGAGTCGACGGCGTGCGGGTTGGCGTGGAGCACGTGGGCGTGGAAGTCCCGCCATGCAAGCTGGCGGACGAACCCGGGGGCCTGCCCTCCCACCGTGATAACGGCCCGGCGGGGGTCGAGGGTCCCGACCTTCAGGTCGATCGAGAGCCGGGAAGTGGTGTCCAGGTCCGGGCGGTCCCTGGTGTCGTCATATGTCGAGGCCCTGTCGGCGTAGGCGTGGAGGCGCTCCAGGGCCGCCCGTTCGCCGGGTTCGACTGCCGGGATCCCCGTCGGTTCGGGCAGGCCGGCGCCTGGATCGTCGGCGATGCCCACCTCACGGGCCGACGGGTGCGGCGACCAGGGCGTGGAAGACCAGCGGGCGTGGAAGGGGGTGAAGACCCGGTACGGCGCCCCGGCTCGGGTCCGGATGGCAGCTGGGGGGTGCACGAGGGTTCCCCATGAGGTGGTCGTGGGTACACCGACCGCCCTTCGCACGGCAGAGTCCCGCCGGGTGGCGTACGGCGAAACATCGGCGTTCCACCCAATCGATACCGCACCCAAGGCCTCGATGGCTGCGGGAACCTCGACCCGGGGGTCACCGACGCGGACATGCAGCCTGCCACCGTGGTCGGAGAGGGATCGGTCGAAGGTGCGGAGTTCGTGGAGGAGTTGGCTCGAGCGTCGGGTGCCGGGCCGGAACAGGGCCGGGTCGATGACGAAAAGGGGGACGACGCGTTCGTGGCGCCTCGTCGCCTCAGCCCATGCCGGGTTGTCGGTGAGGCGCAGGTCCCGTCTGAACCACACGACGCCAGGATCAGTGTGGCCGGCCATCAGAAGCCGCGCTGCTGGCCGACCCAGGGGGCGGGGGCCCGGGACAGGAACTCGTCCACGGAAGGACCGGCGAGGGCCCGGAGCCTCCAGCGGCCGATGGCGTAGGTGACAACGAGGAGTGCCACCGTTGCCGGCCACCCCCCGAGCACCCGGGCGACGAGGAGGCCGGCCGCATCTGCGTCCCGGTAGAGCTGCCACTGCCAGAGGGTGCGCCCGCCGAAGAACCCGACCCACAGCCAGGTCGCCAGGCTGTAGGCGGGCCGGACCGCCCCGTGCCAGTACCAGGCAGCGGGCCACCCCCTTGTGATCCACGACGTCACCGCCACCAGCGGGCGGCGGACCAGGATCGACACCAGGAGGGCGACCGTCGTGGCGGCGCCACTCAGGATGCCGGGGAGGAAGTAGGCCTCTGAGGAACCCTGACGGAGGGCGAAGAGAGCCGCGATGACGGCTCCGACCGCCCCCGACACCGCGAATCGAATGGAGGAGCCACGCGCCGCCCGGAACCCGATCACCACACCTGCCACGATGAGGGAGGCGGTGACTGCGGGGACCACGCCGGCCAACGGATGGATCGTCAGGAACGCGACGGGTGGCAGGATGCCGCCGGCCACGCCCGCTCGCCCCATGGTCTCGCGGATTTCGCCGAGGATCTCCGGGATGAATCCGTGTTCTTTGCTCGTGGTCACCATGCCTCAGTCATACGGGGCCGGCCCCGGCACCAGATTGACGCCGCTTCAGTTCTCGCCCCGATGGACGACAATAGGAGGATGCGGATCCGTCGTCAGGGGCTCATCGTGGCGTTTGTCCTCCTGGCAGCCGCCTGCTCCGGGTCGACCGCCGACGTCGTCGAAGTGGCGAGTGCCGACGACAATCCCATCCTCGTCGCTGGCCCGTCGACGACGACGACGGTGGTGGAGCGGGTCACGACGACGCGACCCTCCTCGCCCGATGCCGTCACCACGACGAGCCTGCCCCCGCTCCCGGTCCCGGACCCCCTCCCGGACAATCCGTTCGCCGAGACCGAACAGGTCGTGCTCGGCTCCATCGAGATCCCGGCGATCGACCTGCAATGGGACCTCCAACAGGGCATGACGCTGACCGCCATCAACCGGGGCCCGTCGCAGTGGCCGGGGACCGCCATGCCCGGGGCGGTCGGGAACATGGTCATCGCCGGGCATCGAACAACCTGGGGAGCGCCGTTCCGGCACCTCGACGCTCTCGTCCCGGGGGATGAGATCGTGTTCCGGGTCGACGGTGCGAAGCACGTCTACGAGGTGGTCGAGACCATCTTCGTCCTCCCCACCGACACCTGGATCGCCGACCAGGATCAGCGTCACACGGTGACGCTGTTCGCCTGTCACCCCGTCGGGTCGGCCCGGCAGCGAATCGTCGTGAGAGGGGAGCTGGTGACCACGATCGTCCCCGAAGCCCCCGACGCCGTCGGGTAGCCGCACGACCGCCGTTATCACTCTCGCCTGGAGAGTGCTAACCTCACTAGCGCTCTCGGGTTGAGACTGCCAATCCAGGGGGCAGTAAGCACGTAGTTCCGTAGGAGGATCGACATGAACCTCAAGCCGCTCGGCGACCGTGTGGTCGTCAGGCCGCAGGACGATGCCGAGGCTCGTACCGCCTCGGGCCTCGTCATCCCCGACACGGCCAAGGAGAAGCCTCAGCAGGGCGATGTCCTGGCAGTGGGCCCCGGGGCCCTCGATGACAACGGCAACCGGGTCCCCATGGATGTCTCCGTGGGTGACGTGGTCCTCTACAGCAAGTACGGCGGTACCGAGGTCAAGGTCGGCGGTGTGGAATACCTCATCGTCTCGGCTCGTGATCTTCTCGCCGTCGTCGGCTAGTTCCAAGGAGTAGGAAACACATGGCAGCGAAAGAACTTCGCTTTGACGAGGACGCCCGGCGCGCCCTCGAGGATGGTGTCAACAAACTCGCTGACATCGTCAAGGTGACGCTCGGCCCCCGGGGTCGCAACGTCGTACTGGAGAAGAAGTGGGGCTCGCCCACGATCACCAACGACGGCGTGACGATCGCCAAGGAGATCGAGCTCGAGGACCCGTACGAGAACATGGGCGCCCAGCTCGTCAAGGAGGTCGCCACCAAGACCAACGACGTGGCCGGCGACGGCACGACGACGGCGACCGTCCTCGCCCAGGCAATCGTGCGTGAGGGCCTCCGCAACCTGGCCGCAGGGGCCAACCCCATGGAGCTGAAGCGGGGGATCGAGGCGGCGACCGCCAAGGTGGTCGAGTTCATCGGTGAGTTCTCGAAGGACATCGAAACGAGCGCCGAGATCGCCTCGGTCGCCGCCATCTCGGCGGCCGACCGGGAGATCGGGGCCCGCATCGCCGAGGCGATGGACAAGGTCGGCAAGGACGGTGTCATCACCGTCGAGGAAGGCCAGACGTTCGGCATCGAGCTCGAGTTCACCGAGGGCATGCAGTTCGACAAGGGCTACATCTCGCCGTACTTCATCACCGACCCCGACACCCAAGAGGCGGTGCTCGAGGACCCGTACATCCTCATCGCCAACCAGAAGATCGGCTCGGTCAACGACCTGCTCCCGGTTCTCGAGAAGGTCATGCAGGGCGGCAAGCCGCTCGTCGTGCTCGCCGAGGACGTCGAGGGTGAAGCCCTTGCCACGTTGGTCGTCAACAAGATCCGCGGCACGTTCCCGTCGGTGGCCATGAAGGCCCCCGGCTTCGGCGAGCGGCGCAAGGCCATGCTGCAGGACATCGCCATCCTGTCCGGCGCCACCGTCATCAGCGAAGAGGTGGGCCTCAAGCTCGACGGCGTGACGCTCGACCTCTTGGGTCGGGCCCGCAAGGTGATCGTGACCAAGGACGCCACCACCATCGTGGATGGCAGTGGGTCCGAGGGTGATGTCGCCGCCCGGATCAAGCAGATCGAGCGCGAGATCGAGAACACCGACTCCGACTGGGACCGCGAGAAGCTGCAAGAGCGCCTGGCCAAGCTCAGTGGCGGCGTGGTGGTCATCAAGGTCGGAGCGGCCACCGAGGTGGAGCTCAAGGAGAAGAAGCACCGGATCGAGGACGCCGTGTCGGCGACCCGGGCATCCGTGGAAGAGGGCATCGTCCCCGGCGGCGGCACTGCCCTGCTGCGGGCCCAGGAAGCCGTCGCCAAGATCCGCGGCGGCACGGCCGATGAGAAGGTCGGGCGCGCCATCGTGCGCCGGGCGCTCGAAGAGCCCCTTCGCCAGATCGCCTTCAACGGCGGCTGGGAGCCCGGGGTGGTCGTGGAGGCCGTGCGTAACGCCTCCGGGTATGTCGGGTTCAACGCCGACACCGGTGGATACGAGGATCTCCTGGCGGCCGGGATCCCTGATCCTGCCAAGGTGACGCGCTCGGCGCTCCAGAACGCGGCGTCCATCGCGGCGTTGCTCCTGACCACCGAGGCCCTCATCGCCGAGAAGCCCCACAAGGAGCCGGCAATGCCTGGTGGTGGTGGCGGCCACGACCACGGCATGGATTTCTAAGCACCCCGTCCGTCGAGAAGGGGAGGGTCCGTTCGGGCCCTCCCCTTCTTCATGTCCTCAGCGGCGCCGGCACAACCGTCCAAGGCGGAGACGGAAGGCGACGATCGGCAGCAGAGCCGCCTCTGGAGGCGCGCGATCCGCCGTGTCATCGCGCTCGGATGGCACCAACGCCGAGGGGGCGGGCCCATTGGCCCGCCCCCTCGAGCGTGGAAAGGAGGTCCCGGCTCAGCGGTGGGACTGGACCGCCGCCACGTAGCGGGCACGGTCGAGATCCAGCCGGGCCTGGAAGAGTTCGGCGATCGACCCGCCGTTCCTCTTGAGGTCCTCGTGGCGGAGCCACGTGGACATGAGGGTGGTGAAGGCATCATCGAATGTCATGGTCAGAACCTCGGGAAGATCGGGTGGGAGGAGGCGTTGGCGTGCAGTGCACCGGCCCGTCGAAGGTTGAGCACTGCATAGAGAAGTCCGAAGTTGTTCATCATCGTGTCCGTTCGTGAGGTGGTGATCATGTAGCACCTATGATACCAAGCCTGTGATCGTTGTGGCTGCAGAGATCGTTGCTAGAAGCTAAGCTGGGCACAAGAAAGCAAAGTGAGAAGTCGTATGACCTCACGAACTGCGAATCGAAGTGATATCGACGGGTCGGCCGCTTGGCATAGTGAGGTTTGGAGGTTGCCGTGAAGATCGACGACATCGGATGGCTCATCCTGGGTGCCCTCCAGCGCAACGCCCGGGCCAGCTACCGCGACATCGCACTCGAGGTCGGGCTCACCCCGCCGGCCGTGGCCGAGAGGATCCGACGCATGGAACGGGAGGGGCTCATTCGGGGGTACTCGGTGGCGCTCGACTACGCGTCCCTCGGACTCCCGCTCCTGGCCACGATCCGGGTGACGGCCCGGGACGAGGCGGCAATCGCCGGGGTGGCAGCGCTGGCCCGGGAACTCCCGGAGGTGATCGTGTGCCATCGTGTCACCGGGGCCGAGAGCCACCTCATCGAAGCCGCGGTCACCTCGCCCGGGCACCTCGAGGAGCTCATCTCCCGCTTGGTGGGGCTGGGAGCCGCCACCCTGACCAACATCGTCACGAGTTCGCCCAAGGTCGGGACCGTCATCACCCGGGAGGCGGCCGAGCGCCCGCCGGCCAGGTGAGGTCGCTACGAGAGGCGCTCGTGGCGGAGGAGGGAGTAGAGAGTGTGGTCCATCCGGGTGTCGCCGACCTTGATCACCTCGCGCAGGGTGCCCTCCAGCGTGAATCCGAGCTTCTCGGCGATCCGCTCCGAGGGGCGGTTCCCCTCCGCCACCCTGAGTGTGATGCGGTGAAGCCCGAGCTCTTCGAACCCAACCCGGATCATCGCGTCCGTCGCCTCGGTGGCGATGCCCGACGACGTTTCGCTCGTTCGCACCCAGTAGCCGATCTCGCCACACCCGTTCGGTCGTGACGTGTACCAGATCGAGACGTTCCCCAGGTGGACCTCCTCGTCCGGGCGGCGAATGGCGAAGTCGAAGGCCCGCTGCTCTCGCCACGCTTTCGAGGAATCGCGGATGAACCGGAGGGCGTCGACGCGGTCGTAGCCGGCATGCGGCCAGGGCAGCCACCGGGTCAGTTCGGGGAGCGACGATTGAATGGCGTCGACCAGGGGGTCGACGTCGCGGCGCTGGAAGGGGGAGAGGACGAGGCGTTGGGTGCGCCTCGGGAGCTGGGCGAGGTCCATCGCCGGTGCAGAGTACCGATGGAGGGCCTTGGGGCCTGAGCTTCGATGGGTCCACCCCGCTCAGATCCGACTCCCGAGTACGATCGCTGGGATGGTCGACCCAGTGCTCCTCCCGGGTGTCGTGCCCGGGGTCCCGGATGTGGCGGAGGGCGTGTTCGCAGCCGTCCTCGTCCCCCTCTACGAACGGGAAGGTGCCCTGCGGGTGCTGTTCACGAAGCGGCCCATGCACATGCCGACCCACAAGGGCGACCTGGCGTTCCCCGGGGGAAAGCCCCACCCCGGCGACGGCGGTCCCGTGGGAACCGCGCTCAGGGAGGCCGAGGAGGAGGTGGGCATAGATCCGACCAGCGTGCGGATCCTCGGTCACCTCGAACCGATCCACACGGTCGAGTACCTTCGCTACGTCATCCCGGTGGTCGGGCTCGTCGAACCGACCCCCGCCCTGCGTCCCGACCCCAGTGAGGTGGAACTCGTCCTCGAACCCGCCGTCGAGGACCTCGCCGATCCATCCACCTGGTTCTTCCAGAGCTGGAGCGGGCATCACGTCTGGTTCCGGGAGATTGGCGCCGAGGTGCTGTGGGGAGCCACCGCCATGATGACCAGGCGTCTGCTCGGCCTCCCGGAGCGGGGCGATGACGGCCCCGAGGAGACGACGGGCCGCCGGTGACCGTGGTGGCGGGGCCGCACCCGCTACGGTGGAGCGCGGTCTGAGAAGGGAAGGACATGAGGCGTGTCATCGCCGCTTGCTTCACGCTGGCCGTCGTCGCCGCCTTGGCCGGCCCGGCGTTCGCCCAAGCGGACAGCGAACTCGCCCGCGTCATCGGGTATTTCCGAGATCAGTACGGCGACGCGTCGGTGCAACCCGATGTGCCGAAGCCACCGGTCCGGGCGGTTGACCGGATCCCCCCGCTCAACCCGATGGGCGGTGACGTGGGACTGCCGCCGGCCGCCACCGACCCATTTGCGCTCGATTCGGTGGTCGAGGCTCGTTTCAACCTCGGCGGCCCGGACTTTCCCGACTCGAGTGGGGGCCCTGCCGACTCGCTCGTCAGCATCACGTTCGACGAGGTCGGGAACCCCGTCCTCGTCCCGGTGTCGTTGCCCGACGACGGCTTCTGGGTTCCCCCCTCGGGCCCGGTCGGGGGAGACAGCCTGGGAGGTCGGCTGGGGCTCGACCTTGACGACCCGGGCATCCAGTCCTTGGGCGGGGACGACGTGATCGTGGTGAGGGACCCCGACTTCACCGGGGACCTGTCCTTTGTGGGAACGGTCATCGTGCGGGGCGGTCGAATCGCCGATCCCGCCTTCACCCTCGACGACGGCTGCGGAGGGAACATCATCGAGATCGGAACCGCCGATCGGTTGACGGGCGAGCCGGCCTGGCCGGCGGAGTTCGCCCCGAACGACATCTTCAAGGACACCGCCCGGGCCCATGTGACCCGGTGCCAGCCCGGTTCCGGATGGTCGATGCTGCGCCTCGACAATGGAGGCGACTTCTTCCAACCGGCCACGACCCGATCGTTCACACTTCTCTCCCAGCAGTGGTGGATGACGTTCCATCGGCCCGATGAACTGGAGGGGTCCGAGGGTCATCGGACCTTTGTGTTCCTGACCCCGGAGGCGGGCGCCTATCAACCGGACTCGCTGGCCTTCTTCTCCGACCCGGCGTTCCCGGACCTGGCGAACGCCCCGGCGCCGCTCATCGCCCTCGACCCGTTCCCCGGGGAGGCGCTCGGCCCACCCCTCCACCTCCGGGTCGACCTTCAGGGCACATGGGAGACGCCGACCGACGGGACCTCCGGCTGTGACTACTACGCCAAGGAGTACACGGCCCTCTTGGGCATCTACCCTGCCCTCGACGTTCAGCCCGAGATGGTGCCGATCAAGCTCTATGACGTCGTGTCGGGTCAGATCGGCGAAGGGTCGGTCACCGCCAACGGCGAGCTTCGCCTCGAGGCCGCGGGATCCGGTGAGGGCTACACGGAGTCATGGCAGATGAAGGGTTCGGCCGTGGATTACCTCCACTCGGACGAGCACGGCGACTGCCTCTACGCGGGGACCGTGGTCGACGACGAGTTTGGCTCCTTCTTCGACGTGTTCTTCGAGGCGCCGGTCGACACCACGCAGGGGTCCGAGGCACCGCAGCCGACGGTCACCGACACCACCGAGGCCACACTCCCCGGCGGAGGCAACCTCGAAGGCGGGTCGTACCGGGAGTGGAACCCGCTCTTCCTCATTCTCGGTGGACTGGTGATCGCCGTTGGCGGATTCTGGGTGTACTACCGCACCCGGGAGCGGGGAGGCTCGACCCCGCCGCCGCCGCCGACGTCCCACGACGACGATGACCACGCCGGGAACTGCGACTGGGCCGTCTACTTCAACGGTGTGAACCTGCGCCCGGCCGCCGGGCACGAATGCTGTGTCTATCACCTCTCGGTGAAGACGGTCAACCCGGTGTTCGAGATGGCCTCCAAGGGCCGCCAGGACGGCACCAACCCGCACGGCGAGGACGCGTCCGGCGATGAGCGTCTTCGGATCTTCGACTACGACATGGTCTCGCAGGCACCCAACATGAAGGGGTACGCCGGGACCCGGACCGGCCCGGCCGGCCGCCAGGACTGGATGCATGGTCTCGGCGACCCGGTGTTCGAAGCCGGCTGGAAGTCCACGGACGCCGGGTCCCAGCACCTCCAGGAGAAGCCCCTCGAAGAACCGGTGGATGTCGGCGTCAGCCTTCGCTACGAACTCGTCACCACCGTGGGGGCCCGACTCACCTCCGACTGCGAGGACCACGACAACTGGTACACGCTGGACGCGTCGAGCGGCATCTCGATGTTCGCCACCCAGGAGTGCACGAACGGCCGACCGGGCCCGGAGTGCCCGGTGGAACTCACCGCATCAGGCATCATCGACGCCTCCGTCAAGGGGGACGTCGCCTACCCGCTGGTGATGAAGGCGGCCACCTACCCCGATGAGCTCGAACGCAAGTCCCCCGACACGCTCACCGGCCCGGTCGGCGGCATCGACGCCCACGATCATGCGACCCGACCCCGGTCGACTTGGGAGAACACGGACAGCACGGCGGGAGCCGACCAGGTGAACAAGGACGACACCCAGGTGATCCTCCACTCGAAGCTCCACCTCGACTCGGGTCAGATCGTGCCGATCGAGACGTGGGACACCACGGAGAGGGTGACGACGGACATTCGGGCGGAGCTCGACCACACCCTCCAGGTCGTCGGCCAGATGACGCCGATCTGCGACTCGGGTTGCGGAGGGCACGGCCGGTGCGACTGTGCCCCGGAGTTCACGCTCCGCATCTCCGGCGGGAAGGGAACGATCACGATCGACGGTGCCACATTCGACATCGAACGGGGATTCCTGGCCGAGGAATGGGATGTGAGGTAGCCCCGGTATCCGCCACCGGGCCATATCCTCGATGGCATGCGGTCGATCGCACTCGCGCTCGTGGTCCTGACGATGGTGGCAGCCTGCTCCGTGGACGAGGAGGCCCTGGCCGGGCTGCGGAGCTGTGGCGACCTGGAGATCGGCGACGAGTTCGGCAACACGAGGGAGGTCGAAGGGGCCGACGTGGTGCTGTTCAGTCGCCCCGGCCGCTACCTGCCCGAGGAGGCGGCCTTCCTCACCGGCCTCAGCGGGGAGGTCACCCACGTTTCGCGGACGGTGGGCCCGTGTGGCCAGCAGGATCTCTTCCTCTCCTTCGAGGACGGGCAGTGGTGTGTCGCCGTCATCGGGCGGGGATGGGACGGCGATGTCTGTTGGGAGGATCTGAGCCCGCCGGCCGCGGTGCGGGTGCCGGTCGGGGACCTCAACGGGAACGTGCTCGTCGCTTGGGCACCCGGGATCGACCGGTCGCACGTGATGCTGAGGACCGGGACCGGGATCTCTGTCGCCTCATTCATCCGGGACGGCGTGGCCCTGGTGACGCTCCCCGACGGAATCTCGGCGCTCGAGGTGGTCACCTACGACGGGTCCGCCGAACGCGTCCTGCCGTGAGTCAGCGGGCGTCGGCGGCGGCGACGATGAGGTCCCAGACCCGTCGGACGTGGCGCTCCTCGGTTCGTTCTGCCCCGATGGCCAGCCGGAGCGTGAGTTTCCCCTCGAGCACCGTGTGCGTGAAGAACGCCTCGCCGCTCTCGTTCACCGTCTCCATGATGTGGCGGTTGACGGCGTCGCCCCCGACATGACGAAAGCACACGAGGTTGACCGGATGGGGTGCCACCACGTCGAACTCCGGGTGCGCCTCGACGAGGTCCGCGAACAAACCGGTGAGTCGGAGGTGCTCACGGATGATCGCGCGCACGCCCTCCGCCCCGAATGACCGGAGGATGAACCACAGCTTGAGCGCCCGGAAGCGCCGCCCAAGGGGGAGTTGCCAGTCCCGATAGTCGATGACGGATCCGGACTCGGACGAAGCAGTGCGCAGGTACTCGGGCGTGATGGAGAAGGCCCGCTGCATGTCCGCCTTCTCCCGGACCCACAGGGCCGAGCAGTCCATGTTGGTGAGCATCCACTTGTGGGGGTTCATGACATAGCTGTCGGCGTACTCGAGTCCGTCGTGGAGCCACTGCATCTCGGGGAGGATCGCCGCCGTCCCGGCGAGGGCGGCGTCGACGTGGAGCCACACGCCGAACTCCGCGCAGATCTCGCCGATCCGGCCGACCGGGTCGATGGCCGTGGACGAGGTCGTGCCGACGTTGGCGACCACGATGGTCGGTACGTCGCCCCGTGCCGTGTCGGCCGCGATGGCGGCCCGGAGGGCCGTGGGGTCCAAGGCGTAGGCGTCGTCGACCGGGATCGATCGGAGACCCTCGGAGCCGAGGCCGGCCGCACGGAGGCCCTTCTCGATGGAGGAGTGAGCCTGGGTTGACGAGTAGGCCAGGAGCCGGGGACCATGAGCCAGCCCTCGTGTGTTGCCGTCCCCGCCCAGGGCCCGCTCCCGGGCGGCGATGATGGCCACCAGCGTGGAGGAGGAGGCGGAGTCCTGGATGACCCCACCCCCTGACCCGTCCGAGCGAAAGTGAGCGGGGAGGGCGAGGAGGTGGGCCAGCCAGTCGAGGACGACCATTTCCAGCTCGGTGGCGGCCGGTGACGTGATCCACAGCATGCCCTGCACGCCGAGCCCGGCGGTGACGAGTTCGGCGAGGACTGACGGAGCTGATCCTCCGGAGTTGAAGTACGCATGGAAGCCGGGGTGCTGCCAGTGGGTGATGCCGGGCAGGATGACCTCGTCGAGATCGCGCAGAATGGCTTCGAAGGGCTCCCCGGACTCCGGGGCGCGCTCCGGGAGGTGGGCCCTGATCCATCCGGGTTCGACCTGGGCCCGAACCGGGAGCCCCTCGACCCTCTCCCAGTAGTCGGCGATCCAGTCGATGACGTCCTTGCCACGGCGTCGGAACTCCTCCGGTGTCATGTCGCCAGCCTACGTCAGCGGCTGGGTATGGGCCGATAGGCTGCGGCCATGCTCCTCGACGGAAAGACATGTGTCGTCACCGGGGCCGCGTCGGGGATCGGCCGGGCCGCCGCTCGGAGGTTCGCCGAGGCCGGGGCCCGCGTCGTGTTCGCCGACCTCGACGAGGCCGGCGCCGTCGAGGCTGCCGCAGCCGCCGGTCAGCCGGCCCGGGCGGTGGACGTCGGGTCCGAGGCTTCGATCCGCGGCCTTGTCGAATGGGTCGAGTCCGAGGTCGGGGCCATCGACCTCTTCTTCTCCAACGCCGGCATCGCGCTGGGCGGAGGCGCCGAAGTGGAGGACGCCGATTGGGACCGCATGTGGCGGGTCAACACCATGGCCCATGTGTGGGCGGCCCGCCACCTCCTTCCCCGGATGGTGGAGCGCGAGTCCGGCTACCTCGTCTCGACGGCGTCGGCCGCCGGCCTCCTCATGTCCGCGGACTCTGCCCCCTACACCGTGACGAAGCACGCCGCCGTGGCGTTCGCGGAGTGGGTGGCCGTCAACTACGGACCGACCATCGGAGTGTCCGTGCTGTGCCCCCAGGGCGTCAACACACCGATGGTGTCGGGCCTCTCCGACGCATCGAAGCGGCTCGTCTCGGTCGACGGCCTGCTCGAACCCGAGGACGTCGCAGACGGGTTGGTGGCCGCCATCGGGGCCGAACGCTTCCTTGTCCTTCCCCATCCCAAGGTCGCGGGGTACGAGCAGATGAAGGTGGCCGACCGGGACCGATGGCTGGCCGCCATGCGCTCCCACACGTCCTAGGAGTCGTCGGGGATCGGGCCCGGCCGGTCGAAGTAGTACCCCTGGGCCATCCCTATGCCTTGGTCGCGGACGAAGTCCAGGATCTCCTCGCTCTCCACACCCTCGGCGACGACGGTCAGGTCGAGTTCGTTGGCCAGGGTGACGGCGGCCCGGATGATGGCCCGGTCGATCGGGTTCGACATTGCGCCGACGACGAAGGACGAATCGAGTTTGAGCGAGTCAAGGGGGAGCTCGCGCAGGAGCGCCAACGAGTTGGTGCCCGTACCGAAGTCGTCGAGGCAGATGGCGGCGGACTCCGCCTGCAGATCCTCGAGCATGGGGCGAATGAGGGCTGGGTCGGAGAGGCCGACCTGCTCGGACACCTCGACGACGAGCTGCGATCCCATGGTGGCCAGCTCGCGGGCCACCGCGACGGCCGCGTCCTTGATGCCGGGGATGAGCAGGTCGGCAGCCGTGAGGTTGACCGAGATGCGGTCCGGCAGTTGCCCGGCGTCGCGCATCCGTCGGGCATCGTCCATGAGGAGGCGGAGGACATGTCGGGCGATCCTCGGCCCAAGGGAGCCGAGGATCTCCGGGGTGAGCATCCCCGAACCCGACTCCTCGGCCTCGTCCAGCCTGAAGAGCGCCTCGACCCCGGCCTCCCGCCGGGAGTTGACCGTGACGACGCGCTGGTACCACAGTCGCACCGAGCCGAGGTCGATCGCCCGGCGTATTCCCTGTTGGACCGCGTAGTGAACGCCGAGGTCGGAGGAGAAGTCGTGGAAGAAGAGCACGGAACCTCGCTCCTGCCGTTTGGCCTCGTCGAGTGCCCCTTGCGCCGCGATGAGGAGGTCGCCGTGGGTGGCGGCGTCGGTGGGGAACGAGGCGACCCCGACCGACACCGATGGGATGTAGGTGGTGCCGCCAACGGTGAGGGGTTCTTCGGCGAGGGCTCGCAGCTCCAACGCGAGCGCGGCCAGGTCCGCGTCGTCCCCGGCCTTCTCGACGAGGACTCCGAACTGGTCGCTGCCTATCCGGGCGAGCGCCGCGTTGGGCCGCATGGCCCGGCTGAGCCGCTCGCTCGACTGGACCAGGACCTCGTCTCCGGCGAGCGCTCCGAGACGTTGGTTGAGGAGGGAGAAGTGGTCAAGTCCGAGAGCGATGATCGCCACTCGGGTGGCGTCCCCCACGGCGCGCTCCACCGCTGCCTCGCACAGCTGCTCGAGCTTGAGCCGAGTGACCAGACCGGTGAGCGGGTCGCGGTGGGCGAGATGCCACACGTCGTCCTGGCTGAGGCGGAGATCCGTCACGTCGGCGAACGTGCTCACAGCCATCTGGTCCCCGGCGATGATCAACGGCCGGGCCGTGCCCCTGATCCAACGTGTCAATCCGTCGCGCCTCGTGATTCGTATCAGCACGTGCTCCACGGGCACGCCGGTGCGGAGGGCGACCGAGGCCGGAAGCTCGTCCGGGCGGACCCGCTCCCCGTTCTCCCACTGGGCGGCCGCCGGCGGCGGCAGCCGAAACGGTGCCTTCATCTCGTCGGCGGTGAGCCCGAGGATGATCTCCGCGGCCCGGTTGTGGCCGACCAGCCGTGAGTTGGCATCGTGGACGGTCACGCCCTCCCCGATCGTCGCCAGGATGTGCTCGAGGAGCACAGGGGGCATGCCCGGCGGATTCCACAAAGGGTGTCTGGCAGCATCTGCCACGCCGCCGAGCATAGCGAGCGAGTGGCTCCCGGCCGAGGTCCGGTAGCGTGGCCTGATGATGGACTTCACCGGCAAGACCGTGGTGGTGACCGGGGGAACCGCCGGCATCGGGAACGGGATTGCCCGGGCGTTCGCAGACCGCGGGGCCCGGGTCCATGTCACGGGCACGAGGAGCGATGGCGCGGCATACGCGGGGATGGCGGGGTCAGACCTGGAGGGTTTCACCTACCACCGCCTCGATGTGACCGACCCCGATTCGGTGTCCGCCCTGGGAGCGGGCCTGGATGAGGTGGACGTTCTCGTCAACAACGCCGGCGCGGTCGTGTTCGGCAAGCGGGAGTTCGAGATGGAGACGTTCCGGGCGGTGGTCGACGTCAACCTCAATGGCCTCATGGCGGTGTGTGTGCGCCTCCGGGATGCCCTGGCTGCCACCGGGGGATCGATCGTCAACATCGCTTCGGTGGCGGCGTTTCGGGCAACCCCGTTCAACCCCGCCTACTCGGCCTCCAAGGGAGCGGTCCGCTCGCTCACCACCTCGCTGGCCGTGGCGTGGGGGCCCCGCGGCATCCGGGTCAACGGCGTTGCACCGGGCTACGTGGCCACCCGGCTCACCGGGCCGATGCAGGACCCGGCCTTGCAGGCGGCGTCGATCGAACGAACGCCGCTCGGGCGGTGGGGGACGCCCGCCGACATGGCCCATGCGACGGTGTTCCTCGCCTCTCCCATGGCGTCGTACATCACCGGCCAGGTGCTCATCGTCGACGGAGGCATGAGCCTGTCGGTGTGATGCCTCAGTCGGGGTGTCGCAGCAGCCCCACGAGGATGCCTTCGATGAGCGCCTCCCATGACGCCTCGATGACGTTCTCATGGACCCCGAGCGTGCCCCACGACGACTCGTGGTCCGAGGTCTCCAGGAGTACGCGGGTCGTGGCGGCGGTGCCATCCGCCGAATCGAGGACCCTGACCCGGTAGTCGACGAGGCGCAGGTCGGCCACTTGGGGGAAGGTGGGCATGAGCGCCCCTCGCAACGCTCGGTCGAGGGCGTTGACGGGACCGACCCCTTCGCCCACGCTCACCCGCCGCTCGCCGGCGACGACCAGCTTGACCGTCGCCTCGGACAGGACCTCCTCGTCGACCCGCCGGTCCGTGTACACCCGGAACGACTCGAGTTCGAAGTACGGGTTCTTCCAGCCCATCGCTCGACGGACGAGCAACTCGAAGGACCCGTCGGCGGGCTCGAAGTGATACCCCTGGTGCTCGAGGCGCTTGATCGTGTCGAGCACGTCCTGGGCGACGTCGTCGTCCATGAGGAGGCCCATCTCGGCGGCCTTGGAGAGGATCGATGCCCTGCCCGCCAGTTCGGACACGACCATCCGGGTCCGGTTCCCGACCTTGGACGGGCGCTCGTGTTCGTAGGCGTCGGGCCGGCGAGCGAGGGCGGAGGTGTGGAGTCCGGCTTTGTGGGTGAATGCCGAGGAACCGACGTACGGGCGATGGGGGTCGAGGGTGATGTTCACGATCTCGGCGATGTGGTGCGAGATGGGCGACAGCATCCCGAGGTCACCGGTGATGACCTTCATGCCCATCTTGAGCTCCAGGTCGGGGATGAGCGTGGAGAGGTCGGTGTTGCCGGTGCGCTCCCCGTAGCCGTTGATGCATCCCTGGACCTGCCTCACTCCGGCGTCGATCGCGATGAGGGAGCTGGCCACCGCGGTCCCGGCGTCGTTGTGGAAATGGACCCCGATCGCCTGGCCGGGGAGTTCGCCGCGCACCGCCTCGATGGCCCGCAGGATCGCACTCGGCAGCGTGCCACCGTTCGTGTCACACAACACGAGCCGCTCGGCGCCGGCTTCGGCGGCAGCCCGAAGCGCGCCGAGGGCGAACTCTGGGTTGTCGCGGAAGCCGTCGAAGAAGTGCTCGGCGTCGAAGAACACCTTGTGTCCCCGACCGGTGAGATACTCGACGGACTCTCCCACCATCCTGATCCCGTCGTCGAGGTCGGTACGGAGGGCCTCCTCGACGTGGTAGTCCCAGGCCTTGCCCACGATGCAGAGGTGCTCGGTCCCAGCATCGAGAAGGGCGCGCAACTGGCTGTCCGTGTCGACGGTGGCCCGGGGGCGGCGCGTGGAGCCGAACGCGGTGAGCGTGGCGTTGCGGAGGTTGAGCTCGGTCTGGGCTCGTTTGAAGAACTCGGTGTCCTTGCGGTTGGCGCCCGGCCATCCGCCCTCGATGAACGAGACCCCGAGGTCGTCAAGGAGGGCGGCAATGCGCAGCTTGTCGCCGACGGTGAGGCTGATCCCCTCCTGCTGGGACCCGTCCCGCAACGTGGTGTCGTAGATCTCGACGGTCATGGTGTCTCTCCGGACGTGAAACGACCCCCTGCCGGGCAGAGGGTCGAGGACGCTCACCGGTCGTGGTGGCGCCGACTATCCAATAATGGTGATGAAGGCTGCGTACTGCATCACGTACGAGTATGGCAGCAGCCCCACAAAGCGCAAGATGAGGGAGATCCGTGGGTCGGCACGCGCCCCGCGATCCCGAACCGTGGGCCAGATCGCGCGCTATTCGCGCGCCTCAACCCTGGGTTCCAGCGCGCGCCCGAACCGTGGGCCAGATCGCGCGCTATTCGCGCGCCTCAACCCTGGGTTCCAGCGCGCGGTCCGGCGAGGGTGGGGAGGTGGGAGGGGCGGGCCGCTTCGAAGGCGTCGATCTCGTCGACGTGGCCGAGCGTGACCCCGATGGCGTCGAGGCCGTTGAGGAGCCGGTGCTTCTGGGAGGAGTCGATGGCGAACGTCGCCTCGAAGCCGTCGGCGACCACCGTCTGTTGGCTGAGGTCGATGGTGATCACGGCCCCGGGGACCTGCTCGATGAGCTCGAGGAGGTAGCGGACCTCCTTTTCGTGCAGTTCGACGGGGAGGAGCCCGATGTTGCAGCAGTTGTTGAAGAAGATGTCAGCGAACGACGGGGCGATGACCGCCTCGAAACCCCAGTCCTGCAACCCCCACGGTGCGTGCTCGCGCGACGAGCCGGAGCCGAAGTTGGGACCGGTGACGAGGATGCTGGCATCCGCGTACTGCGGGCGGTTGAGGGGGAACGTCGGGTCGAGGGCGCCGTCGTCGGCGCGGGCCCAGTCCCAGAACAGGAACTCGCCGTACCCGGTACGTTCGATCCGCTTGAGGAACTGCTTGGGCATGATCTGATCCGTGTCCACGTTGGCCCGGTTGAGGGGCGCCCCGGTGCCCCGGACGAGGGTCACGGCGTTCATGCGTACGTCCTGACATCGACGAAGTGGCCTTCGATGGCGGCTGCTGCGGCCATCGCCGGGCTCACGAGGTGGGTGCGCCCGCCCTTGCCCTGGCGACCCTCGAAGTTGCGGTTGGAGGTGGAGGCACACCGTTCTCCCGGCTGGAGGACGTCGGGGTTCATCGCCAAGCACATGGAGCACCCGGCGTCCCGCCACTCGAACCCGGCTCCCACGAAGACCCGGTCGAGACCTTCCGCCTCGGCCTGGGCTTTCACGAGACCCGAACCGGGGACCACCATCGCCTGCACCCCGGCGGCCACTCGTTTCCCATCGACGATGCGGGCTGCTTCCCTCAGGTCCTCGATGCGGGCGTTCGTGCACGAGCCGAGGAACACCCGGTCGATCCGAACGTCGGTGATCGGGGTCCCGGGACGCAGGTCCATGTAGGCCAGGGCACTCTCGATCGAACCCCGCTCGATCGGGTCGTCGACGTCGAGTGGACCGGGGATGACGCCGGTGACGGGGATCGTTTGGCCGGGGTTCGTTCCCCAGGAGACGTGGGGCACGAGGTCCGACGCATCGAGGGTGATCTCGGAGTCGAAGGCTGCACCCCGATCGGTCGGCAGGGAGAGCCATTCGTCGACGGCCTTGTCCCAGTCGGGGCCGGTCGGGGCGTACGGGCGCCCCGCCAGGTAGGCGACGGTCGTCTCGTCGGGAGCGATCATCCCGGCCCGGGCCCCGGCCTCGATCGTCATGTTGCAGATGGTCATACGACCCTCCATCGAGAGGTCGCGGATCGCCGGTCCCCGGAACTCGATGACGTACCCGGTGCCCCCGGCGGTGCCGATCCGGGCGATGATCCCGAGGATGATGTCCTTGGCCGTCACCCCCGGCCGCAGGTGCCCCTCGACGTTGATCGCCATGGTCTTGGGCTTCGACTGGGGCAGGGTCTGGGTGGCGAGCACGTGTTCGACCTCGGATGTCCCGATCCCGAACGCGAGTGCCCCGAACGCTCCATGGGTGGCCGTGTGGGAGTCCCCGCAGACGATCGTCATACCCGGCTGGGTCAGGCCCTGTTCCGGTCCTATGACGTGGACGATGCCCTGCCGGGGATCGTCCAGGCCGTACAGGGTGATGCCGTACTCGGCGCAGTTGGCGATGAGGGCGTCTATCTGTCGTTTGCTCAGCGGATCGCGGATCCCCAACTCGCGCCCGGTGGTGGGGACGCCGTGGTCGATGGTCGACACGGTGAGGTCCGGGCGCCGGACCCTTCGGCCGGCCAGCCGCAGGCTGTCGAACGCCTGGGGTGAGGTGACCTCGTGAACGAGATGGAGGTCGATGTAGAGCAGCGGAGGTTCGCCGGGGGTGTCGGCGACGACGTGGCGCTCCCACACCTTCTCGAACAGGGTCTTACTCATGGGCCTCCTGGGGGTCCGGCAAGGGTAGCTTGACCCTTCCGTAGAGCCAGACGGCCGCCGCGAAGAGGGTGGCGGCGACGGTCGCCCCGGCCAGGGTCGACGCCTCCCCAACCGCCTCGAGGCCCCACCCGTAGAGTGTCGGGCCCACCGAGGCACCGATCGCCCACATGATGCTCCAGTAGGCAACCCCGACGGCCACGGTGCTCCCGGCCCGTTCGGCTCCGTCGGTGAGAAAGGCCAGCGAAACACCGTACGCAAGACCACCTCCCACCGGGAGGAGCACGAGCGAGAGCGCGAACCCGGTGACGGTGGGAACGACGAGCGCAATCGCCACCACGCCGGCCAGCAGAGCCAGCATCGTGGCGCCTCGGTGCGACGCACGCCGCCGGGGGAGGACCCGGTAGGACACCGATTGACCGACTGCGAGTCCGAGGCCACCGAGGGAGAAGAGCAGGCCGATGACCCGTTCCGACTGACCGCGATCGCCGAGGCCGAGGACGAGTACCACGGACTCGGCCGCGGTGGTGACCGAGGCCGCCATGACGACGATGGCGCCGATCACGAAGAGCGGGGACCGCCACGCCACGACGGCGTCGTCCAGGCGCGGTGCCCTGGTGTCAACGGTTCCCACGGCACGGGTGGTTGCGACCCCGACCAGCGTGAGGAGGGCGAGGGCGATCCCGATGAAGAGGAACGACCGGAGCAGGTCGTCGGGCGTCGCCGCCCATCCTCCGAGGGCAGGACCGGCGATCGTTCCCAGCATCCCGATTGCCGTCACCCGGGTCGTGGCCCTGGCGTTGTGGAGTCCCTTGTGGGCCGCGGCTGCCCAGGTGGGTCCCGCCACCCACATGGCCGAAGAGGCGATGCCGTGGACGACCCGGGCGGCGACGATCCACCCGTACGACGGGAGCGTCCAGGTGAAGAGGAGCGCGATCGCGGTGAGCCCGGCGCCGGCGAGGGTCACCCGGCGGGGGCCGATGCGCCCGGCCAGCCCCGCCATGGGGAGGCCGAAGAGGAGTGTCCCGTAGGCGACGCTGGCCACGATGACCCCGACGTGGATCTCCGAGATGCCCAGGGCGCCGCGGAGTTCGGGCAGCAGCGGGAGGAGCGCCGAGTACCCGAGCATGTCGACGAGCAGCAGGCCCCCGGTGAGGGCGACGAGGAAGCCCTCCGGTCGCCCGGGACCGGTGGGCCTACGCGCCATCAGGGGTGACGGCGAATCGTGCGGCCTCGATCTGGGCGGTCGTGAAACGGGGGAGGGCGACGAAGAAGAGGACCACGAACACCGCCCCGGCGAACCAGAAGGGGACCCGCAGCGCAGTCACCCGGCCCCAGGGTGCTTCCGAGACGGCCACCAGGACTCCACCGACGAGGCTGCCGATCGGCATCATTCCCCACGCCAAGAAGCGGTAGACGGAGTTCACACGGCCGAGGAGTTGGTCGGGGATGATCGTTTGGCGGAGGGCCACGGTGATGACGTTCCACACGACACCGAGGAAGGCGTTGAGCGCGAAGAGCGCCCACACGACGGGCCACGAGGTCGTGAACCCGATTCCTCCCAGGGTCATGGCGGAACCCGCCAGTACGACGAAGAGGCTCGTGCCCGACCCCAGCCACTTCGAGATCCGCCGGGCGAGGAGGCTTCCGAGCACCCCGCCGGCGGCGCCGCCGGTCATGAGGAGACCGAACGTGGCGGCGTCGAGACCGAGGACCTCCTGGACGAAGAAGACCGCCGTGGCGAACGAGGCGGTGAGGGCCGCGTTCATGACACCGAGCACGATGCCGAGGTCGCGCAGGAGCCGGTGGCCGAGGAGCCACGAGACACCCACTCTGATCTCCTTCACCATCGATCGGGACGGTGCCGGCGCCGTCGGGTCGCGGCGAGGAGCAAACGTGCCGCCGAGAGCAAAGATGAGGATGGCCGCGACCGCGAACGTTCCGGCGTCGAAGAAGAACGGGAGGGCCAGGGCGAATCCGATGAGGAACCCACCCATCGGTGGGCCGGCGAAGCTGTTCATGACCGTCTCTGCTCCCCACAGCCGACCGTTGGCCGTCTCGAGGTGTTGGGCGGCGACGATGGCGGGCATGAGGGTTTGGGCAGCGTTGTCCCGGAGGACCTCGGCGAAGCCCAGGAGGAGCGCGGATCCATACAGGAGGGCGAGCCAACCTGCCTGTCCGGCGGGTGCGACGAACACCGATGCGTCGGGCGCCGAAAGCGAGTCGGCGCCGGAGGCGATGACGATCGCAACGGCGGCGGTCACCCCGAACCGAAGGAGATCCATCCAGGCGATGAGGCGACGACGGTCGACCCGGTCGGTGATTGCCCCGGCAGGGAGCGAAAACACGAGCCAGGGGATCCGGGCCGCGACGACGATGAGGGACAGCTGGATCGGGTCACGGGTGATGGCCGATGCCAGCCACGGGTAGGCGATCCCGGCGACGCCGTCACCGAGGTTGGACACGATCGACGCCGTGAAGAGCTTCCAGTAGTTGGCGCCGAGTCGGGCGCGAGGCATCCCGGCAGACTAGGGATCCGCCGCGTCAGGGGGCGAGAAGCTCGGCGGGGGCGAACTCGGCCCGGGCCGTGGCCGGGACGACCACGACCCCGGCCAGGGGGAGGCGGACCTCGACCCCGACCGACACCGACACGACCCGGCGTTCGAACGTCGGGTCATGAGCACAGGAACAGGCCACGAGTCGTGCCCCGTGGAACTCCGCGTACCTGCGGGCCTCGTCCGTGGCCGACCCCACTGCCCCGAAGGGCCGGAACGTGACCGGGGCTGCGGCCAGCGCCGCCGCGTCGGCCGCCGCCTGCGCCCGGGCCCGCGCCCCCAGGAGGGCGCCGGCGATGACCACGGCCCCGAGCAGCACGATGCCGACGGCGAGGAAGGCGGGGAGGAGCATCGACGCCACCCCTCGATCCCTCACCGCTCGACTCGCATCGTCGCCTCCCCGCGGATGAGAACCTCGAAGCCGCCGAGGATGCGGGCAAGGAACCGGTGGGGCACCTCGACCCGCACGATCGCCGGTCCACCGACGACCCAGGTCCGCTCGACGGTGATTCGAGCCGACGCCGCGTGCGGCCCGAGTGCTCGTGATGTCGTGTCGCGGACCAGGTCGAGATCGGACACGGTGGCGGCAGCCCGGGCGCCCTCGCGGGCGGCGTGGGCCGCCCGCACGTGGAGTTGGGCGACCCCGGCCGTCTCGATGATCGCGACGATGACGAGCAGGACGACCGGGATGAGGAGCATGAACTCGACGGCGACCGAGCCGCGGTCCGTCAGCCCCACAGCATCCCGATGAGGCTGCCCAGCCAGCCCCCGAGCGTGTCCATGAGCCCGTTCGTGCCGCCACCCTGGATCCACTTGATGAGTCCCCAGGCGATGGCGGCGGCCACGAGCATCACCAGGACGTACTCGACCGTCCCCTGGCCCCGGTCGTCCTCGGGATCGATTCGATGTGCGGGCATTGGCGCTCCTTTCTGTCCCCGGCGGCCGGCCGGGATCGGGGGGAAGTGCGGGAGTCATCGGAGGGCGGTCAAGGGATCCAGGAGCCGGCCCAGTTCCCCGACGAGGGTCGGGCCGACGAGGAGGAGGACACAACCGGGGAGGATGAGGAGAACGAGGGGGACCGTGAGCTGGACCGGGAGGCGGCGAACCCGGGCGAGGCGGGTGGCGTGGAGCGAGTCGACGAGTTCGCGTTCGAAGGTGTCGATCGTCATGGCGAGTGACGCGCCGGTCCTGTGGGCACCTGCAAGTCGGCGGGCGAGCGGCCCGAGCGGTCCGCTGGTTGCGGCGAGTGCCGGGCCGAGGCCCGCTTGTCGAGCGCGGCGAACGACCTCGGTGACCGCGCTTCGGGTCGGTTCGGGCGTCCTGTCGGCCACGATGGCCAGGGCCCCACCCAGCGAGAGCCCCGCCCTGAGGCAGACGGCGGTGAGCCGGGCAACCGCTGCCACATCGACCCGCGGGCGGGGGTGCAGGATCTCCCGCAGCGCACGTACGGCCCCGGCCGTCGCCGCCCCGAGTGGGGCGGGAGTTCCTTGCCAGCGACCCCAGCAGACCCGTGCCACGGCCGCGATGGCGATCGACAGGGTCATCACCGGACAGCACGCCTCACGAGGAGCCACGTCGTGGTGGCCCCGAGCACGACGAGGGTGCCACCGAGTCCGAGCAGCACGGACGCAGGCCCTGACGAGGGTGCGTTCCCGGCTTGGACGAGGCCGAGGATGAGCGGTCCCCCTCCGAGCAGGAGCACCGAGAAGCGGGCGCCGGCCGTGCCGGCGCTCAGGTCGCGCCGGAGATCGAGTGCGGCCGACGCCCCCGAGGTCAGCATCTCGAAGACGGCCGAGGAGCTACCCCCGGTTCCAGCGGCCAGGGTGAGGGCGGTGGCCGCCTCGTGCCCTTGGGTGGGAAGGGCTGAACCGAGCGCCCGGGCGCAGACGGACATCGGCAACCCCGCCCGGGCCGCCCGCACCAGGTCGCCGAGGTCGAGTGTGGAGGACGACTCGGCGGCCATGACGAGAGCCCCCCGTAGTGATTGGCCTGCGTCCAGGTGGGCCGTGAGGGAGGCGAGGAACGCGACTTCGGCATCATCCCCCGTCGGTCGACGTCCCCGGAGGAAGGCCGTCAGCACCGCGATGAGCCCCACCCATGGCGCCCAGGCCGCGATGGCGAGGGCGGCGACGTAGCGCGCCGGCAGATCCCGGGCCACGGCGAGCGCGACGGCCAGGGCGGTCACCACCGGTACACGGCCTGCAGTCCGGTCGGGGCCACCTCGGCGACCTCGAGCACGACACGACGACCGGCGCGACGCCCGAGCTGCACGACGAGGTCCACCGCGGTCCGGAGCTGGCGGGCAATGACGCCATGGTCCATTGCTCCGGCGTGGGAGAGCGCGAGCATCTCGAGTCGGGTCAGCGCTTCCTCGGGGCTGTTGGCGTGGACGGTCGACATGGAGCCGGCGTGTCCGGTGTTGAGGGCTCCGATGAGGTCGTAGGCCTCCGGTCCCCGCACCTCACCGATGAGGATCCGGTCGGGTCGAAGCCGCAGTGCGGACCGGAGCAGGTCACGGATGGTCACCTGACCTACCCCTTCTGTGTTCGGGGGTCGTGACTCGAGACGCACCACGTGGCCCGTGAGCCTGAGCTCGGCGGCGTCCTCGATCGTCACGATGCGTTCGCCGACGGGTACCGCGGTGGACAACACGTTGAGGAGGGTCGTCTTGCCGGTCCCCGTGCCACCCGAGACGAGGATGGTCCGGCGGCCTCGGACTGCTCCTTCGAGCAGGCCCCTCCCGGCTTCGGTCACGGCCCCGGCGCGCACGAGGGCGTCGAAGTCGGGGACGACCTGGGTGAAGCGGCGGATCGCCAGCACCGGGCCATCGATGGACACCGGGGGAATCGAGGCATGGAGACGGCTGCCGTCGGGGAGTCGTGCATCGACCATGGGCGAGGCGTGGTCGAGGCGAAGTCCGAGGGGTGCGACGATACGCTCGACGGCCGCCACCAGCCCGTCCGGCGAGTCGAAGCGCACGTCGACACGCTCAAGATGGCCGTTGCGCTCGACGTAGACCGCCCCAGACCCGTTCACGAGGATGTCGGCCACACCGGGGTCCCGCAGGAGGGGGCCGAGGGGACCCATGCCGAGGATGTCATCGACGACGTCGTCGACCACCGTGTCCGGTGCCAGGGGTGCCTCCCGCGCCAGCACGGCGCGAGCTTTCCGGCGCACCGACTCGTCGTCGAGGGGAGTGTCGGAGGCGAGCACCTGTGCGGCCACGCGCCCGGCAATCGTCACGGGGTCATCTCGATCGCCCGGACCCACACCTCCGACCACGCCCGGGTCCAGCGATTGCGGATCGTCACCCCGGCGAGGAGTGCCTTGGCCACGCGGCCGGTGAGACGCGGAAGCAGGAGGCCAGCGAGGCCTTGGGGCACCGGGGCGATGCCGGTGGGCTGGAACACGGGGAGGAAGGCCACCGGCGGCCGAACCCCGGGAAGGACGGCCCTGACCCCGACACCCCGGGCCCCCAGGCCGCCGGATTCGTCGGGGACCCGAACGACGGTGGCCGGCCACCCCGCAACCAAGGCCTCAACCACGTCCTTGGCCGAGTCCGGGTCGATGTTCCCGTTGGGAAGACACGCAGTTCCGCGCCGACGAGGACGGAGGTCCGCTGCCGTGGGGCTCGCCTCGACGAGGTCCCGAAGCGTTCGCCGCCCGGGTAATGACACTCCCAACGGGTCGAGGTCGATGACGAGCACGGTCTCCTGGGCTGCAGCCAGTCCGAGTGGTGCGACAGCGGCGAGAAGTCCG
>JBFKVA010000023.1:0-28486 GCA_041635475.1 Acidimicrobiia bacterium | reverse complement strand
GAGGGCATCGTGGTTGGTGACGAGCCGTCGGTCATCCACCCCCTCGAGCAACGTCGCCATCTCGTCGGCCAGCCTCGTCATCGAGCCGGCGAAACCCCCGACTGCATCGGTGGACCGCGTGCCGCCCGTGGTGGCGTCGAGTTCGGCGGCGATCAGCGACGCCGCCATGGCGAGCCGAATCGGATCCAGCCAGACGTGGGGGTCGAGGGCGGTCCCGCCGCTCAGCGGGATGGGGTCGAGGGCGGGGGCCAGCCACAGGATGTGGGCGCCGTCGGCCTCGGCGGATACGAGGGCGTCCTCGAGCCCGCCTTCCAGGCCGAGGCCGTTGGCGATGACCAGGTCTGCCCGCTGGAGGGACGCCACCTGGGCAGCCGAAGGAGCGAAGTCGTGGGGATCGGCCCCGCGGGGAATGAGCACGTCGATCGTCCACTCACCCGCCGGGTCGAGGGCGCCGACGACATCGGCCCATATCGAGGTCGTAACGACCACGGTGGGACCGTCGACCGGCTCGCCACCGGCGCAGGCCGGGCCGACGACGGCGAGCGTCAGGACAGCAAGGAGGAACATACGAATCATAATGAGAACGGTTCTCATTATACTGGACTCGTGACCGACCTCGACGTCCGGATAGCCGATCGACTCCAGGATCGGGGCTCCCGCTTCACCGACACCCGTCGTCGGGTCGTGTCGGCGCTCCTCGACGCCCCCGGACCCGTGGCGGCGTCCGAGCTCGCCGCCTCCCTCGGCACCGTCCCCCTCTCCTCCCTGTATCGGTCACTTTCGGTCCTCGGCGATGCGGGCGTGATCTCCCTTCATCACGGCCCGGACGGGACCACTCGGTACGAGCCCGCCGAATGGCTCACGGGGCACCACCACCACCTCGTGTGCATCATGTGCGGCGCCATCACCGACTTCGAGTTGGGCGACAGCGACGAGGTGACGCTCCACCGGCTCGCCGAGCGCGTAGCGGCCTTCCACGAGTTCACCGCCGATGACCACACTCTCGAGGTCGAGGGTCGCTGCCGGGAGTGCGCCGATGCCTGAGATCCGCGGGATCGACCTCGTCCTCCACCAGGACAGCCGGCTCGCCCTCGACCGCTCGTCGTTCACGATCCCCTCGGGTGTCATCACCGCGGTGATCGGGCCCAACGGATCGGGCAAGTCCTCCCTCCTCCACGCCATCGCCGGCCTTCTCCCACCGAGTTCCGGGCTCGTCCTCATCGACGGGAAACCCGCGGCCCTCGTCAACCGGGTCGCCTACGTCTTCCAGGCCACCCGCGTGAACGAGTCCATGCCCGTCACCGTGACGGAGGCAGTGGGCATGGCCCGCTTCTCCAGCCGCGGTTGGTTGGCCCGGCTCGGAAGCTCAGACAGGGCCCAGGTGCAACGGGCCATGGAGCGCCTCGGGCTCCAGGACCTGGGGGGCCGGCATCTCCGGGAGCTGTCGGGAGGGCAGCGGCAGCGCACCTTCGTTGCCCAGGGACTTGCCCAGGACCACGACATCCTCCTCCTCGATGAGCCCCTCACCGGCCTCGACTCGGTGAACGCCGAAGCCATCGACGCGGTCGTCCATGAGGAGCAGGCGGCCGGCAACACCGTCGTGCTCACGACGCACGACCTGGCCGAGGCCGCCGCCGCCGACCACGTCGTCCTCCTGGCCGGACGGGTGGTCGCCTCGGGACCGCCGGCGGAGGTGTTGACCCCCGAGAACCTCGCGGACGCCTATGAGGCGGGTCATCGCCACGACACCCAAGGGATGTTCTACGACGACCCTGCCCACCAGACCGACGCCCGGCACATTCACCGCCGCCAGGCGCCGAGGGACCAATGACGTACGACTCGGCCTACTACGAAGAGCTGCGTCCGTCCACGGGTATCGCCCGAATGGTCGATGAACTCCGGGACTGGCTGGTGGCCCGAATCGTCCGGCGCCGCGTACCCCACGGCCGACTGCTCGACGTCGGCTGTGGGCGGGGGGACCTTCTTGCCCGCTTCGAGGGAACCCACGCCCTCCACGGCATCGAACTGTCGGAGGCCGGCCTTCACCTGGCGCGGGAGCGCCTTCCTGTCGCCGAGCTGCGTTCTGCCGACATCCAACGAGCCCTCCCGTTCGCCGGTCGGTTCGAGGCCATCACGGCGGTCAATGTGATCGAACACCTCGTCGACCCCGGGGCGGCGGTCGCCAACCTGGCGGCTGTCCAACCGCGCGGTTCGCTGCTGGTCATCCACCTCCCGACCATCGGCAACGAGGGCCAGCGACGCCGCTACATGGACTCGTACGACTCGGACCCCACGCACGTGTACCGGCCGAGCGGGGTCGAGGTCACCGCCCTGGTGGAGGCTGCGGGGTACCAGACCCTCCTGTCCGCCTACGCCCCGTTCCTTCCCTTCCGGGTCTGGACCCACCTCCCCTGGCAGCCCGCCTTCCTGGCCGCGTTCGAGCGGGTCTGATGGGTCATGCCGGTGCCAACCGGCGCCGGTGGGGGTCAGTGTTCGGTACCGTGACCGGATGCCAGCCACGATGATCCCGTACACACCCGCTCGACTCGACCCGGCCACCCAGAGCCAGCGGGCCGCCGGCTTCCACGCGGAGATGAACGCTCGGCGCAGTGTGCGGTACTTCTCTGACGACCCAGTACCCCGACACCTGATCGAAACGGCGATCGCCACCGCCAGCACCGCCCCGTCCGGGGCCCACAAGCAGCCATGGACCTACGTGGCGATCAACGACCCCGACATCAAGGCCCGGATCCGGGAAGCTGCCGAAGCCGAGGAGCGTGTCAACTACGAAGGCGGCCGGATCCCCGCGCACTGGCGAGAGGACCTGGAGCCCCTCGGCACCGACTGGCGCAAGCCCTTCCTCGAGGTCGTGCCCTGGATCGTGGTTCTCTTCGAGCAACGACATGGCATCGACAACGACGGCGGGCGCCGGCATCACTACTACGTCAAGGAATCGGTGGGCATCAGCGCCGGGTTGTTCGTGGCCGCGCTCCACCACATGGGGCTTGCCACCTTGACCCACACGCCAAGCCCCATGGCTTTCCTGACCACGCTCCTGGACCGGCCCTCCAACGAGCGGCCGTTCTGCCTGTTTCCGATCGGGTACCCGGCGGTCGACTGCGTCGTCCCCGACCTCGTGCGCAAGCCCCTCGACGAGGTGGCGGTGTTCCTGTGACCCCGGTTGGCGGACCGGCCACAACCCGCATACCATCGATGCATGTTCGACTACTCCTCCGTCACACCCGAGTCACTGCGCGCCGAGGTGACGCGGACGATCGAAGCCTCCGATGCCCTCATCGACGAGGCCGTGGCCGCCCCCCGCACGTGGCGCGACACGATGGGGCCACTCCGCAAGGCTGCGTCCCTCGGTACCAAGATCCAAGGACCCCTCTTCCTCGCGCATGCCCATCCCGATCCCGCGGTCCGGGCGGTCTGCTGGGAGCTCGATGAGGAGTTCTCCAAGTGGGCGATCGGGGTCGGCTTCCGTCGCGATCTCTACCACGCCCTCAAGGAACTCGACGCGTCCGGCCTTCACCTCGATGCCGAGGATCGTCGGCTCCTCGAGTTCGAACTCCGTGATCTCCGCCGCGACGGCCACGAGCTCGAGGACACCGCCAGGGCGGAACTTCGCGAGCTGAAGGAACGCCTCAGCGAACTCGACATCAAGTTCAAGGGGAACCTGGCCGAGTTCCAGGACTGGCTCGTCGTCACTCCCGACGACCTCGCCGGCCTGCCCCAGCACTTCATCGACGGTCTGGCACCCGGCGAAGAGCCCGGGACACGGAAGATCTCGATGGACTACCCGGATGTCTTTCCCGTCCTCGATCAGGCGACGTCGCGCGAGGTGCGAGAAGCCCTCCTGCGCAAGTTCTACAACCGGGCGGGGGAGGAAAACCGCCCGCTGCTCGAGGAGGCAGTGGGCATCCGTCTGCGCATGGCGGAGTTGTTCGACCTCCCGACGTGGGCTCACTACCGGCTCGAGGAGAGGATGGCCGGACGGCCAGAGGCGGTCTTCGAGTTCTGGGACGGGCTCATCCCGGCCCTGACAGAAAAGGCCCGCGATGAGCTGGCCGCAATGCAGGACCTGCTGACGGAGCTCGGACACGACGACGTCGTGCGCAGGTGGGACGTCCGCTTCCTCGACAACCTGCAACGCAAGAACGACTACGGGGTCGACCAGGACCAGGTGAGCGAGTACTTCGAACTCGACGCCGTTCTGTTCGGCATGTTCGAGCTCACGGGGTCGGTCTTCGGCCTGTCCTACGCCCTTGTCCCCGACGCGCCCTCCTGGCACGACGATGCAGTCCTGTACTCGGTGTCCGACCGGGAGACCGGGGAGATCATCGGGCACTTCTACGCCGACCTCTTCCCCCGCGAAGGCAAGTACGGGCACGCTGCCGCCTGGCCGATCCTGGCGGGCCACGACCCCGGCTCCGGGTGGGTCAAGCCCCTCACCGCATTCCTGTGCAACTTCCCCAAGCCCACGGCCGACCGTCCCTCGCTGCTGAAGCACAGTGACGTGGAGACCCTGTTCCACGAGTTCGGCCACGTGCTCCACATGACCCTCACGCGCTCTCGCCACCCCCGGTTCAGCGGGGCTTCGACCGAGTGGGACTTCGTCGAGGCACCGTCGCAGATCATGGAACACTGGACGTGGCAACCCGAAGTGCTCGCGCGGTTTGCCCGCCATTACCGGACGCGCGAACCCATCCCCACCGAACTGGTGGAGCAACTCGTCGCCGCCCGGGATCTCAACGTTGGCATCACCGCCCTCCGCCAGGTGACGTACGGGAAGCTCGACATGGGGCTCCACGCCGTGAACGCGGTGCCCGACATCACCCGGGTCGAGGCCGAGGCCGAGGCCTACTCGCTCGTCCCCGCCGTCGACGACGTGCAGTTCAGTTCCTCGTTCGGGCACCTTTTCGGGTATGACGCCTCCTACTACGGCTACATGTGGGCCGAGGTCTTCGGGGACGACATGTTCTCGGTGTTCGAGGAGAAGGGCCTGACGAACCCCGAGGTCGGCCTGCGGTACCGGCGCGAGGTGCTCGAGCCGAACGGAACGAAGGACGCGGCCGACCTTCTGCGCACGTTCCTCGGGAGGGAACCCAACAACGAGGCGTTCCTCGCCCACAAGGGCATCGGTCGGACTTGACACCTGGTGACGGATTCCCGATAATTACGTATACCTGAATAGGGGGAATACCCATCCGGCCGTCCGGGTTGTTCCGTACGACACGCGTGCGAGAACGCCCGGTTGACGTGACGGCTGCCACGACTCCCGCTGCATCCTGAAGAAAGATTGACAATGGCTGAAACCACATTGAAGGGACACCGACTCCAGGGAGGCGTTCGTCCGTCGAAGTCGATAGAAGGCGTCCGAGTCTGTGCCGACAAGCACTGCTCGACCCGCCTCTCGCGCTACAACAAGCGCGATCACTGCAACCAGCACGCCCCCATCTCCTACCCACGTGTCCGCGGTCGATTCGTCGACAGCGAGTGACACAAGCCCGGGCGTCCTCCCACCCACGGACGCCTGCCAGGTGGGTCCCTTGCCCTCCCTCCGGGGCCCCACCGCCGCATGAACGCCCGCCTCCCGGCGGGCGTTCATGCGTTCGGATCGAGGGCCGCCGTGACCGCAGCCAAGGCGTGGATGCGGGCCGTGGGGTAGTAGGCCACGTCGAGGTCGCCGCGGCCAACGAGGAGTTCTATCTCGGTGCACCCGGCGATGACCCCCTCCGCCCCTGCTTCCACCAACCCGCCGATGATCTCGAGGAACCGGCGACGAGAGTCCGGGGACAGGACGCCGCGCACGAGCTCGTCGAAGATCACGGTGTGGACCTCTGCGCGGTCGGCGGCACCCGGGGTGATGACCTCCAATCCGCGTTCGGCAAGTCGCCCCCGAAAGAAGTCACCCTCCATCGTGTACGACGTTCCCATCAACCCGACCGTGGTGATGTTGTCGGCGAGGACGGCGTCGGCGGTGGTGTCGGCGATGTGGATGAGTGGAATGGACACACCTTCGGCCACCTCGTCGGCCACCCGATGCATCGTGTTCGTGCACAGGACGAGGAGATCGGCCCCGGCCCCTTCCAGGCGGCGAGCCGCTCCCAGGACGGCCGCACCGGCAGCCTCCCACTCCCCCGACTCCTGGAGGGCCTCGATGTCGTGGAAGTCGAAGGTCCAGTGAAGCGTCCGGGCGGAGTGGGTGCCTCCCAGTCGCCTCCGCACCTCGGTGTGGATGACCCGCTCGTATTCGAGCGACGACTCCCAGCTCATTCCACCGATAAGTCCGATCGTCTTCATCGATGGCAGCCTACGACCCGATCACCATCGAAGCCTCCCCGCCAGGCCGGGAACGGCGCGAGAATGGGCACATGGAAGATCCCAGGAGCAGACTGACCGACGAGCAGTACTACGTCACCCAGCAGTGCGGGACCGAGCCGCCCTTCTCGGGCGAGTACTGGAACGAGAAGACGCCCGGGACCTATCGGTGCGTCGTGTGCGGGATCGACCTCTTCGACTCCGCCTCCAAGTTCGACTCCGGCTCAGGTTGGCCGAGCTTCTTCGAAGCGGTGGCTGCGGGCCGGGTGGAGGAGAAGCCGGACACCTCCCACGGCATGGTCCGGACCGAGGTCACCTGCGCCGCGTGCGGCTCACACCTCGGCCACGTCTTCCCGGACGGACCCAAGCCCACGGGTCTGCGGTTCTGCGTCAACTCGGCCAGTCTCAGCCTCGAACCCCGGACCGGCTGACACCTCACCTCGAACCGGGTACTCGTAGAGCCGAACCCGTACGGAGTCGCCTTTCGTTTCCTGCTCACCCACGGCTCGAAACCCGAACCGTTCGTGGAACCTCACCGACCCGGGATTGGGTGGTCGCACGTTGACCTCGGCACACACGGTGTCGATCCCGAGCGTGCGAGCGTGGTCGACGAACGCGTGATAGAGCCGGGTCCCCAGCCCTGCGCCACGAGCCCGGGCAGCCACGACCACGCGGTCCACGTAGAGGAACACGTCGAGCCGCCTGCTGAACCAGTCGTAGTTCTCACTCGGGTAGGCGAGACCGGGTCCGTGCAGCCCGAGCAGGAACCCCGCAGGTCCCGCATCGTCATCGATGACACGAGTCCACCGGGAGAGCTCGAGGAGACGCTCCAAGGAGTCGGTGGTGAGGGGATTGACCGCCGGGGCGCTGGCGTTGTTGATCTCCAGGATGGCGTCGAGGTCGGCTGGCCGGAACGGGCGTGGCATGGACCGAGCGTAGGCATACGAACCACTGGCCACCCACCACCGGGGAGATGTAGCCTCCGCCGCCATGCGAGTCGACCTGCTCATTTCGAACGGATCGGTGTTCACCGATGGGCCGGTCCCCGCCTCGACGGTGGCCATCGCCGGAGGCAGGATCGTGGCGGTTGGTGTCGACCGCGCCGAGGTCGACGCAGCCGAGGAAATCGACGCCGCCGGCGGTCTCGTCCTCCCCGGGTTCCAGGACGCCCATGTCCACCCCATCCACGGCGGTGAGATCCTCACCTCCTGCGACCTCAACCCGGCCGCCACGATCGACGGATACCGAAAGATCATCAGCGAACACGCATTGGCCGGGTCCGGGTGGCTCACCGGGGGAGGCTGGGCGTTCGACGCTTTCCCGGGCGGGATCCCGACCGTCACGCACATCGACGACATCACCGGCGACCGACCCACGTATCTCACCGTCAGGGACGGACACGCCGGGTGGGCCAACTCGGCGGCTCTCCGACTGGCCGGGATCACCGCCGCCACCCCCGATCCAGCCGACGGCCGCATCGAGCGGTTCCAGGACGGGCGGCCCAACGGCTGCCTGCAGGAGGGCGCCATGGACCTGGTCGATCGCCACGTCCCGCCCCGCACCAAGGCCCAGGTGGTCGACGACCTCCTCGCCGGCCAGGCCTACCTGCTGTCGGTCGGCGTCACCGCATGGCAGGACGCCATGGTGACCGAGGCGTTCCAGCAGGCCTACCTCGACGCCGACGCCGCCGGCCGGCTCATCGGCAAGGTGCGAGGCGCCCTGTGGTGGGAGCGCGACCAGGGGATGGAGCAGGTCGACCGTCTCAAGGAGCGGCGCCACGCACGCTCGGAGCGCTTCGACCCGTCAACCGTGAAACTCATGCTCGACGGTGTGTGCGAGAACTTCACGGCGTCGCTGTTGGGGTCCTACCTGGACGCCAGCGGGAACCCCACCGGGAACCTCGGGCTCGACTTCATCGACCCCGCCCGCCTCCCCGAGTACGTGGCCGCCCTTCACGACGAGGGCTTCCAGGTCCACTTCCACGCCTTGGGGGACCGGGCCGTGCGCAACGCCCTCGATGCGCTCGAGGTGGCACGCGAACGCCACGGGCCCAAGGACCTCCGCCACCACCTGGCCCACATCCAGGTTGTCGACCCTGCCGACATTCCCCGCTTTCGGGCCACCGGCGCCGTGGCCAACGCTCAGCCCTTGTGGGCCGTCCACGAAGATGCGATGGACGTCCTCACCATCCCCTTCCTCGGCCAACCCCGGGCGGCCCATCAGTACCCGTTCGGGTCGATCGTGAGGTCTGGCGCAACGCTCGCCATGGGCTCGGACTGGTCCGTCTCGTCACCCGATCCCCTGCAGGGCATCGAAGTGGCGGTCCACCGGAGGCACCCCGACATCGCGACAGACCCGTTCCTGGCGGACGAGGTGGTGGACCTCACGACCGCCCTCCGGGCCTACACACAGGGATCGGCGTTCGTGAATCACCTCGACGTTCGTACCGGTACGCTGACGGCGGGGAAGGAGGCGGATGTCGTGGTCCTCGATGGCGATCCGTTCTCTTCGGGCCATCCCGCGCGGCATGCCGTGACCCACACGATCATCGACGGAGAGGTCGTTTACCGGAAGGCACCATGACTATCGCGGTTTCGCTTACAGGCATCACCAAGCGGTTCGACGATGTCGTCGCGGTCGACGACGTCTCGATCGACATCGCCGATGGGGAGTTCTTCTCCCTGCTGGGACCCTCGGGGTGTGGAAAGACGACGCTCCTGCGCATGATCGCCGGCCTCGAGTTCCCGACCGCGGGGACGATCGAGATCCATGGCGAGGTCCAGGGCCTGCGTCCTCCGGACAAGCGGCCGGTCAACACGGTCTTCCAGTCGTACGCGCTGTTCCCCCACATGTCGGTCACCGAGAACATCGGGTTCGGGCTCCGGATGAAGAAGGTCTCCGAGTCGGAGATCAAGGCCCGGGTCGACGAGGTCATCGGGCTCGTCCAGCTCACCGGCATGGAGAGGCGCCGGCCCGAACAGATGTCCGGCGGACAACAGCAGCGCGTGGCCCTGGCCCGGGCCCTCGTCAACAAGCCGGAGGTGCTCCTCCTCGATGAACCGCTCGGGGCCCTCGATCTCAAGCTGCGCCAGGCAATGCAGTTCGAACTCAAGGAGCTCCAGCAGCGCGTGGGAATCACGTTCGTCTACGTCACCCACGACCAGGAAGAGGCCCTCACCATGTCGGACAGGATTGCGGTCATGAGCAGCGGCAAGCTGCTTCAGGTCGCCGCCCCGGAGGAGATGTACGAACGGCCGGCCAACCGCTTCGTCGCGTCGTTCATCGGCGAGACGAACTTCCTGCGGGGGGAGGTCGCAGCCCCCGGACGGGTGAGGATCGAGGGCGGGATCGAGGTCGGTGCCCACACGGAGTCGGCCCCGGGGACGGCCGTCATGCTTGCCCTCCGGCCCGAGAAGATGTTCCTCGCCCCGGCCGACGCCGATCGGTCGGCCTTCGGCCCCGACGACACCCTCGTCGACGGCGAGGTGCTGCGCAAGCTCTACATGGGTGACCATCTCTTCTACGAGATACGCCTCGTCGGCGGAGCGGTCGTCAAGGTGTGGGAGCAGAACGCCCCCCGGGTCCTGAAGCACGACCCGGGTGCCAAGGTGATCGTTGACTGGCGGTCGGAAGCAGTCACGGCGTTGGAGGACTAGTGGCCGACCTCGCCGACACGACTGCGATCGCCCACCACGAGCGAGACGCCCTCGTCGAGAGTTCCCGCACCGGCTTCTTGGTGGCGTCACCGGCCTACATCTACCTCATCGTCTTCTTCGCCATCCCTTTCCTCATCGTCATCGTCTACAGCTTCGCGTCCCGCTCCCCCACGGGGGCCACCCGGCTCGAGAACTGGAACTTCGACTCCTACATCAAGCTCTTCGACACCGTCGTCGTCCAGGTGGTGTCCCGCTCGGTGTGGATCGCCCTCGTCACCACCGTGATCTGTCTCGTCCTGGCCTACCCATTCGCCTACTACCTGGCCACCCGGGACCGCCGGATCCGCAACGTCCTCCTCGTCCTCGTCATGATCCCGTTCTGGTCGAACTTCCTCGTTCGCACCTACGCGTGGAGGTTCATCCTCAGCAACGAGGGACCGGTGGGCACCGCCGTCGAGTGGATGGGGTTCCAACTCAACGTCCTCTTCACCCCCACGGCAGTGATCATCGGCCTCGTCTACGGGTTCCTTCCCTTCATGATCCTCCCCTTGTACGCGGCCATCGAGCGCCTCGACTGGCGTCTGGTCGAAGCTGCCCGGGACCTGTACGCCGACGGGTGGACCGCATTCCGGAACGTGACCCTGCCGCTGACCAAGTCGGACATCATCGCCGGGTCCCTGCTCGTCTTCGTCCCCAGCCTCGGGGCGTACGTCACGGACACCATCCTCGGGGGAGCCAAGACGGAAGTGCTCGGCACGTTCATCGTGCGCCAGTTCCAGGCGGCCCGCAACTGGCCGTTCGGGTCGGCACTGAGCGTCGTGCTCATGGCGGTCATGCTGGCCGCGGTGCTCATTCGCACCCGGACCGGGGCGAGGGAAGTATGACCATCGGCCTCCGTCCCAAGAGCCCGCTCGAGCGTCTCTTGGGCACGAACGCCTGGCTCGTCTTCTTCTTCTTCTACGCACCGATCTTCACCCTCGTGTTCTTCTCGTTCAACGACTCCAACCGGGTCGGGATCTGGGGTGGCCTGTCCACCCGCTGGTACCGCGAGATGTTCGACAACGAACAGGTCTGGAGCGCCGTCACCAACAGCCTCCTCGTCGCCCTGATCTCGACCATCGTGTCCACCGTGATCGGCACGGCGGTGGCGATCGCCCTCGACCGCTACCGGTTCCGCGGCGACCGGACGCTCGACGGCCTCCTCTACCTGCCGATCATCATCCCCGACGTGACGATGGCCGTGATGCTCCTCATCTTCTTCGCCCGGGCATTCGAGATCATCGGGACGATCGGCCCCCGGTTCCAGTTGGGCCTCACCTCGATCATCCTGAGCCACATCGCGTTCAACATCTCGTTCGTGGCTGTCGTCGTTCGCGCCCGACTCGGGCAACTCGACCCCCGACTCGAGGAGGCAGCCCGCGATCTCTACGCCAACGGGTGGCAGGCCTTCCGGAGGGTGACGCTGCCTCTCATCATGCCGGGTGTCCTCGGCGGCGCGCTCCTCGCCTTGACGATCTCCCTCGATGACGTCGTGGTGACGGCGTTCGTGTCCGGGCCCGGTTCGACGACCCTGCCGGTGTACGTGTTCGGCCTCGTGAAGCGGGGGGTGTCGCCCCTCATCAACGCGATCTCCACCGTCATGCTCCTCGCCTCGATCACCCTGGTCCTCGGCTCGCTCGCGTTCCAGCGAGGAACGGGCGACTCGTCGTGACCGGAGCAGATATAGTCAATGGGTTCCATTCGGAGGAGACACAATGAAGTGGATCAGACTCACGGCACTGGTCATGGTGCTGGCCCTGGTGGCCGCCGCCTGCGCGAGCGGTGACGACGCTGCCGAGATGCCCGACTGCCAACCCGGTGAGACCGATGGGGACCTGAGTTTCTACAACTGGACCGAGTACATCGACCCCGACCTCGTCACCCAGTTCGAGGAGGAGTACGGCATCAACGTCGAGTACACCGAGTACGAGTCCAACGAGGCGATGCTCGCCCAGGTCGAGGCTGGCGGCGCCGTCTACGACCTCGTCGTCCCGTCGGACTACATGGTCCACTCGATGCGTGTCGAGGGCCTGCTCGTCCCGTTGAACTACGACGCCATCCCCAACATGGCCAACGTGGCCGACCTGTTCATCAACCCGGCGTTCGACCCTGACAACGTCTACTCGGTGCCCTATCAGTGGGGGACGACGGGCATCGCGATGAGTTGGGACACGCTCGACGCCCTCGGTGGCGAGGCGACGTGGGCCGTCATCTTCGACCCGGAGGTCTCGGCACCGTACGCCGGCAGGATCTCGATGCTCGACGATGCCCCCGAGGCCATCACCGCCGCCCTCAAGTACCTTGGGTACTCGGTGGTGGATGTCGTCGAGAACTCCAACGAGGACGCCGTCCGCGAAGCCGCCGACCTCGTGGCAGCCACCAAGGACCGTCTCCAGAAGTTCGACTCCGTCAACTTCGGTGACGACCTCGTCAACGGCGAAGTCGACGTGGCCCACGGCTGGTCGGGAGGGTTCTTCCTCTCGTTCGACGAAGCCGACGCCTGGGAGGAGTACGGCTACTTCATCCCCAAGGAAGGCGGCGTCGTGTGGACCGACAACCTGTCGGTGCCGGTCACAGCCGAGCACCCCTGCTCGGCCCACGCGATGATCAACTTCCTCCTCGATGCCGAGAACGGCGCCCAGCTCACCAACTGGACGTTCTACGGCAGCCCCAACGAGGCGGCGGAGGCCTACATCCTCCCCGAGATCCTCGAGGACGAGGGCATCTACCCACCCGACTCGGTGATGGCCAAGCTCGAGTTCATCCCCCAGGGTGGCGAGATCAGCCTCCTCATCCAGGACGAGTACGCCCGGGCCAAGAGCTCCTAGGGACACACGACGAACGGGGGGCGCCCCAAGGCGCCCCCCGTTTGTTCGCCCCCACGGACGTGAGCCTCCTTCGTCGGGCGCACGACCCCTACCCCACCTGGGGTGGGGTATGGTAGGATGCGGCCATGAAAGAGGAGCACAAGCACTCGGCCCTCAACCGCCTGAAGACCGTCCGGGGACACCTCGACTCGGTCATCGGGATGGTCGAGGGTGAGCGCTACTGCCCCGACATCATGAAGCAGCTCTCCGCCCTCCAGGGATCCCTGGAACGGGTGAACCGGGTTCTTCTCCAGAACCACCTCGAGACCTGCTTCATCCACGCCGTCAGTGAGGACCGCACCCAGGAGGTGGTGGACGAGCTGATGGAGTTCGCCAAGTACACGAAGGCCATCACCGGCCCTGCCTTCTCGGAGGAAACCCCATGACCACTCTTTCCGTGCCCGATATCTCGTGCGACCACTGCAAGATGTCCATCGAGGGCGCCCTCGGCAAGCTCGCGGGTGTGTCCAAGGTGGAAGTCCACGTCGCGGACCGGACCGTCGACGTCGACTTCACGGCCCCGACCGAGCTGAACGGCATCATCAGGGCCATCGAGGAGCAGGGGTACGCCGTCGCCACCTAGCCATGACAGACAATGTGATCGTCTTCGACGTGGAGGGCATGACGTGCGCGGCCTGCGCGACGCGGATCGAGCGCGTCCTGACCAAACAGGACGGCGTCGAGCAGGCCGTGGTCAATTTCGCGTCCGGGGAGGCGAAGGTCTACGGGAGTGTCGTCGTTCCGGGCCTCGAGGCAGCCGTCGAGAAGATCGGCTACAACATCCACGAGCGAGCCGACGAGGACGATCGTCCTGACATCGTCGCCCGCTACGAAGTGGAACAGCAGGACCAGTGGCGTCGCTTTCTCGGCGCCGCCGTGCTGTCGGTTCCCCTCATCGCCCTCGCGATGTTCTTCCCCATGCACGCCACCTGGAACGGCTGGGTCCAGTTCGCCCTCAGCACCCCGGTGGTCTTCTGGTTCGGACGTCAGTTCCACACCGCCGCCTGGAAGCAGGCGCGGTCGCTCGGGGCGAACATGGACACCCTCGTGTCCCTCGGGACCTTGTCGGCGTACATCTATTCGGTGTGGGCCCTGCTCACCCACAACCCGATCTTCTTCGAGACGGCCGGCGCCATCATCGCCTTCATCCTGCTCGGCAAGTACTTCGAAGCGAGGGCCAAGGGACGGGCTTCCGCTGCGGTGACGAAGCTCCTGGAGTTGGGGGCGAGGGAAGCTCGGATCCTGCGAGACGGCGAGGAGACCACGGTTCCGATCGATCAACTCCGCGTCGGGGATGTCATGGTCATCCGGCCCGGCGAGAAGATCCCAACGGATGGCACGGTCACCGACGGGTACTCCTCGATCGACGAGTCCATGCTGACCGGCGAATCGGTTCCCGTCGACAAACACACCGGGGACATCGTGTTCGGGGCAACGATCAACCAGCAGGGGTTGCTGCGGGTGGAGGCCACGGCAACTGGCCGGGACACCGCGCTCCACCAGATCGCCCGACTCGTGGAGGACGCCCAAGCATCCAAGGCTCCCGTGCAGCACCTGGCCGACCGCGTGTCGTCGGTGTTCGTTCCGATTGTCGTCGTCATCGCCATTGTCACGCTTGTCGCCTGGCTGGTGATCGGGGACGACCTCTCCAACGCCGTCAAGGCGGCAGTTGCCGTGCTCATCATCGCCTGTCCGTGCGCCCTCGGGCTGGCCACCCCGACCGCCATCATGGTCGGGTCCGGCCGCGGCGCCGAGTTCGGGATCATCTTCAAGGGGGCGGACGTCTTCGAGAGGACCTCGCACATCGACACGGTCCTCTTCGACAAGACCGGAACCCTGACCCGTGGACACATGACCCTGACCCGGGTCTTCGGTGACCCCATCGTCGTCCAACGAGCCGCCAGCGTGGAGGCCGGGTCGGGCCACCCGATTGCCCAAGCCATCGTCCTCGGTGCAGAGGAACGAGACATCCCCCTCTTCCCGGTGAGCGAGTTCTCCGACATGCCGGGGCGGGGCGTGGTCGGCACCGTCGACAACACCGAGGTGGTCGTCGGACGCCCGCTGCTGCTCCAAGAACTCGGGCTCGAGGTCCAGGCGTACCACCAGGACGAACTCACCACCTACGAGACGTTCGGTTCCACTGCCGTCATGGTCGGCTGGGACGGCCTCTCCCGCGGGGTGCTCGGGATCGCCGACTCCCTCCGGGAAACCTCCGAGACCGCCGTCGCCGGCCTTCACGCCCTCGGCGTTGACGTGGCGATGGTGACTGGCGACAACCACGCCACGGCCCGCAGCATCGCCAAGGAAGTCGGCATCGACCGGGTACGAGCCGGAGTGCTCCCGGGGGGCAAGGACACCGAGGTGCAGTCCCTGCAGGCAGAAGGCCGCACCGTCGCCTTCGTGGGAGACGGCATCAACGACGCCCCCGCCCTCACCCGGGCCGACATGGGAATGGCCGTCGGGACGGGAACGGACATCGCGATCGAAGCCGGGGACGTCATCCTCATGAGCGGCGACCCCACCCTGGCATTGACCGCCATCCGCCTCGGGCGCCGAACCTTCACCGTCATCAAGCAGAACCTCTTCTGGGCGTTCTTCTACAACGCCGCCATGATCCCGCTCGCTGCCCTGGGCTACCTCAACCCGATGTTCGCGTCCGCGGCGATGGCCTTCTCCTCGGTGAGCGTGGTCACCAACTCGCTCCGACTGCGCCGGTTCGCCTAGGCCTGCACCGACGCAGGGATTACCCCTGCTGCGATGGTGGTTGGGAGCATCATGAATGCACGTCGCGCGCTGTTCCTCATCGCTACCGGGCAACTCTTGGTACTCGGGCTTTGGTTCTCGGCCTCGGCCGTTGCCCCACAACTCGCCGACGCATGGTCCCTCACCGACGGGCAGGTGGCCGGACTGACGATGGCGGTCCAACTCGGGTTCGTCGTCGGTGCCCTCGGATCCGCGGTCCTCAACCTCGCCGACGTCTGGCCGGCTCGCCGGCTGTTCGTCGGCGCGGCACTGCTCGGGGCCGCAATCAACGCCACCTTGCTGGTGGTCTCCTCCCCCGGCCCCGCGCTCGCGTTGCGGTTCATCACCGGGGTCACGCTCGCCGGTGTGTATCCGTCGGGCATGAAGGTCATGGCCGGCTGGTTCTCACGGTCACGGGGTATGGCGCTCGGAGTCCTCGTCGGGGCCCTGACCGTCGGAAGCGCCAGCCCGCACCTCGTCAGGGGCCTCGGCCTCGACTGGAGAGGCGTGCTCATCGCGGCGTCGGTGTTGGCTGTACTCGGCGCCGGCATCATGCTGGCCACGTCCGACGGGCCGCACGCGGCACCCCCACGACCCTTCGAGTGGCGCCTGGTGGGTCGGGTCTTCGCGAACCGGGCCTGGCTCCGCTCGACCGGCGGCTACCTCGGGCACATGTGGGAGCTCTACGCCATGTGGACGTGGATCCCCGCTTGGATCGTCGCATCAGCGGCCGCGTCGACCCACGAATACCCAGGGCCGGCAACACTGGCGTTCTCCGTGATCGCCATCGGTGGCCTCGGGTCGTGGGGCGCGGGCCTCTTGGCAGATCGGTTCGGTCGTCCGCACATCGCTGGTACGGCCCTGGCTGCTTCGGGATCGGTGGCCCTGGCGACACCGCTTCTCTACGGGCGACATCCCATGCTTGTGTCATTGGTGCTCCTCGTCTGGGGGTTCACCGTCGTCGCGGATTCGGCGCAGTTCTCCGCGCTCGCCACGGAATCGACGCCCCCTGACACGATCGGGACCGCCCTCACGCTCCAGACCGCCCTTGGGTTCCTCCTCACCATCGCGTCCATCAGGCTGGTGCCGTGGATCGCCGGCGCTTCCACATGGAAATGGGCGTTCCCGGTCCTGGCGATCGGGCCACTCCTCGGTGTGCTCGCCATGCGGGCCCAGGTCCGCGCGGGGTCTTCACTCGCGATCGAGTAGTCCAACAGCGACCACGGCGAACGCCGCCCCGGCGAGGATGAGCAGGACCTGGGCCACGACCGACCCGGCGAACGGGATGCGATGGGCCGCCTGGCAGTGCTGCCGCTCCACGAGCGAGTGAAAGCCCTCCGTGGTCATCTCGACACCCTCGTGCAGTACGCCCACCGGTGGAACCGACCGCAGGGTGAACGAGAGCGTCTCGACCCGATCGGACTCCACGTCCACCCAATAGGTGGCGTCGGGTGCCAAGGGGCCGTCGAGGACCCGGGTCACGATCATGGGGTCGGCCGTCTGCCCCACCACGAAGTTGGTTCGGCTCGGTGGGGAACGACCTTCCACCTCCCACACCGTGCCGGAGACGTCCCGGACCGTCACGCGGCGGACGGACAACGTGTCGCACCCCTCCACCACGATGCGCAGCGCGGCGCCGTCGTCGGTCTTGGCAACGGCGATTCGGCTGGTGAGTGTCCCCGGGTCCGGACGGCCGGCGAGGATGGCCGCGCCGGTGGCCCACAGCAGCCCACCCATGACGACCACGACGACCGGCACGACCCACCGTTGGGGGTCGGGAGCGGATGGCCGTGGCATGGAGGAAGGCTCCCCGGCTCCGGGCGCCCTACCAGTCGATGAGCACGACGAGCCGCGACGTCGTCATCGACTCGCCCACCGCGGTGCCCGCGACGACCAACCGCACCTGGTCGAGGGCCACCACCTGCTGGAGGCTGGGGGCGTCCTCCGGGAGCGCGACGTCGTCCGCCCGGCGCTCGGCCATCTCCATGAGGGAAGCCAGGTCCAGCGACCGGAATCGTTCGGCGTCGAAGAAGAAGCTCACGTCCGACCCCGGCGCCAACGCCCCGATGGCCGCCTCCCAGACCTCGGAGTCCACGAGGCGGGGCCCCTCGGCCCTGGCGGCCGCCGCGGTGGCCGAGATCGCGATCGCGTCAGTGGTCACGGCCATGGCAGCAAGGTCACCGAAGAACGGGAACGAGAGCGTGTAGAGCGTGCCACCGTCGAAGGGCTCGGCGGTGAACGCGTCCTCGGTGAGACCGAACGAAGCCTGTACGAGGGCTCGGACCTCGGAGCCCAAGGCCTCCGGATCGGTGCTGGCGGCGCCGATCACGACGTTGAGCGGGGCGTCGAGGACCTGGGAGAGGATCGAACCGTCCTCCCCGAAGACGCCGAACGTGACCGGTCCGTCCAGGAGGCCCAGGAGGCCCAGGAACTCCTCCCCCACGGCCCCGGCACCGCCGACCACCGAAGGGATGTCCACGTCCGGGGCTCCCCCGAACAGGGCGAGGAAGGTCCCCTCGGGAAGCAGTGACGCCAGGGAGTCGTCCGCCATCTCGACACCGAACGCCGATGGTGTCTCCAAGGACCACTCGAACCCTCCGTCCGTGACGTCGAAGCTGGCCACGGCCGGCGCCAGCTCGTTCGGGTCGATGCCGATGCCGGACTCGCTGTCCTCGGCCGCCAGCCCCGCCAAGGCGGGGAGGTCAAGCCAACCGGCGACAAGGTTGCCGCGGCCGACGAGGCCTGCCACCTCCTCGTCGGAGGCCATCGACTCCCCGGCCAGGGCGGCCAGTGAGGCGTCCGCGGCGCCGGCCCCCCCGCAGATGAGCACGACTCCCTCGACACGGCCGATCGTTCCCGACTCCCCGTCGGCCGACACCACGTCGTGAAGCGTTCCGCCATCCACCTGACGGGTCGAGGTGGAGGGGAAGGAGGGAAGATCGAGCACCGCCGACACGAAATCGTCTGCCGCTGCCCGGTTGCGAGCCGACACCACGAGGCACCCTTGCTCGGTGTCCCCGTTCGCCCACACGGCGGACGTCTCGCCGATCCACGGCAGGACGTCATCGGAGAACGTCAGGCCGACCTCGGCGGCCAGTGTCTCGTCGATGGCGGCCAGCCTGGGGTCGATGTCGCCCAAGAACCCTGCGACCCGGTCGGACGTGAACTCCCGATACAGCTCGAGCACGTCGAAGAATGCGACCGCATGGGCGTCCGCCGGAACCGCCTCGATGGCATCAGTGCCACCGCCGACCTTGGTCCACATGATGGCGGCCACGCCCAGGACGACGGCAAGCGCGCCAAGTCCGATCATCGTTCTTCTCATGTCAGCCTTTCGTCGACCGAAGGGTATCGGCCGTCGCGCTGAATCCCGGTCGGCGCCCGACCAGCAGCGTCAGGGCCAAGGCGACGTGGGCCACCACTGCCAGGACGAACGCCTCGTCGAAGATGCCCATGACGGCTGTCTGAACCGAGACCGCATCGCCCAGCCGGGTGACCCGACCCAGGACCCACTCGGTGAGGAGCGCCGTCCCCAGGGCCATGCCGACGAGCCGGAGCACGATGACCGCCGCCGACGCGGCCCCCCGGTCGCGGTCGGTCCGGCGGACGAGTCGATCGGCGCAGAGGGCAAGGAGTCCTCCCAGCCCCAAGCCAGCCATCGTGAGGCCGACGACCATCGACCCGGCGGTCTCGTCCCATCCTCGGCACAGCAGCAAACCGACGAGTCCCACGGCCGACGCCCCCAGGACGAGGGGCCTCTCGGCGCGGCTGGCGAGGCGCCCGCCGATCGGCGCCGCCACCGCCATCGGGAGGGTGAAACCGGACAGCAATACGCCGGTGACGAGTGCCGCCCGCACGGTGTCGGACTCGAGCACCGTACCCACGTACAGCGGCACCGCGGCCAGCACGAAGAAGACGAGAAGCCCGATGAGCACGTTGCCCGCCACCGCCGGCCGGTCGCCCTTGACCACCTCGGGCGGTACGAGCCGATCGAAGAAGATCCAGGCCATGACCCCGCCCGTCACTCCGACCGCGACCCGCAGCCCGGGCGAGAGGGTCGAGGCCACGGCCAGCGCCACGAGGGCGACGCCGGAGGCGCCGGCGATGGCACCGGCCCACCGGCCCCGGCCCCCAGACGGCTCCGCGGGGAGGCGCTGGCCCACGAGGATCATGACCGTCACCGCGAGCGGCACGTTGACCCAGAAGATGGCTCGCCAGTCGAGCGCTTGCACCATGAGGCCGCCGTAGAGGTGCCCGAACATCCAGCCCGCCATGTCGACGCCGGCAATGAAGCCGAGGTCGCGGAGCCGCCGCGAGGGGTCCGACGACACTGCCGCCATCGCCGCCGGGACCACGGCGCCGGCGCCCACCGCCTGGATAGCACGAGCGACGATGAGCACCCCGAGGGCCGTCATCGACGGGTCGGGGCGGGCCCCGGCCAGCTCGAAGACCACCCTCAGGACCCACCGCGTGGGGGCGCCGGTCCCGGTGGCAACGAGCAGCGACCCGACCACGAAGACGCCGGTGGCCCCCAGGAACGCGGTCCGCACCCCGTGGCGGTCGGCGACCACCCCCCCGAGTGCGACCGCTGCCGCGTAGGCCGTCAGGTACCCGGTGACGAGCCACGCCGCCAGTCGGAATCCGTCGGGCACCGGGATGACGAGCTCCGCCACGATCGCGGGGAGGACCGCGGTGACCACGGTGAGGTCGAGCGCGCCGAGCAGGACGGGCAGTGCCACCACCCAACGCACGGCGCCGCGTCTCATGCCGGTGGCTCGACGCGGTAGTCGTCGCCATAGGCCCACGCGTCGATGATCCAGTTCCCGTCCGGGTCGAGGATCTCGACTCGACGGAGTTCACCCTCATCGGTGAAGTAGAGGTCCACGACTTCGGCGGTGGCCGGCATGAGGCCGGCGCTGATCCGCTCGAGGCGGGTGGTGTCGATGTCGGCGCGAATGTGATGGAGGGGTTCTCCGGGCAGGCTCTCCAGCTCGGCCGTCTCCATGTGGACCGGCATGTCGAGGTCCTCGCGGAGAACCGAGACCAGGCCGTCACGCCCGAAGATGCCGGCGACCGACACCGACGAGGCCGGGTCGAGGAGGATCCACTCCTCCGACAACGGATCCTGCTGCCAGGTCTGGGGGCCGATGCTCACGATCCCGGCCTCGACCGTGATCCCCGCCAACGTGATCTTCACCCGGGAATCGACCGCGTCCGGAGCCTCGAAGACCCCGGACACCTCCCGGACGAGCCATCCGCCCACCTCGACCGGCTCACCGACACGAGAGATCCTGAACCGAAAGCCACCGGCAACCTCGAGCCGGTGCGCCGCCTCATCGATGAGGGTCACCGGCTCCGGTGCGACCGCATCCGGTGAGCACGCGCCGGTGACCAGGCCGATCACCAGGAGGACAAGCGTCGAGCGTCTCATCGCCCCCAGCGTAGGTGTACGAGGGGTCTCGGACCTCGACGCGCCACAACGCGTGAGAGAGGCGGCGCCGGGCGCCGCCTCTCTCGAAACTGCTGGTGATCGCCTCAGCGTTTGCGCTTGTGGCGATTCTTCTTGAGGCGCTTCCGATACTTGTGTTTCGACATCTTCTTGCGCCTCTTCTTGACAAGTGAACCCATCGATGATTCCTCGAGAAGGGGGAGGGACGCCCGAAAAGGTAGGGGCAATGGGGGAGTTTCGCAAACCAGGACCGAATCCCCGACCGGGCCGCCGCCCTGGGTCGCGTCGCTCCCCGCTGTTCCCGCACTCGATTCGTCGGGCGTCGTAGGCTCCGGCGATGGACGTGTTCGAACGCACCGCCAGTTGGATCGCCGGGGATCCCGACCCGGTGACCAGCAAGGAACTCCAGGAGCTCGTGGACGCCGGCGACGTGCCCGCCCTCGAGGAACGCATGGGTGGCACACTCCGCTTCGGCACGGCCGGGATCCGAGGACCGGTCGGCGCCGGCAGCGCCCGCATGAACCGGGCCGTTGTCATCAGGACCACGGCCGGGCTCGCTTCCGATCTCCTCGATCGACACGGGGCGCCGGGCCTCGTCGTGGTCGGCTTCGATGCGCGGCTCAGCTCGCGGCGATTCGCCCTCGACGCGATCGGCGTCCTCACAAGTGCAGGGTTCGACGTCAGGTACTTCCCCCAGCCCTCACCGACCCCCTTGATCGCGTTCGCCGGGAAGGAACTCGGCGCACAGGCGACGATCGTGGTCACTGCGTCGCACAACCCACCCCGGGACAACGGATACAAGGTCTACGACGACAACGGCGCCCAGATCATCCCTCCCATCGACGAACGGATCGGCGCGGCCATCGACGCGGTGGGGCCGGCCAACGGCGTGCCCCGGGACGACCCCCTCCCCGCCTCGGCCCAGCCGCTCGATGCGACCATGTTCGACCGGTACTGGGACGCCGTCGACGCCGAACGCCCGGTCACCGTCGCCGGACCCCTGTGCATCGTCATGACGCCCCTCCACGGGGTTGGGGGACAGCCCCTCCTCGACGTGCTGACCAGGGCCGGGTACACCGACGTTCACCCCGTCCCGGATCAGTTCGAGCCCGACGGCCGCTTTCCCACCGTGGCGTTCCCGAACCCCGAGGAGCCGGGCGCCCTCGACCGGGCAACCAGCATGGCGTCCGCCATCAACGCCGATCTGATCGTCGCCAACGACCCCGACGGCGACCGGCTGGCCGTCGTGGCCCCCGAGGCCGCCGGGTGGAGGGCCCTCACCGGCAACGAGATCGGGATCCTCCTCTCCGACCACGTGCTCGGGCACTGGCGCCATCGGGCGCGACCCATCGTCCTCAACACCGTCGTGTCGTCGCCGATGCTCGCCGAGGTGGCGGCGTTCCACGGAGCGCACTTCGAACAGACGCTTACCGGTTTCAAGTGGATATGGAACGCCTCGCTGGACCTCGAGGCGGCCGGTGTCGGCCGCTTCGCGCTCGGATTCGAGGAGGCACTCGGGTACTCGATCGGGCCGGCCGTGAGGGACAAGGACGGCATCTCGGCCGCGCTCGTGTTCGCCGACATGGTGGCCGAGGCCGCCGGCGAGGGCCGGGCGGTGTGGGATCTGCTCGAGGCGGTCGCTCGACGCTGCGGGTTGTGGGTTTCGGCCCAGTACTCCGCCCACCGCCCGGGGGCCGAAGGCCGCCACGAGATCGCGGCGGCCATGACGCGGCTCGGCTCGGAGCAGCCGGTCGCGGTCGCCGGACGGGACGTGACCGGGGTCACCGACTACCGGCTCGGGGCCGATTCGCGACCACGCTGGCTGCCGGCAACCGACCTCGTGGGGCTCTCGCTGACCGGTGGGGGGCGGGTCCTCGTCCGCCCGTCCGGGACAGAGCCCAAGCTGAAGGTCTACGTCGACCTCCGCCACGACCTCGCTCCGACCGACGACTACCCCACACGCGAGGCGACGCTGAAGGACGAGGCAGGCAGGATCGCCGCGGGCATGGCGGGCTGGCTGGGAATGTGACGGTCGTCAGAGGAGCTCGGCCACGTCGTCCATCGCCGCCAGCACCTCGGATGGGCTCTTCGAGGGAAGCCCGAAGACCACCCTGGCCACACCTTTGGCCTCCAGCTCGTCGAGGGCTTGAGGGGTTCGTCGCGGGTCCCAGACGCTGATCTCGATCCCGGCTGGATCCCGGTCGCGTTTGGCACACTCGTCGAGGTACATCCGGAAGCTGTCCTCGAACGACCGTCCGAACGGAATCCACCCGTCGGCGAAGTCGAAGAGCGCGTCGAAGTTCTTCGGCCCGGCGGCAGCGCCGAGAATGATCGGTGGGAACGGCTGCTGGATCGGTTTCGGCCACGACCAGCTCGGCTCCAGGGACAGGAACTCTCCTTGGAAGGAGGCCTCCTCCTCGGTCCACAGTGCCTGCATGAGGCGGACCTTCTCGGCCACGAGTGCCCGGCGCGTGGACGGGATCACGCCGTGGTGTTCCATCTCCTCCTTGTTCCATCCGAACCCGACGCCGAAGAGCATGCGTCCGTCCGAGATCGTGTCGAGGGAGGCGACCTGCTTGGCGAGCCAGATCGGATCGTGCTGGGCGACGAGGCTGATCCCGGTGGCGATCCGCACGCGGTTGGTGACCGCGGCCATCGCCGCCAGCGCCACGATCGTGTCGTGGGTTCGCCAGTACATCTCGGGAAGGGGAGGGGCTCCGGGGCGGCCCCCCCATGGGCTCCTGCGGCTGGTCGGGATGTGCGAGTGCTCGGGCAGGAAGATCGACTCGAATCCCCTCTCCTCGGCGGCCAGGGCGATGTCGACCGGTTGCAGCGTCGTGTCGGTGGCGAAGATGTAGATGCCGATGTGCATGGGAACCGCTCCCGGGGATCAGACGAGTCCGGCCGACGCTACCCGAAGTGTCCACACCTCACCGAGGTCCCCCAACCCGGACTGCAGCGCTTCCTCCACCGGGCGCACCCGGTCGTCCGAGGTGATGGCGAGCACGGTCGGTCCCGCCCCCGACCAGCAGGCGTGGGCAGCCCCCGCCGACCTGGCGGCTCCGATGAGATCGGCCGCCAGCGGATGGAGTTCTGCCCGCGGGATCTCGTGCAGTTCATCCCCGCCGGCCTGGGAAAGCGTCTCCTCGTCCCCGGTCCGCAACCCCTCCAGGAGCGCGATGAGCCGGCCCATCGACCGCACGACCGACTCCCGGGGGATGGACCCGGGCAGGACCTCCCGGGCGTGCGGCGTCGGCAGTTCGTACCTGGGCACCGCGCCGATCACCCGCCACCGCAGGGCCAGCGGGAGTTGGCGAGCCCGTCCGTCGGGGAGGATGCCCACGAGTCCCCCGTACACCGTGGCTCCCGCGTTGTCGGCGTGGCCCTCGAACTCCGCCACCCGCTCGAAGATCTCCCGGGGATCGGCCACACCACCCACTGCTCGCAGGGCGGCGGCGGCTCCGGCGGCGAACGCCGCGGCTGACGAGCCGAGGCCCCGGGTTGGTGGAATCCGGTTGTCGACGGTGAGCTTGAGTGGACGATCCTCACCCACCGCCTCCCTGGCTGCCCGCAGGACCAGGTCCTCGCCAACCTGGAGCGAGAACTGCCCGACCTGCTCACAACTCCACTCCTCGGCTCGTTCGGCCCGCACCTCGCACCGAAGGTCGAGGGCGAGGGCGATCACATCGAACCCCGGGCCGATGTTCCCAGACGACGCGACTGCTGAAGCAACGGCCATGGGCGGCGAGGTTAGCCGTCCGCGGTGCCCGCTTCCCCCGACCGGCCCCAGCCGGGTGCACCGTAGGATCCTCCCAATGGACATCCTCGGCATGGACACGCTGTTCGCCGAACTCCTCCTGGGAGTGGGCCTGGCGATGGCAGCCGGAAACGGATTCGCGTGGTGGAAGCATGCCCGCGACGAAACCCCGGACTTCGAGGGCGCCACGTTCCGCCGAGGCCGGGTGATCTTCCTCGGAACGGCGGGCCTGATCATTGCGACATGGGCGGCGATCAGCCTCGCCGCCTAGTTCACATCACGCCTCCCGGCTCGCCTCGGCATGGACGGTCCCCCCGATGCGGACCGTTCGTCCCCTCCAGGAGAGATGTATGGTCGATGGGTGTCCGATCTCCTCTCCCTGGAAGACCCTCACCTCCCCCGAATCGGCCCCGTCTTCGAGGAAGGAACGGGCCAGAGCCACCGCCGCCGAGCCGGTGGCGGGGTCCTCGAAGTGGTTCTCCACGAAGAACCTGGCTCGAACCGTCGAGCCGGACCGGGCAAACGCATAGATCCAAAGGTCGCTGGGCTGCGGGCTGATTCCCGCCACATCCTCGGCGGCCGGGAGTTCCCATAGCACGTACGGATGGGCCATCTCGACCACTCGCAACGACACCGGATCCGGGAGCCAGGCCGGGAAGCGGCCGGCGAACTCCGCCACCGGCTGGGCCAGGGTGGTCTCGACCCACGCTCGGTCGCCCACCGACCCACACCGGACGTCACCCCACAGGGTCCGGATCGTTCGGGCCCGAACACCGTGGTGGGCGAGGTACCAGGCGGTGCCCACGAGAGGGTGACCGGCGAAGGCGAGTTCCGCGAACGGGGTGAAGATCCGCACCGAAGGAGCGCTGTCGGGGTCAAGGACGAAGATCGTCTCCGAGTACCCGACGTCCGCCGCGATCTCTTGCATCTCCTCAGGAGCCCGGGGGAGCCCGTCGGCGACGATGCCGAGATGGTTGCCACCTGCCTCACCCTGAGTGAAGACCCGGACCACGTCGACGACCACGCCCATGGCGCCAGCCTACGAGAACCGGCGCGCCGCCGGGCGTCCGCACCGCCTGGCGGTGGGCAGGACCACCTCGCTGTACGACCTCCCCAGATTGAACTGGTTCGATTCGACTGCGGGGGGCCGATGTCGACGCACAGTCAAGGGGATGGCAGCCCTTCCCTCCCGCTCCGAGCTCTGCTCCCTCCTCGGTGTGAGCGCCTCGTCGATTGACCGACTCCGCAAGGACGATCCGACGTTCCCGGCGCCGCACCAGGTCGGGCCCGGCACCTTACGGCGGCAAGCTCGGGAGATTAAGGCGTGGCTGATTGCGACTCGAACCACCAGGCCGACCGGTGTACGGCCGGAGCTGCTGCGGCCAGCGTCGAGCTGCGGTCCGAGGCGGGCACAGGTTCGTCTGCAGGCAGCAAGACCTTGACCGTTCCCTGCCTCACTCGTCCTGCATTCGTTTCCGTCTAGCCGCACGCCTGGTCGCCCGGTCTTGGGTTCCTTGGGATTGGCGCATGGGGAATCACTTCGTGAAGGTGCTCAGGCCTCGGCCTGCCCCAGCCCGATGATCGCTCGTGGCACAGCATCAGAGTCAATGGAAACGTGATGAATGCCTTGGGACCGTATCAGTCGAACCAGAGATTCGGCCCGACGTGCACTCGGAACACGTGGGCGGATTCATCCAGCCAAGAAAGCGTCCACGACGGCTTGCCTTCAACAGGCAGGCTGCATGTCGGTGCTCCTCGACACATGGCCATGAACATGGCCACGGTGCGGTCGATCCACATCGTGGGACGAGCTGTCGCCAACGCAGGAGGCCGTGTTGTCGTAGGGGTCGACTTCGTGGTTGAACCGGATGGCGTGGCGGGCGTGGCGGGCGTGGTGGGGGCGATCGGGGAGATCGGGGCGATCGGGGCGGTCGGCGCTGGCGAGGCCAGTTCGAGCCAGGTGCGGACCAGGTCGACAGTTTCGGTCGGGATTGTCATCCCGGGGCGGTCGACGTTGATGCCGAGGAGGATCTTGGCGATCGTTTCTGCGAAGTGCTCGGCAGGTATCAAGACCCACGACGAGCCTTCCCACCATGCCGGAGCGGTCAGGCCCTGGGCGGCCTTGACTTGGTCGCCGATGGCGACGCCGGCGCCGCAGGAGTCATCCAGATGATGCGCCAGCTCGTGCACGATGGCGTAGTCGGACATCCTGTCGGTGTCCAAGGCGATCCGATGCCGGTTCGTGTAGTACGCCCCGATTGATTCCAGGTCGGGATCAGCCGCGATAGACACATCCTTGAGACAGCCCGCCTTCACGGGGAGCGCGTTCACGAACATCGTGAACACTCGCTCGATCTGGTCCACCTGCTCGGGGGAGAACCCGATCCCCATCGTGGCCGAGACACCCCGGACAGACACGACCCGCTGGGCATGGATCTGCGGAAGTGTCGACGTTGTCGGGGTGGGCGTTTGGGGAAGCGGGAAGGTGAACTCTCCTGAGCTGTCCTTGAGACAACTCACTGTCCATGTCTCCCCGGGGTCCAGCATTCGGTTCCCGTTCGTGTCACCGGAGATCAAGTCACCCGAGACACATTGGGACGTATCGGTAGCGAAGGCTGGAGCAGCTGACGCTATGACTGCCATGCCTGCGATTGTGAGCAGCGCTACGAGCGTGGTTCTCCGTGACGGTTGCCTGTCGTACATGGTGCTCGCCGTGCCCGGTCGAATCACAGATGCGATCGATCCGACACACCCTCCTTTGTTGGAATGACTATCGCCATTCCCGGCGCCTCACTTGAGGGGACACGAGATCCCCAGAGCGCTTTTCTTGCTGGGCTTGAGGTTGATGGCAGCGAACGGTCCAGGGCAACCGGCCGCATCGGCCCACAAGTAGCCGCCCGCACGTGGCAGACCCGACCCACCCTGTGAGTTCCGATCACACCTCCGCCACGCGCCCCGGCCCATTCGACGGGGGAAACGCCTCGTTGGTGGACCGACTCCGCAGGAGACGACCGGACGTTCCCGGCTCCCTTCCAGGTCGGGTCCCGAACCATGCGGTGGGACGCTCGGGAGGAGGCCTGGCTGGTTGCCACTCGAACCGCCAAGCCGACCGGGGAGCGGCCGAGCCGCTTCAGCCAGCGTCGAGCGGGGTCCAAGACGGGTGCATGCTCGTTTTGCAGACACAATGAGAGTGACTGTTACCGGCCCGACCCAACGGTGCATTCGCACAGATACCCCGATTTGTGTGCGGAACTGGCGGGTCTTCCTAGCCTCGGATTCGCTGCGAGGTCCATTTCGGAGTCCTGACCGTTCGCGGTCAACACCGTGCCGTCGCGTCGCAAACTGCCGAAGCTGTGAATACTCTCTGGAGAAGACAGTCGATCGCGCCGATCGGATTGGGCGACACCTCAGGGCACCGGTGGTCGATCAGGGAGAGGAGGTCCGCCTGTTGGTAGGGAGCCAGAGCCCAGAACCTCAAGTTTGGTTGAGCGCACCTCATGGGGGTGGAGCGCTGGAGTTTCTCGAAGGGCCTTCCCGGTTTCGTCTGTTGGTTGAGAAGGTCGTGCGGTGGGTTGGCCTTGCTCCTCTCCTCTTGATTGCCCAGACCTGGTTGGACGTCGGTTTTGACGTCAAGTTGGTATGGGTTTGGACT
>JBFKVA010000022.1:0-28659 GCA_041635475.1 Acidimicrobiia bacterium | reverse complement strand
GTCGAGGTCGGGGGAGACCGCCTGACCGAGGATCGTGTCGTCGTCGCCGACGTTGACGACCACCGAGAGGGTGGCACCGGCGCGATCGAGGGCACGGGCCATGCGGGCTCCGCCCACGCCACCCGACAGGAGGGCGATGTGCATGGGGCGCGAGCCTATCGGGTGCCGGGCGGAGCCGAGGTCGATGCGTCGCTCCTTGGCGTACCCGTGGCGGTCATCCACAATGAGCGGGTCATGACCTCACCTTCCCCGCCGGAGCCCTCGATCGTGGCGGTCGTGCTCGTCGAGGACGCGGGGCGGCTCGAAGGGGTGCTGGCGGAGGTCGGCTCGCAGAGCCTGACCCCGTCGCTCGTCTTCGCGGCCGGTGGCGGCTCCGCCGCGGAGCGGGAGGCGAAGCGCCTCGCCATCCCCTGGGTGGCGGAGGCGGCGGCCCTGCGCGAGCGGCTCGAAGCCGACGTGAGCCATGTGTGGTTCCTCCATGACGACGTCCGGCTCCGTCCGGACGCACTCGCCGCCCTCCACGGCGAGTCGGTGCGGGTCGACGCCTCGGTGGCGGGTTCCAAGCTCCTCGGCCCCGACGGGCGCCAACTCGAGTCGATCGGCGGACTCACCGACGTGTTCGGGCACCCGGTGAGCGTGCTCGACGACGGTGAGTTGGACCTCGGCCAGTACGACGTGATCCGCGACGTCGCGTACGTCCCGTCCGCGTCGCTGCTCGTGCGCAGGGACCTGTTCCGGGGCCTCGGTGGCATCGATCGCATGCTGGCCCCGGAGTCGGCCGGAATCGACTTCGCCCAGCGGGCTCGCCTGGCCGGGGCGAGGGTCGTCGTGGTGCCCTCGTCCGAAGCGATCCATGCCGGTGAATGCCGAGCCGGCGCCCCCGAGTGGCGGGAGGTCGCCGGGCAGCTTCGGTCACTCCTCAAGGCGTACTCGGCGGTGAGCCTCTTGTGGGTCCTCCCCACGGCCGTGGTCGTGGGTGTGATCGCCGGAGTCCTGTCGATCCTGGCCGGTCGGCCGGTGCGGGCGCTCGACTACCTGAAGGCCGGTGCCTGGAACCTGAAGAACGGCCGGAGCCTCGTGGCCGGGCGCCGGCAACTGCGCGCCGCCCGTCACCTCGGCGATGAGGAGCTGTTCCGGTACCAGGTGGGGGGATCGAAGGCCGTCTCTGATGCCTGGAGCGAGTTCGTCGACGCCCTCCGGGCACCGCTTGCCACCTCCGAGGCCGTCCTGGAGTGGGCGGAGGAGCGCTCGACCGGGAGGTCGGCCGCGGTACTGGGCACCGGGCTCACCGCCTGGTTCCTGGCCGTGCGCCTCGTCATCTTCGACGGACTCCCCGTGGTCGGCTGGTCGTTGCCGCCGGCCGCGGACTGGAGGGGGGTGTTGGGGTCGTTCGCCGGGGGGTGGAACCCAGCCGGGTTCGGAGGTGACGGACCTCCCCACCCGGCCGCCGCGCTCCTGGCACACCTGACGCGTCTGCTGGGAGACTCGACGGCATCGACGGTCACCGCGCTGGCGGTCGGCCTCGGCCTCCTCGGGGCCTACCGGCTCCTGCGCTCCCTGTCCGTGGGACAATGGGCCTCGCTCGGCGGTTCCCTCATCGGTGTGCTCGGCCCCGCCGCCCTACTCCTGGGCGGGGCGGGCAACTGGCCGGGACTCCTGGCCCTGGGCGTCCTGCCGTGGGTGATGTATGGGGTGCTGCGACCCGTCCCCAAGGGGTGGATGGCCCGGGTCGGCCTCATGGCCAGGGCCGGCCTGGCATCGTTCCTGCTCACGGCGTTCGTCCCGGCGGCCGCCGGCGTTCCGGTGGTCGTGGGGTTCTTGGGTGCCGTTCTCGGACTGGGGTGGACCGTCCTGCCCCGCGGGCTCATCGTGGCCGCCCTGGGCCTCCCCGCGGTCGGGTCGTGGGGCGTGTGGTACTCCGTCGAGACGATGACCGGGGCCGGGACCCACGCTCCCTGGGATCTGCCCCTGTTCGTCTCGGCCGGGCTCGTCGCGGCGTGGCTCGTCTCCCTCAGCGGCACATCCTGGCGGCTGGGTGCCATCGGCGGAGTCCTGCTCGGGGCCGGGGCAACGGTCGCTCGAGGCTTCCTGCCCGGTCGTGAGATCTCGACCGCCGGGGTGGTGCTCGTGGCCGCCGGTCTCATCCTCATCGGTGGCTCGGCCGGTACCCGGCTCCACCTGGGCGAAGGGCTGCTGCGACGGGTGGGTTCGGCCGTGTCGATCGCCGCGTTCCTCGTGACGTTGCTCCCGGTCGGCCAGGTCATCGCCTCCGGCACGTTCGGGCTTTCGGACTCGGCCGCGGTCGCCGATCGGTTGCGGTACCTCGTCGCCCGAGATCGCGGCCTCGGTGAACGAGTCCTGGTGGTGGGAGATGTCGGAGTCGGCGACACGCGCTCGTGGCGCGGACACCCGTACCGCGTGGCCGACCCGGCCATCACCTTCGATCGGGCCTGGATGGGGAGTGCCGGCCCGTTGGACGAGGAACTCGAGGCCCACCTCGACGCCTTCATCGCCGAGCCCGGCCTGAGGGCTGGGGACCTGTTCGAGACCTTCGGGCTCGCCTGGATCATCGTCCCTCCCGCCGATCCGCTGGCCGCCTCCCTGCGCGGCCGGCTCGACGTCGTCGAGTTGACGTTCGCCGACGCGTCGGTGTTCGAGTACACCGGGGAGGCCCCCGTGGGCAGGTCGGTCGCCGGTCCGTGGCGCCACGACGGCGCGGCATGGGTCGGGCCCCCCGCCTCCGTGGTGGGCCTCCGCATCAACCCGACCGATCGGCTGCAACGTTCGGAGTCTGGCTACTCGGGTGGGACGGGGGAGATCCCGGGCACCCCCGACCCCGACCTGGCCCGGGCCACCCGGGCCGCCGAGGCCCTGGGCGCGCTGCTCATCGTCGGCTCGTTGTTACCGAGGAGGCGCCGATGAGACGAACCCTGGCCCTCGTCCTGGGTTCCGCGCTCGTGGCGCTGGCCGTGCTCCAGCCGTCACCGGTCGAGCCGGTGCCGCGGGAGACTCCGATCGTCGAGCGCCCGATCGGCCTGACGAACTACACGTTCTGCCCGCAGTGGCGCAGCGACGGGGCCATCGAATCACAGCTTCGGGGTGTGGCCGGCGCCAACACCCGCGTGCAGGTGTCGTGGTGGAACGGGGACTCGTTCTCCGTGGCCCTCGACGCGGACCGGGTTGGCACGATCTCATCCGAGCTCCGTCAAGGAGTCGTTCCCGTCATGCTCGAGTCGACGAACCCGGTGGCGGCCTCCGTCCGCTCCGAAGGGGCGCTGGGCAGATCCGCAGCGGGGTGTGCCGGCTGGCCGGCGACCACATGGATCGTCGGGGTTGGTGGGTCGCTGGAGGGTGAGACGACGACCCTCATCCTCATGAACCCGTTCCCCCAGGCTGCCACGATCGACATCCAGGTGTACTCCGAGCAGGGCCTGGAGGTGGTGGAGAGCCTCGAAGGGTTCTCCATCCCCGCCGGTGAGAGCCGGGAGATCAACCTGTCGGAGCTCCTCCGGCTCCGGACCCATCTCGTCGTCGTGGTGCACGACCCCGACGGCGCCACGCTCCCGGCCCTCTTCACCCAGCGGGGGGGAGGCGCCATCGGCGTGGCCGAAGGGAAACCCCTGTCGGAGCGGTGGTTCTTCCCGGCGCCGCCCACGGGCACGACGGCCGAGGTGGTCGTGGTCAACCCGGCCGCGGTCCCGGTCACCGTCGACATCGACCACTTCGGCGCGGAGGGAAGCACCCTGTCGGCCGACCAGGTGTCCGTCGACCGCCGAAGCTCGGTCGTGATCCCCCTGCCCGAAGGAGTGGCGGTGCAAGTCCGGGCCGACGGCGAGGTGGGAGCCGCCATGCGGGCTGCCTCCCCGACGCGACTGGGAATCATGACCGGCGTCCAGGTCCCTGCCGTGAGCTGGGCGCTGCCCGGGGCGTCGCTCGGCGAGGAGCTCGTGGGACTGCACGTCATCAACCCCGGTCCGTCCACGGCCACCGCCACCTACCGCTTCGTCGGTGCTGGGGCGGTCTCGGACCCGTCCTCCTTCGAGGTGGCCCCCGGCGCCACGACCTACCTCGAGGTCCGCGCCTCGGGCTCGCGGGGCATGATCATCGAGGCGGACGTGCCGGTGGTCGTGGCGTGGTCCACCGTCGGTGAGGAAGGCGATCTCGTCCTGGACGGGGGAGTGGGGCGATGACGGACACCGCCGTGCGGGCGGTGGTGGCGCTCGTCGCCATCGTCGGCCCGGTGATGGCGGCCTGGGTGGCCGTGCGGCCACGCCGGGCGCGTTCCGGGGAAGCGCCGGGGGAGCTCGGCCCGTTCCCGGCCGTGCTCCTGTTCACATCCTCGACCTGCCCGACGTGCCCGCCCGCCAAGGTGGTCGTCGAAGAGGTCTGCGGGGACCATCACGAACTGGCGTGGCCTCGTGACACCGTCGCGTTCCACAAGCTCGGGGTGGGCGTCGTGCCGGCCACGTTCGTGGTGGGCCCCCGGGGGCGGATCATCGAATCGTTCGAAGGGGTTCCCGACGCCCGGCGCCTGCGGCGGGCGCTGTCCAGGGCCGGACTGGCGTGACCAGCCCTGCCCGCGTCTTACGCGCGTCGAACACGTAAGTCGGTTTTGTGATTCGCGCGCGGAGCGTGGCGATCGACCACACGATCGTGGGAAGGGGAAATGCTTGGTCCTCGCGCGCGGGATCCGTACCGTATGGCAATGCTCAAGAACTGCGTGCGATGCGGTGGTCCTGCCGGTGCCCTCATGGTCTACGACTACGCCGAACGGGCCGTGTGGCTCGAGGACATGGCCTCACCAGGCGGCCTGATCGCCGGGCATCCGTTCTGCGCCGAGCATGCCAACCGCCTCACACCGCCGCTTGGGTGGACCCTCACCGATCGACGCACGCTGTCCCGGCTGTTCGCGCCGCTGGAAGTCGCCTGAGGCTCGTGGCGCTCGACCGCGACCTCCTCGATGCGGTGAAGGAACTCGACGAGTTCGAACTGCGCCGCCTCCACATCCTCACGACGGCCCGGCTCGACCCCGGCTTCCGGGACGACCATCCGGACATGAAGCTGCGCCGTCAATGGGTGCGATGCGGGAAGGACTCATGTCGAACGTGCCCCCACGGCCCGTACTGGTACGCCCACTGGCGGGAGGACGGACGGCGCCGAAGTAGGTATATCGGCAAACTCCTCGACGAAGAGACGGAGTGAACGGACGGGGTGCGTACACTGCTCCCCTGGAGGCTTCAACTGTCATGAACTGCCCCCTCTGCGCCAAAGAGGACGTCATCGAGATCCACCACCGGCTCCCGGACGGATCCACGGTCTCCTTCTTCACGTGCCATGCGTGTGAGGAGAAGTGGTGGAGGTCCGGAGATGAGAACCTCACCCTCGACGAGGTGCTCATCCGGACCCGCAAAGCCCAGTAAGTGGTGGTGCGCGGCATCATGAGGGCGTGATGCGCCGCGCCCCCTACGTCATCGGAATCGCTCTCGCGTCGCTCATTGCCGCCGGTCTCCTGCGGCCCGACCTGTGGATCGTGGCCAACACACCGACCGGAGGGGACATGGGCGCCCACGTGTTGGGCCCCGCGTTCCTGCGCGACACACTCCTCCCGCAAGGGCGGATCATGGGGTGGTCGAACTCGTGGTTCGCCGGGTTCCCGATCTACTACTTCTACTTCCCGCTGCCGAGCATGGTCATCGTCGCCCTCGACGTGCTGCTCCCGTACGGCGTGGCGTTCAAGCTTGTCACCGTGGCCGGGATCATCGCCACCCCGCCCGCGGCCGCCTTCCTCGCACGGTCACTGGGGCTCGAGCGACCGGCAGCCCTGGTGGCGGGCGTGGCCGGGGGAGGCGTCGTGTTCGCCGAGTCGTACACGATCTACGGAGGGAACATCGCGTCCACCCTCGCCGGGGAGTTCGCGTTCAGCTGGTCGTTCGCGCTCGGGTTCTTCGCCCTCGGCCTCATGGCCCGGGCCCGGACGGACCGGCGGCTCATACCCCTTGCCGCACTGCTCCTCGGACTGACGGCACTCAGCCACGTCCTCACGACACTCATGGTGCTCATCGGCGCCCTGACACTCCTCTTCGACGACGACGGGTTCGTTCCCACCGTCCTCGCCTGGCTGTGGGGGTTCGCCATCTCGGCGTTCTGGGCACTTCCCCTCATCGTTCGGATCGGATACACCGCCGACATGGGATGGTCCCCGCTCCGCAAATGGGACGAACTGCTCCCCACCGAACTGTGGTTCCTCCTCCCCTTTGCGGTGATCGGGGCCGTGCTCGGTTCCCGGAAGGCGCGCCTGGGGCCCATCTACCTCATGGCCATCGTTCCATCCGTCTACTACTGGCTGGTGACGAGGCTTCCCGGCTGGTTCCCCGACGTGATCGGGACGGGGGCCTGGAAGCTCTGGAACGGGCGCCTCATCCCGTATTGGTACTTCTCGATCTTCTTCTTTGCCGGACTCGGGATCGCCATGCTGTGGGAACGCTTGGCCGCTCGCCTCCCGCTCCGTGCCCAGGCCGGGGTCCCATTGGGGATCGCGGCGGTGGTCCTGGCTGGAGCGGCCGGGATCGCCCACACCCTCGGACGAGACCTCGCGGAGTGGCTGCTCGTCGCCGCCATCGCCGTGGCCGCTGCCGCCATCGGGGCCGGCTGGCTGCGGATGCCGACGATGGAGCTGGGGTCGATCCTGGCTGCGGCCCTCGTCCTGACCGCCATCCTCTCGGGGGTGACCTACCTGGCGGGATGGGCCCGGTGGAACTTCTCGGGCTACGAAGGAAAGGACCCGTACCCCCAGTATGAGGCCTTCATGGACACCGTGGGCGAGCTGGCGCCGGGTCGGGTGCATTGGGAGGCCAACTCGGACCTCAACCAGTTCGGGACGACGATGTCGCTCATGCTCATTCCGTACTGGACCGAGGGGACCCATACCTCCACCGAGGGCCTGTTCTTCGAGTCGAGCCTCTCGACGCCGTTCCACTTCATCAATGCCTCGGAGACCTCCACGTCGCCGTCGAACCCGATCCCGGGCCTGCCGTACCACACGGCCGATTTCGAGCGGGGCCTCGAGCACCTCCGGTTCTTCGCCGCCGACTACTACGTCGCCTTCACCGAGGAAGCCAAGGAGAAGGCGCCGGCCGCCGGCTTCGAGGAAGTGGTCGTCTCGGACCCGTTCACGCTCTACTCGGTCCCCGGCGGTGAGATGGTCGAGATCGCCACCCACCTGCCCGCGGTGTGGGTGTCACCCGACTCCGAGCTGCTCGGCAAGTTCATCCCGCTCGTCTCCGAGGACGAGACACCGGGGTTCTCCGACCTGGCGGTCGACTGGTACGACGATCTCACGCTCCAGGACCGCTGGGTCGTCGACTCGGGCCCGGCTTCGTGGCCGACCGTGACCTCCCTCGAGGAGCTCAGGGACACCCCCGCCATCGAGGCCGGGGGAGAGGTTTCGGACTTCGTCCTCGATGACGATCGCATCTCGTTCACCACCACGGCCATCGGCGTACCCCACCTCATCAAGGTCTCGTACTTCCCCAACTGGAAGGCCACCGGCGCGGACGGGCCCTATTACGCCGCTCCGTCGTTCCTGCTCGTCGTCCCGACCGAAGCAGACGTCGTGCTCGAGTTCCGGTCGACGTGGGTCGAATGGGCCGGCATCGCCCTCACGGCCCTGGGGCTGGCGGCCCTTGCCATGGCCTGGTCCCGACGGCGGCGAACCGCGTGAAGCAGTACCTGCGCTCGTTCCTGACCCGGGAGGCTGCAGGCCAATTCATGAAGATGACCGGAATCGGACTCTTCAACACGGTCGTGGACTTCGGGCTCCTCAACGTGTTCTTCTCGGTCCTGGGGTGGGGCGAGGTGACCTCGGTCACGGTGGCCTTCGTCATCGCCACGTTCTCGGCCTACGTCCTCAACCGACGGTTCACGTTCGGGTTGGAGGCTTCGGTTCGGCTCAAGGAGACGATGGGGTTCCTGGTGGTGAACGGTGTCGCCCTCGGCATCACTGACCTCATCGTGTGGTGGGCATCGGACCGACTCGACGGACTCACCCAACTCGAACTCAACCTCGTCAAACTCGCCACGACCGGGATCATCCTCATCCCCAAGTTCGCGGGCTATCGCGACCTCGTCTTCAGGTCCGCCATGGCCGAACGCAGGGGTTCACAGGATCCGGCGGAGGCGGAGGAGGCCCCGTAGGGTCCTGGGGATCCGCGTCACGAACGAGGATCGGGCCGTCCGGCGCTCCTCGACGACGACGGGGACCTCCCGGATCGTGACCCCGGACCGCTCCGCCCGCAAGACGAGCTCCGTGTCGAAGAGGTCCTTCGTGGACACCACCTCCCCGATGAGCGGACGAACCGTGTCGCCCCGAAAGACCTTCATGCCGTGCGTGTCGCCGACCCGGGACCCGAAGAGACCCCGAAGGAGCAGGTTGAACCCCCACGTGCCCGCCCGCCGGACGAGGGTGCGCCGATCCTCGCTGCCCTCGGCCCGCTTGGAAGCGATGACGATGTCGGCGCCGGTGCCGATGGCCTCCCGGACGAACGCAGCCGAGAAGTAGTCGATGTCGAACATGACGAGCCACTCCCCGTCCGCCGCCAGGAGGCCCGCCCGCAGCGCCGCTCCGTAGTCAGGCTCGGAAAGCCGCATGACCCGGCCGTCCCCGCCCCACGCCGCCACGAGGTCCGCGGCCACGTCGGCCGTGGCGTCCGCCGATCCGTTCTCCACGAGCGTGAGGTCCCACGCCCAACCCAGTCCATCCATGTCGGCGGTGAGCTCGGGGAGCGCGTCGGCCAGGAATGACGCTTCGTTGTGGATGGGGACGACGACGGACAGGCGGGGCGGCATCGTCCGGAGATTAGGGGCAGGCGACGGTTGACTCCGACCCGAGGTGTCGCCGCCGGGGCTCACGTAGGGTTGCGCCCCATGGGTGTCCCCGACCGGATCTTCAAGGCCTACGACGTGCGTGGACGAGTCGACCTCGGCGAACTGGACGAGGACGTCGCCTTTGCCATCGGCTGCGCCTTCGGCCATCTCATCGACGAGCGTGCCGTGGCCGTGGGCCGGGACTGCCGGCTCAGCTCACCGGGGTTGGCCGCGGCCCTCGCCGAAGGGGTCCGGTCGGCCGGGATCGACGTCCTGGACATCGGCGAGGTCTCGACGGACGTCGTGTACTTCGTGGCCGGTGATCGCCACGTCGCCGGGGCGATGGTCACTGCCTCCCACAATCCGCCCGAGTACAACGGGATCAAACTGTGCCGGGCCGGGGCGGCCCCGGTGGGGGAGGCGAGCGGCCTCACCGAGATCAGGGAGGCGGTGGTGTCCGGACGGCTCCCGCGGGCCGCGGTCCCGGGCGGATTGCGCCGAGTCGACGCGCTCCCCGGGTTCATCGACCATCTCCTGGGCATCGTCGACCCCGCCCTGATTCGGCCCCTCACGGTGGCCGTGGACGGCGGGAACGGGATGGCCGGCGCCGTGCTCCCGGACCTGTTCGACCGGCTCCCGGTCACCACCCTCGGGCTCTACCTGGAACCCGACGGCACGTTCCCCAACCACCCGGCCGATCCGCTCGACCCGGCCAACCTCGTCGAACTCCAAGCCCTGGTCCTGGACCGTGAGGCGGACCTCGGGGTGGCGTTCGACGGTGACGCCGACCGGGCATTCTTCGTCGACGACCGCGGGGTTCCATTGTCGGGCTCGACCACGACGAGCCTCATCGCCAGGTGGTTCCTGGAGCGCCGACCGGGAGCGGCCATCGTCCACAACCTCATCACGTCGCGGGCCGTTGCCGAGATCGTGGCCGAGCACGGTGGCCGCGCCGTGCGCACGCGGGTGGGTCACTCGTTCATCAAGCAGGTCATGGCCGAGACCGGGGCGGTCTTCGGCGGGGAGCACTCTGGCCACTACTACTTCGCCGACAACTACCGTGCCGACAGTGGGATCCTCGCCATGCTCGTCCTCTTCCAGGTGCTGACCGAGGCCGGGCGCCCGCTGAGTGACCTCCGCCGGGATGTCGAGCCGTACGCGCAGTCGGGCGAGATCAACCTGCAGGTCCGCGACGCCACCGCGGCGCTGGCGGCGGTGAAGGCATCGTTCGCGGGTCGTCCGGTCGACACCCTCGACGGAATCACGGTCGATCTGGGCCCGGCGTGGTTCAATCTGCGTCCCTCGAACACCGAGCCGGTCCTGCGCCTCAACGTCGAGGCTGCCGATCCCGAGGCGGTCGCCGGCATCGTCGAGGAGGTCGAGGCCGCGATACAAGGAGCCCGCTGATGTCCCTCATCGATCCGATTCTCCTGGAGATCCTGCGGTGCCCGGCCTGCCATGGGGAGCTGTCCGAGGACCTCGCCGCGTCCGAACTCGTGTGCCCGCAGGGGGATCGCTACCCGGTCGTCGACGGGGTGCCCGACATGGTGCCCCGGGGGGCGGCGTCGTGAGGAAGATGATCAAGGGTCTGTCGGCCCAACTGGCATGGGCACGCGATGCCGTGGTCGAGGCCCGGGTCGTGGCCGCCGACGAGGTGCTCGTGTGCGGCATGGGCGGGTCCGGCATCTCCGGCGATGTCGCCGCCGCCGTCAACCCCGGCACCCGGATCGGCGTCGTCAAGGACTACCGGTTGCCGGCCTGGGCCGCCTCTGCCCGCCCGCTCGTGGCCGTGGTCACGTACTCGGGGGCGACCGAGGAATCCCTCTCCGCCCTGGCCGAGGCGCGCTCGCTCGGCCTCGACGTCGTGTCGCTGTCGTCGAGCGGGCCCCTCGGTGACGAACAGGGGCACCTGAGCGTGCCCGGTGGTCTCCAGCCTCGGGCCGCGTTCGGATACCTGGCAGGTGGGCTGCTACGCCTCCTCCACGGTGCCGGCGTCATCGCCGACCCCCGGCCGGGGATCGAAGAGGCGGGCGGGGTCGTCGATCTCCTGTGTGGTGCCGATCTGGACGGCCCGGGAGCCGAGCTCGCCGCCGACCTGGCCACCGCCCTCGACGGGCGGATTCCCCTCGTCTACGGCTCGGCCGGGCTGAGCGGCGTTGCCGCCTACCGGTGGAAGACCCAGGTGAACGAGAACGCCAAGACCCCGGCGTTCGCCGGGGTGCTCCCCGAAGTCGACCACAACGAGCTGGCCGGGTGGCGCGGATCCGACCAGGAGCGCCGGCTCGCCATCGTCCACCTGCGCGACCGGGAGGAGGACCCGCGGGTCGACCGCCGATTCCAGCTCACGAAGGAGCTGTCGCTCCCCCCCACCGTGGGGCAGGTATGGTCCCAAGGCACCGAAGCGCTCGCCCGGCTCTTCAGCCTCACGACCGTCGGGGATCTCACCTCGCTCTTCCTGGCCGAGGGGGCCGACGTCGATCCCGTCGAGGTGGAGGTGCTCACAAGGCTCAAACACCGAATGCAGGAAGACGCATGAACCACGACATCGCCAACCCCCACCTCTCCGAGGAGGGCGAACGCCGTCTGCAATGGGCCGGACGGCGCATGCAGGTCCTCGAGACGATCCGACGGCGCTTCCGGGAGACGACCCCGCTGGCCGGGATCCGGGTCGCGGCGTGCCTCCACGTCACCGCCGAGACCGCCAACCTCATGCTCGCCCTCCGCGACGCCGGGGCCCAACCGGTGCTGTGCGCCTCCAATCCGCTGTCCACCCAGGACGACGTGGCGGCGGCCCTCGTGGCCGAGGGAATACCGGTCTTCGCCGTCCGGGGCGAGGACAACGACCGCTACTACTCCCACCTTCATGCCGCCCTCGACACCGAACCCCACGTCACGATGGACGACGGTGCCGACCTCGTCTCGCTCCTCCACACCGACCGCACCGACCTGACACCGATCGGATCGACCGAGGAGACAACGACCGGGGTGATCCGCCTGCGGGCCATGGCGGCGGCGGGCCGGCTGCGGTTCCCGGTCATCGCCGTCAACGACAGCGCCACGAAACACCTCTTCGACAACCGTTTCGGGACCGGTCAGTCGGCCATGGACGGGATCATCCGCGCCACCAACGTGCTCATCGCCGGACAGGTCGTCGTGGTCATCGGGTTCGGTGACTGCGGACGCGGCGTGGCCTCCCGGGCCCACGGCCTCGGGGCCAGGGTGGTGGTGGTCGAGGTCGACCCGGTGCGCGCCCTCGAGGCCGCCCTCGAGGGCTACGAGGTCGCCACCGCCGACGAGGCCGCCCGGTTCGGAACGATCTTCATCACCCTCACCGGCAACAAGCACGTGCTCCGCCGCCGCCACTTCGAGGTCATGACCGACGGGGCGATCCTGGCCAACGCCGGCCACTTCGACGTGGAACTCGAACTCCCGGCCCTGCGGGACATGGCGGCCAGCACCCGGCCCATCCGCGCCAACCTCGACGAGTACGAGTTGGCCGATGGCCGCCGGATCCTCGTCGCCGCCGAGGGCCGCCTCGTCAACCTGGGCGCGGCCGAAGGGCACCCGGCCGACGTCATGGACATGTCGTTCGCCAACCAGGCGCTCGCCGCCGAGTATCTCGTGGGGCATGACGGGCTGACGGCCGACATCCACACGCTCCCCCGGGAGATCGACGCCCACGTAGCCAGGATCAAGTTGGAGGCACTCGGCGGCCGCCTCGAAGTCCTCACGCCCTCCCAGGAGGCGTACCTCGCATCGTGGGAGGAAGGCACGTAGGTGTGGCCGTGGCGGGCCTCGACGCCCGTGGCTACATTCCTCCCCGGGGAGTAGGACATGACCTGCCAGACGTGTGGCGCAGACAACCGAGCCGGAGCGAAGTTCTGCTCCGAGTGCGGTACCCCGCAGGCGCGGGCGTGCTCCGGGTGCGGCTCGGCCATCACCGCCTCCGACAAGTTCTGCTCCGAGTGCGGGACCCCCACCACCGCCGCGCCCACTCCCTCGCCGGTCCCGGGCGCCAAGCCGGAGGAACGCCGCTTCGTGACCGCCCTCTTCGTCGACCTCGTCGGGTTCACCCCCCTCACCGAGGCCCGCGACTCCGAGGAGGTGAGGCGGATGCTCACCGTGTACTTCGACCGGGCGCGGGAGATCGTCGAGCGCTTCGGCGGGGTCATCGACAAGTACATCGGTGACGCGGTCATGGCCGTGTGGGGCGCCCACCAAGCCCATGAGGACGATGCCGAGCGTGCCGTGCGGGCTGCCCTCGAACTCGTTGACGCCGTCGAGCAGGTCGGGGTGGAGCTCAATCTCCCCGGCCTGCGGGCGCGAGCCGGCGTGTTGTCGGGGGAGGCGGTCGTCGGCGGCGACGGCAACGCCGTCACCGGGCTCATCGTCGGTGACACGGTGAACACCGCGTCGCGGCTCCAGAGCGCCGCCCAACCGGGGACGGTGCTCGTCGGGAAGTCGACGAGGGACCTTGCCGCCAAGGCCGTCGAGTTCGAGGACCTGGGCTTGCTCGACCTCAAGGGCAAGGCGGGAGCGACCGGGGCGTGGCGGGCGGTCAGGGTGAGCGGGGGCGTGGGAGGCATCCGTCGGGCCGGCGGGTTGGTACCACCCTTCGTGGGACGAGCCGACGAACTCCGGGTACTCAAGGACAACCTCCACGCGGCCCAACGAGATGGCCGGCTCCGGATGGTCTCGATCGTCGGCCAGGGCGGAATCGGCAAGAGTCGCCTCGTCGACGAGCTGTGGGGGTACGTCGACGGCTTGAACGACGTCGTGTACTGGCACCACGGACGATCGCTCGCATACGGGGCCCATGCCGGTTTCTGGGCGATCGGGGAGATGGTGCGTCAGCGGTGCGGCATCACCGAGGGGGACGACGAGCACAAGACCCGTACCCGCCTGCGGACCGCCCTCACCGAGATCGTCAACGACAACGACGACCGGGAGTGGATGGAACCGAAGCTCGAGAACCTCCTGGGGATCTCGGACGCCGCCGCCGAACGAACCGAGCTCTTCGCCGCGTGGCGGATGTTCTTCACGAGCATCGCCGGTGACGGCCCGGTCGTCATGGTGTTCGAGGACCTGCATTGGGCCGATGACGGGATGTTGGAGTTCGTCGACGACCTGTGCCGGGCCGCGGTCGAGCATCCCATCCTCGTCGTCACGCTTGCCCGTCCCTCCCTGCTGGAGACGCGGGCGGGCTGGGGATCCGGCCGGGCGAACAGCGTGAGCCTCCACCTGGCCCCGCTGGCCCCCACCACGATGAGGGACCTCCTGCTGGGCGTGCTTCCCGACGCTCCCCCGACGCTCCTGTCCCAGCTGGTCGAACGATCGGGCGGGATCCCCCTCTACGCGGTGGAGATGATCCGCATGCTCATCGACCGGGGCCTGGTGGACGAGGCGGGTGACCGCCACGCCATGGCCGGCGAGGTTGACACCGTCGAGATCCCCGACTCATTGCACGGCCTGGTCGGGGCCCGCCTCGACCAGTTCGACGAGCCGGTGCGGGCGCTCATCGCGGACGCCGCCATCCTCGGCCAGTCGTTCAGGGTCGAGGGCTTGGAGGCCCTGCGGGACGAGTCGGTCGACTCGCTGCTTCCCAAGCTCGACGACCTCGTCCGCAAGGAGGTCTTCTCCCTGAACCGGGACCCGAGGTCGCCCGAACGTGGCCAGTACCAGTTCGTGCAGTCGATCATCAGGGAGGTCGCCCACGATCGGGTGAGCCGTTCGGACCGGCTCCGCGCCCATCAGCGGGTGGCCGCCTTCTACGAATCCCTCAACGAACCCGAGCTCACGGGCATCATTGCCAGTCATTACCTCGACGCCCTCGAGGCGGCCGGCGAGAGCGCGCCCGCCGGCTTGGCGGCCAAAGCGGTTGAAAGCCTGCTGGCGGCCGCCGATCGGGCGGACGTCCTTGGGTCCCACCCGCAAGTCGTCAGCCTGTGCCTGCGGGGCGTGGAGTTGACGGAGGATCCGTCGGTGCGTGGGGAGCTCTTCGCTCGGGGCGCCCAGGCCGCGCACTCGGCGCTGGACGACCGGGCCCGCGACATGGCGACGCAGGCCATGGACGAGTTCGACCGCAGCGATGACCACCTCGGCCGGATCCGGGCGGCGGCCGTGTACGCCAAGCTGCTCGACGACGTCGGGGAGTCGCACGAGGCGTGGCCTCCCCTCCTCGCCGCCCTCGAGGCTCACCCCGGCGAGACCGAGACCCATGCCCGGGCGATGGCCGAACTGGCTCGAGCGTTCATGCTCGACGGTCATCCCGACGTCTTCGAGTGGACCGAAGGGGCGCTGGCCGTGGCCGAGAAGCTCGACATGATCCCGACGATTGCCGAGCTGTGGGCCACGAAAGGGGCCGGCCTCGTCAACGCCGGCCGCTTGCGCGAGGCCAACGTCATCCTCCAGGCGTCGTTGGCCGTGGCCCGAGAGCACCAGCTCTCCCGCACGAAGCGGCGCGCCATGGCCAACCTCAACTACGCATCCGACCTGGGATTCGACCCCTTCATCGAGGAACGGGTCGAGGACGCCCGCCGTCTGGGTGATCAGCGGCTCCTGGCCGAAGCCCTGCTCGGCCGACTGTGGGAGGCGACGTTCCATCTCGACTGGACGGCGTTCGACGAAGCCGTGGCCGAGCTTGAGCGCCTCCCGGCCGTCGATGCCCAGATGGCGGACGCCATAGAGGAACAGCAGAGCGAGCGGCACAAGCTGTGTGGTGACCCGGTGGCGGCGGCCCTCGCCGCTGAGGCTCGATGGGTCCGCCAGGGACCCGGGGACCAGCAGACCGAGGTCAACCGCGTCATCAGCCGGGCCGAGCATCGTCTCTACGCGGGCGACCACGCTGACGCGTTCGAGCTGGCGGTTGGCGCGGAGCATCGGTCGCCGAACATGGTCCACCTCAACTGGGCGATGGTGGCAGCCATGCGGCTCCGAGACCGGGAACGCCTGTCCCGGGTCCTCGAGGCGGGACGGGGTGCACCCAAGAGCCGGGTCAACCAGCTCCGTCACCTCGGACTCGAAGGGGCGATCGCGGCCCTGGACGGGGAGCTGGGGGACGCTGAGGCCGGTTTCGGCGGCGCCATCGAGCTGGCCGACGAGCTGTGGGGTCCGATCTACGGTGGCTTCCTCCGCGCCGAGTCGTTGGCGTACCTCGGTGGTGGCAACGAGCGGGCCAAGCGATGGGCGGGAGAGATCGTGGAGCGCTGGCAGGCAGCCGGGGCCCGGACACTGCTCGACACCTACGACGATGTCGTGGGCATGCTCTCCGATCGGGTGGCCGAGACGGCATAGCCGCGTTCTCGTCCCACCCGGCGAGTACAACCGGGGCATGGTTTGCCTTGCCTGTCGGGCGTGGAGTCGAACGGCCCTGTGCGGTGCGTGTGCGGTGACCCTCCGTCCCGCTCCCGACGCCCATGTCGGCTTCGTCGTCCGACCCGCCCTGGCCCACATCGGGGCCGGCCGGATCCTTGTCCTGCGTCTCAAGTACGAAGGTGTCCCGGCCGCCGGACACCTGCTGGCCGCGGCGATGGTGGCACGACTTCCGCACGAGGCCCGCACCCTCGTCCCCATCCCGCGGTCGTTGCCCCGACGGGTGCGCTTCGGAGTGGACCCCGGCCGGACACTGGCCGGGGCGGTCGGTCGGATGACCGGCCTACCGGTGGCCGATCTCCTTCGTCCCGAGTGGTGGCACCGACCGAACGCCGGGCAGCGCCGTGGGCTCCGTCGCGTCCCCCGGTTCCGCCCCGTCGGGCAGCCTCCGTCGGGAACCGTGCTCGTCGACGACGTCCTCACGACGGGGGCCACACTGGTGGCGGCCCGCCGGGTGCTCGGGCCGAACGTCGTGGGGGCGGTGACGGCCACCAGATCACTCCCGATCCGCCGTGCCGGAGGCGCTGTCGCCACCGCGGGTATCCTCCCGAGCCATGGACCCGCCCACCGAGACGAATGAGATCACCCCCGAGGTGGCGCGAGCGGTGGCCCGAGCGCTGGGGATCGCGTGGGTGGGGGCCACGTTGTACGACGATCCCCTCGAACAGGATGCGTTCACCAAGGCGGCTGAGCGCATCGCCACGCTGTCGTCGGACCTGCCACCGATCACCGTCACACCTCGGACCCTTCGGGTCGGTGACCGGGACCTCGGTGAAGAGGGGCTCTCGATCGAGAAGATGGCCCACTCGTGTTTCGTCCACGGGATCGGACTCATGCGCTTCACCAACGAAGTCACAGCGCGGAGCCTGGCCACGTTCTTGGAGGTCATTCAGCTGGCCCCCGACGCGGTCGCCCACGACGGCGGGCTGTCGCGGGTCCTCAAGCGCCGCCTCGTGCTCGGCGTGGAGGTGTACGCCCACGCCGGGGCGATGGAACAGGCCGACGAGATGTTCGGGTGGGACGAGCGGTGGGGCTGGAGTGCCGAGAGCCTGACCGCGGTGCTCGAATCGACGAACGACGACAACCTTGGGCCCCTGCTGATGGACGGGTTCGCCGGGGCGAACACCCTTGCTTCGGTGCGAGAGCGCCAAGCTGCGGTCACGGCCCACGTCGAAGCCCTCATGAACCTTCGTCCCGAGTCCCAGGCCGCAGTCCTCGGCTGGCTGTACGAGCGTGACGAGCCGGCGGTCATCTCGGTCTTCGACCACCTTGCCACCCACGAGCTCCTCCGGCTCTCCCAACACCTGCCCGGCGCGGCCGGCGGTCGGGCCGGCGCCCTGCTCGAAGAGCGCGGTGCGTCCGACCCGGCCTGGCGACCCACGACCCTGGTGGAGGTCGTCACCCGGGCGGGCGACGACCTCCCGACCATCCCCGTGGCCCGGGACTGGCGGGAGGCGACAAGGACGGTGATGACGGGCCTCTTCGAGTCGGACCTCGGGCGCGACGACCAGGACAAGCTGATCGACGTGTGGGCGACCGTCCTCGACAGCCTGCTGGACGACAGGAGTTTCGCCGACGCCCGAGCGTGGCTGGCGTTGGCCGAGGACGTCGGTGAACCGTCGTTCCAGTCAAGGGTCGAGACCCGCCGGCATCGAATGCCGTCGCGGGAGGGACTGGCCGCCCTCGTCGACGGGGTCGACGACGACGCAGCTGCCGACGTGGTGGCTGCCTGCTTCCGGGGTGCACCGGTCCATGTCCTCACGATGCTGTCCTCTTTGCCGCCCGACACCGTCCCGGCAGTGCTCGACGCCCTGGGAGCACGCCTCGAGGGCTGGGAGGCGGACCTCGTCGACCAGCTCCCAGGACTGGAACGCCCTCTCGCACTGGCGCTCAGCATCCTCTCGAGAGCCGGCTTCGAAGGTGGTGACGACGCCCGTCTCCTTGCCCTGGTCAACCACGAGAGCCCCGACGTCCGCCAAGGAGCGCTCACGCTCGTCCATGCCGCCGTCACCCTCGAACGACTCGAGCAGCTTGTCACCGATGCCTCTGAGGAGATCCAGCTGATCGCAGTCGCCGAACTTGCGCAGCGGGGGGAGAAGGCGGTCGGACCGCTGGTGGGAGCGGCGCTGGCGGTCGAGCTCCCGGACGAGACGGCGGTCCGCGCCGCCCGGGCGCTCCTCGACCTCCCGGGTGGCACGAAGGCGCTCGAGCGGGCCGCGCAGGACGTCTCGCTCATCGTCTCGGGGGCCGGGCGGACCCGGCGCAGACTCCTCCAGCAGGTCCTGAAGGGGAGCGAATGACCACTCCCCTCGTGCGACCGGTCCTCACCCAGCTCCAGGCGGCCGTCCAGCACCTGAGCCGGTTCTCGGCCTCGGATGCGGCCTCGCAGACGCTCTTCGCCACGCTCGAGCGGGCCCTGCGCCGCCTGCTGGAGTCCAGCGGGGAGCCGATCCGCTTCGCGCTCAGTGGGCCGTTCCTCCTCTACAACGGCGAACCCCTTTCGCAGGAGAGCCTCGAGTTCGGCGATCTCGGTCGTCAGGTCGCTTCGCGGGGGGTCGAGTCGATCGCCATCGAACCGTCGGTCACCACGTTCGAGGTCATCGTCCTCACCCAGTTCCTGGCGGGGGTGAGCGCCGAACCACCGGAGGTGGGGGGTGGCGTCCGCATCAACGACGAGGTGCCCGTCAGTGCGCCGATCGCACCTCCGGGGAAGCTCCGGGCCGGGTACCAGGGGGCAGTGGAGACCCTGCGGGCTGCCGTGCTGGCAACCCGGACCGACGAGCCGGTGCCGATGGAACAGGTGATCGAGGCCGTGAACCGGCTCCTGACCGCCTCCAGCGGCCGCCCACTGGCGACGGCCGTCCTCGCCACGATGCGCAGCTCGGCCGAGTACTTCTATCACCACTCGGTCAACACGACGCTCCTCGCCATCGAGATGGGACGGGCCGCCGGCATGCGGGTGGCCGACCTCCGGGTGTTGGGGATCGGCGCGCTCCTCCACGACCTGGGCAAGGGCCTCGTCGTCCCCGAGGCCATCGAGGATCCCGGTCGGCTGGGGCCCGAGCAGTGGCGCCAGATGCAGAAGTACCCGTCGCGCAGTGCGTTGGCCATCCTCGGAGCCGGCGTCCCCGGGACCGAGGTGGCGGCCGTCATGGCCTACGAGCACAACGTCAGACACGATCTCTCCGGCTATCCCGACCTTCCGGAGGGCAGCGCCCAGCACCCGGCCGCGGCGCTGCTGTCGGTGGTGGACGTGTACGACGCGGTGACCTCGCGCCGTCCGTACCGGCGGGCGGAGACGAACGGAAACGCACTCGGCATCCTCCTCGACGGCGCCGGGACACAGTTCTCACCCCCGATGGTGCGGCTCTTCGTCGAACGGTTCGGGACGATCCCCCCCGGGTCCTGTTTCCGGCTTGCCGACGGCCAGGTCCTCGTGGCCGTCGGCGCGTCCGACGAGAAGGAGGCGGGCGTGCGAGGACTCCTGGTGGAGGATGCCGACGGCGAGGTCCTGGCCGAACCGGAGATGGTCGCGGTGCCGTTCGAGGAGGTCGCCGGGGAACTCTCGGTCATCGAGACGAAGGTCCGCCCTGCGGCCTACCTCGACCTGTTGGAGGCGACCGAGCGGGGTACGGCCGGCTGACCGGTACGATGCCCCCGTGTCTGTGATCGGCAAGCTCCTCCGGGCGGGGGAGGGGCGCATCTCCAAGGAACTCACGGAGGCGGCCGGCGTCGTCTCCAACCTCGAAACATCTGTCGCCGCATGGGGTGACGACGACCTGCGGGCCGCGACCGGCCAGTTTCGGGACCGCCTGGCCGCCGGGGACAGCCTCGATGACATCCTCCCCGAGGCGTTCGCCGTCGTGAGGGAGGCGGCGAGACGGGTGCTCGGGATGCGTCCGTTTGACGTCCAAGTCGAGGGCGCCATCGCGCTCCACCGGGGCATGGTCATCGAGATGCGAACGGGGGAGGGCAAGACCCTCGTCGCCACCATGCCCGCCTACCTCAACGCCCTCTCCGGCCAAGGGGTCCACGTGGTCACGGTGAACGACTACCTGGCGGCCCGCGATGCCGAGTGGATGGGCCAGGTCCATCGCTTCCTCGGGTTGTCGGTGGGTCTCATCCAATCGAACATGGCGCCCGAGGAGCGCCGGGTCGCCTACGCCGCGGACATCACCTACGGGACGAACAACGAGTTCGGGTTCGACTACCTGCGCGACAACATGGCAATGCGCCCGGACGGCATGGTCAAGCGCGGGCATCACTACGCGATCGTGGACGAGGTCGACTCCATCCTCGTCGACGAGGCCCGGACCCCACTCATCATCTCGGGGCGGGTGGCCGACGCCGCCAAGTGGTACCGCGAGTTCTCCCGGATCGCCCAGGGCCTGCGGCGGGACACGCATTACGAGGTCGACGAGAAGAAGCGGCAGGTCATCACCACCGAAACCGGTGTGTCCCGGGTGGAGCAGGCCCTCAACGTCGAGAACATGTACGACCACGCCGCCGTGGACTTCGTCCACCACCTCGACGCCGCCCTGCGGGCCAAGGAGCTCTACCACAAGGACGTCGAGTACCTCGTCGAGGGCGGCGAGGTCAAGATCGTCGACGAGTTCACGGGCCGGGTCCTCGAAGGACGCCGCTACTCCGAGGGCCTCCACCAGGCGATCGAGGCCAAAGAGGGTGTGTTCGTCAAGGAGGAGAACCAGACGCTGGCGACCATCACCCTCCAGAACTACTTCCGCATGTACGAGAAGCTCTCGGGGATGACCGGTACGGCCCAGACCGAAGCCATGGAGTTCAAGGAGATCTACGACCTCGACGTCACCCAGATCGCCACGAACATGCCGATCGTCCGGATCGACCAGGAGGACTTCATCTACCGCTCGATGGCCGCCAAGCACGACGCGATCGTGGAGGACATCATCGAGCGACACCGCCGAGGCCAGCCGGTGCTGGTGGGGACCATCTCGATCGAGCGGTCCGAGGTGCTCTCCCGGCTCCTCACCAAGCGCGGCATCCCCCATGAGGTCCTCAACGCCAAACACCACGCCCGGGAGGCCGACATCATCGCCCAGGCCGGGCGGCGGGGTGCGGTCACGGTGGCCACGAACATGGCGGGGCGGGGCGTGGACATCATCCTGGGCGGCAACCCCGAAGGCCTGGCCCTCTCCGCGGCCCGCCAGAAGGGCCTCGTGGCGGGAACCGAGGAGTTCGAACAGGCTCGCCTCGAAGCCCTGGAACGGTTCCGGGTGGCGTGCCGGCAGGAACAGGAGGACGTGCTGGCCGCCGGGGGCCTTTACGTGATGGGGACGGAGCGCCACGACTCACGCCGCATCGACAACCAGCTCCGTGGCCGTTCCGGGCGCCAGGGTGACCCGGGGGAGTCCCGGTTTTACATCTCAGTGGAGGACGACCTCATGCGCCGGTTCGCCGGCGAACGCGTCGCCAAGATCATGGAGATGGTGCGTCAGCCCGAAGACGTCCCCATCGAACACAAGATGATCAGCCGCTCGGTGGAGCGGGCCCAGAGCCAGGTCGAGTCCCAGAACTTCGAGATCCGCAAGAACGTCCTCAAGTACGACGAGGTCCTCAACACCCAGCGCGAGGTCGTGTACACATGGCGTTCGGGGATCCTTCTCGAGGGCCGGGCCACGGAGCTCGTCCGCCAGTGGTCCGACGAGGTGGCCGAGGAGGCGGTGCGGACGGCGACGATCGACGCCGTGGACGATGCAAGCCGCGACGAACTCCGGCGTGAGTTCCAGATGCTCTTCAATGCGGACTTCGAGCCGGCGGGCACCTCCGTGGAGCAACTCCTCGCCGAGACGCTCGACGCCGCCCACGACGCGTACGAGGCGCGCAGGGAGGAGCTTGGCGACGAGATCCTGGCCGCCATCGAGCGTCGAATGGTGCTCACCGTCATCGACAACAAGTGGCGGGAGCACCTCGCCGAGATGGACTACCTGCGGGCCGGCATCAACCTGCGAGCCATGGGGAACCGGGATCCCCTCGTCGAGTACCAGAACGAGGCGTACGAGTATTTCATGGAACTCATGGACTCCGTGGCCCGGGACTCGGTCCGGTACGTCTACCACGCCCAGCTGGCCAAGCCCCAGGCGCCCACCCCGGCCCGGGTGGTGGCTGCCGCCGCCGGGGAGGTGGCCCCCCGCCAGGCACAGCCCGTGCGGACGGGTGAGAAGATCGGTCGCAACGATCCCTGCCACTGCGGTTCCGGCCAGAAGTACAAGAAGTGCCACGGGTCGCCGGCCGCCAGCAACGCCTGACGGAGAGCGATCGTTCGGCCCTCCCGGTCCCGTAGGATGCCGCCATGACCGGTGGTGTGCGTGGAATGCGCTGAGGCCGCCCGGCTACTCGGCATCGCGTGGGTGGGGGCCGGGCTGTACCCGGACCCGGCCTCCCAGGATGCCTTCAGAAGAGTGGCGGTGGAGCTTGCCGAGCTCACCGACGCCATCGACTTCGAACCCGGACCCGACGAGTTGCGGTGCCGCCGGGAACCCTTGGCCGACCTCGGCCCGGCGCTCCGCCGGCTCACCGCCAGCGCGTTCGCCCACCAGGTCTCGGTGATTCGCCTCCATCCGGGCTTCACCCCCGAACACCTGGCGACGTTCCTCAAGCTCCTCGCCCTCGACCCAGCTGCCCTCGAGGGCATCGGAGGCCTGGCGGCGGCAGTGCGGGCCCGGGAGCTGGTGGGGATCGAGGTGGCGCTGCAGAGCGCACTGAGCGACGCGGGCCCCGGTGTTGCAGCCTCGAGTGATTCGCTGGCCGTGTCCATGCTGCTGGCTGCCCTGGGAGAAACGCTGCCGTCGGTTGGCTCGGCGTCGTACGTCGAGCAGTTCACGGAGGTGGTCGACAGCCAGCCCGAACAGATCGCTGCCTACCTCGAGGCGTTCACCCGGCTCGAGGTGCCGATGCAGGAGGCCATCATCAGCCGCCTCATGGGAGAGTCCGCCCGGGAACTCCAGGAGCTCTTCCTCAACCAGCTCGCCGGCCACGAACTGGCGGCCCTCGGCGCCACCCTCGGGCCGCAGGCGGCCTCGTTCCTGGCCGACTACGTCGAGTACTCGACGGGCCACCGCGGAATCGAGGCCGAAGCCGCCGTGCTCGACCCTTCATCCCTGCTCACGTTCCGGACCGAGGTGGCAGCCCGGGTGAACTCCCGGCTCCAGGAGCTGGACTTCACCGGCTTCGTTCGGGGACTCGAGATGCCCCCCAAGACGGAGTGGGCCGACGCGGCCCAGGAGACCCTGCGCGGCCTGTTCCTCGTCGAGGACCGGCCCGACAAGCGCGAGAGGGCAGCCCGCGCCTGGACGCGGCTCGTGTCGGCCTCCGTGCGCCGGGGCTCGTTTGCCGAAGCCGTCGGGTGGTACGAGACCGGGTCGGCGCTGCGGAGCACGGACCCGGGAACGTGGGAGGCCGAGCACACGCGGCTGGCAGGTTCGGTGATCCCGACGGTCGCCCTGGCCGCGGCCGGGGGACTCGATCCGGCTCGCCTGCTGCTGGACGGCCTCGGTCCCGCCGACCCGCTCGCCGTGGTGACGGCCCTGGAGTCCGAGGAGTTCGACGGCAAGCGGGAACCGATCGTTGCCGGGGTCGCCCGCTGGCTGGGTGACGACGTCGATGTCGTTCTCCGCGCCCTGCCGAGCCTCGAGCGAGCCGTGCCGGCGTTCTTGGCGATGTTGAAGAGGCTGCGGGTCGAGGTGGGGTCCGACGAGCGGGTGCGGGCGTTCCTCGGCGACCACCGTCCCGAGGTGCGCCTCGCCGCCCTCGACGTGTGCGGTGGATCGATGTCCGTGGCTGATCTCGCCGCGTTCCTGGACGACCCGGCCGGCCAGGTGCGTCGCCACGTCCACCGGGCCCTGGCCCAGGACGCGTCCCCGGAGGCCATCGGGGCCCTCGCCCACGCGCTGGCCGGGGCCTCGGAGGAGGAACGGCTCACGATCGCCAGCGCCCTGGCCAAGAGCACCGGAGGCGTTGCCTACCTGCGCTCCCTCGCGAAGGGTTGGCGGGCGTCGCTCACGGCGACCGGACGGGCCAACCGGGACCTCGTCGCCAAGGTGCTGCGATGAGCCTCCGGGACATCTTCGTATCCCTCAAGGCGGCCGTCGGCGCCGTGGGGCTCTACGACGTGGGCCATCCGCTCGTCACCGGGGCCATGGGTCGGCTCGATGCTGCCATTGCGGGTGTCATCGCCGAGATCGAGGAGCCGGCGGTCGTGAGCTTCTTCGACGAGCGGGTCTTCTTCCGGCGAGACCTTCGTTCGCATGAGTCCCTCGAGTTCGTGGACTTCGTGCGACTGCTCGAGTCCAAGGGCATCGAGTCGCTGTCCTTCGTGCCACCGCCCAGGACCGAGGACACCGTCGACCTCGTCCTGTTCCTGGCCGGCCTGGGCGACCCGCCGGTCGGCGGATCGGTCGTCCTCAACGAGAGCCCGTTCACCCCCGACGACGATGACCAGAGCCAGGCCGACGTGTTCCGCGCACGATACCTGGCGGCGATGGATGCCCTCCGTTCGGCGATCTACGCCGTCCAGACCGGGGAACAGCTCGACCTCACGATGACGACCTGGGCCGTGCAAGGCCTCCTGGAGACCGCGGTGGACGACCCGGCGGCCGCCATCCTGCTCTCGACGCTCAAGTCCCACGACCAGTACACCTTCTACCACTCTGTCAACGTGGCCGTCCTCTCCATCGCCCTCGCCCGGGCCGGTGGGATACCGGAGGCGATGATGGAAGGGATCGCCCTCGGCGCGCTCCTCCACGACATCGGCAAGGCCAAGGTGGACAGCCTCCTGCTCAACAAGCCGGGGGGGCTGTCCGAGAGCGAGTGGACCGAGGTCCGCCTCCATCCCCAGGAGGGTGCGTTGTCGATCCTGGGCGCGGCCGGCCCCGCCCAGTACCTGGCCGCGGTCGTGGCCTTCGAACACCATGCCGGCTACCAGCGCGACGGGTATCCGAACTACGACGGTGCCAGGACGCCCCACCCGGCGTCGCGCCTCGTGTCGGTGGCCGACGTGTACGACGCCATCACCACCAGGCGTTCCTACCGGCGGGCCGAGACCCCGACCAGGGCCCAGCTCATCCTCCGCCGTGGCGCCGGGACCCAGTTCGATCCCGACATGGTCGACCTCCTGCATTTCGTGCTCACCGCCTATCCCATCGGGTCCGTGCTCAAGCTCGCAGGTGGCGAGATCGCGGTCGTCACCAACTCGAAGGCGCCCGAGAACCACCTCGGGTGTGTGCTCGTCAAGGGCAAGGACGGGGCCCTCCTGCCGGAACCACAACCGATCGTGGTGAGCATCGACCACGTCGTCGACCAGTTGTCGCCCGAGTCGGCCGACGTGCAACCGGCCGCGTTCATCGAGCAGATCCGGTAGAGCGCCGGCGTCTCACTACCCTTCCGATCCATGCTCGACGTCGACCCTGCCGAGAAGATCAAAGAGCTGCGCGAACGGCTGGCCGAGGCCAGGGGGTTCCTTTGACATCGCCGGCAAAGAGGCCGAACTCGCCGAGCTGAGGGTGGAAGCGGCCGACCCGGGGCTGTGGAACGACCCCGATCGGGCCCGGGCAGTGACCCGGCGGCTGGCCCGGTTCGAGCGCCTGGTGGAGCTCATCTCCGGCCTGGAAGGGGGCATCGACGATTCGGAGACCCTCCTCGGGCTCGTCGTCGAGGAGGGTGGGGAGGTCGCCGGTTCCGGGGTGCTCGAGGAGCTCTCGGTCGCGGACAAGCGACTGCAGCAGCTCGAACTGGAGTCCCTCTTCTTCGACGAGTACGACGACCACCCGGCGATCGTGACGATCCACGCCGGGGCCGGGGGTGTCGACGCCCAGGACTGGGTGGAGATCCTCCTGCGGGCGTACGTGCGGTTCGCCGAACAGCAGGGGTTCAAGGTCCGGATCGAGGAGGTCACCGAGGGGGAGCAGGCCGGCCTCAAGTCGGTGTCGTTCTCGGTGGAGGGTGAGAACGCCTACGGGACCCTCCTCAGCGAGAAAGGCGTCCACCGGCTCGTTCGCATCAGTCCGTTCGACTCGCAGAGCCGCCGTCACACCTCGTTCGCCGGCGTCGACATCATCCCCGAGGTCGAGGTCGACGACACGATCGAGATCTCCCCCGACGACCTGCGGATCGACACGTTCCGGGCCCAGGGGGCCGGCGGCCAGCATGTCAACACGACCGATTCGGCCGTGCGCATCACCCACGTCCCCACCGGGGTCGTGGTCTCGTGCCAGGCCGAGCGGTCCCAGATCCAGAACCGGGCGAGGGCGATGGTGATGCTCCACGCCCGACTGGCCGAGCGAGCCCGCCAGGAGCGCCTCGAGCAGATGGAGGCCCTGCGGGGCGAGCAACACGAGGCGGCGTGGGGGCGCCAGATCCGCTCGTACACGATGCAGCCGTTCCAACTGGTGAAGGACCTTCGCACCGGCCTCGAGATCGGGAACATCTCCGCAGTGCTCGACGGCGACTTCACCCCGCTCGTCGAGGCGTTCCTCCGGTGGCGGCGCGAACAGCAGGAGAAGCAGGCGGACCGGCCCGATTGACTGTGGGTTAAACGGGGCCTTCAGTACGCTTCCGGTCGAGTGTGGGGTGCGGACTGGTGTCTCGCGCCCCTTTCCTACTGAGGTTTCCATGATCCGGGTCGAGAACGTCACGAAGGTGTACGACGGGGGTGCGGTCGCCCTCCGCGACGTGACCGTCGAGATCCCCAAGGGTCAGTTCGTGTTCCTCGTCGGCGCCTCCGGGTCGGGCAAGTCCACCCTCATCCGCCTCGTCCTCAGGGAGGAGGAGGTCACCCGGGGACGCATCTGGGTGGCCGGCAAGGACATCACCAAGCTCCCCAACTGGCGCATTCCGGACCTGCGCCGCTCGGTGGGCACCGTCTTTCAGGACTTCAAACTGCTTCCCAACAAGACCGTCGCCGAGAACGTGGCCTTCGCCCTCGAGGTGCTCGGTCATCCGCGGGCGGTGGTGCGCTCCCAGGTGAGCCAGGTGATCGACCTCGTCGGCCTGTCCGGCAAGGAGGATCGCTACCCCCGGCAGCTGTCGGGTGGCGAACAACAGCGGGTGTCGGTGGCGCGGGCGTTCGTCAACCGGCCTCCCATTCTCCTCGCCGACGAGCCGACGGGGAACCTCGATCCGAAGACCTCGGTGGGCATCATGCGGCTCCTCGATCGCATCAACCGGACGGGGACGACCGTGCTCATGGCGACCCATGACCACGCCATCGTGGATGCCATGCGGCGGCGGGTGGTCGCCCTCGACGGGGGGAGGGTGTCCCAGGACATCCTCGTCGGCCGGTACGAGGACACGATGGCCCAGCCCAAGGCCGACCTGTCGACGGAGGAGGTTGCCCCGGAGCGGGGCTCCGACCCGTTCGACGAGCCCGCAGCCGAGGCCGAGGAGGCTGCCGTCGAGTCGGGAGATGATGGCAAATGAGTCGGATCGGGTATCTCCTCCGGGACGCGTTCCAGAACATGCGACGGAACGTGCTCGTCGTGGCGGGGGCCATCCTCGCCATCTTCATTTCTCTCGCCTTGGCGTTCGGAGCGCTCGTGCTCAACGAGGTCGTCCGGGTCAACACGCTGTTGTGGCAGGAGGGGGAGCATGTCGTCGTGTTCCTCAAGGACATCGACGACGGCATCAGCGACGCCGACCACCGGTCGCTCATGGGTGAGATCCAGGGGTGGGAGGAGGTGTCGTCCGTCCGCTACGTGGACAAGGCCGAGGCGTGGGAGGAGTTCCAGACGATCTTCGCCGACTCGCCGTCGCTCCTCGACATCTCCGACCAGTCGATCGTCCCGGCGTCGCTGCGCATTCGCCTCTCGGAGATCGAGCGCTACCGCGACATCGAGTTCCGTCTCGACGGCCAGCCGGCGGTCCGCAAGATCGTGAGCCCGGGGGAGGTCATCGAGCGGCTGAGCGACCTGAACTCGGTCCTCAACCGGCTGGCCGTGGGCTTGGCGGTCGTGCAGGGATCGGCGGCCGTCGTCCTCATCGCCAACACCATCCGCCTGGCCATCTACGCCCGCCGGGAGGAGGTTGCGGTCATGCGCCTCGTGGGTGCCTCCAACTGGTTCATCCGCATCCCGTTCCTCCTCGAAGGCATGATCGAGGGCCTCGTCGGCGCCGTGCTGGCCGTCCTGGCGGTGTACGTCGGGCAGCGGTCGATGTCGAGCATCGACATCAACATCGTCCAACTCAATCTGCCGGAAGGGTTCTTCCTTCGGTGGTCGGTGGTGTTCGTCCTGTTCGGGGCGGGGGCTGGCCTCATGGGGAGCGCACTGGGTCTCCGCCGCTACCTGAGGGCCTGACGATGGCACGCCGGCTGGCGGCCGTTGTGCTCGTCCTGGCGGTGATCCTCGCTGCCCAGGGCTCGGCGGCCGACACGCCGTACGAGGAACTCGACCAGGT
>JBFKVA010000021.1:0-29061 GCA_041635475.1 Acidimicrobiia bacterium | reverse complement strand
GGCCGTCGCCGCCAACGACCCGTTCGGGGCATTGGAGGCGGCCGTGGCGCTGGCCCTCGCCCGAGCGATCGACGATCCTGCCGGTGCCGACGATGCCCTCGAGTCGGCGGTCAAGGAAGCAGGCGACCTGGCCGACCACCTGGCCCCGTCGCTGGCCCACGCCCGGGCCTCGATCGCGGCTGCTCGCGGCGAGACCCACGAGGCGACGATGCTGGCCGAGGCGGGCCTGGCCACGGCCCGGGAGCACGGGGCGTTGTTCGACGAACTCCGGCTCCTCGAACTCCTCGGTGAGTTGGACCCGGACGCGGTTCCGCCGGACTCCCGGGCCCGGCGGAACGAGCTGGCCGACCGCCTCGGCGTCGTCACCTGACCCGGAAGATCGGGTCGCCCTTGCCGTAGATCTCGTAGGTCGGAACCAGTTCGCCGACATCGTTGGCAGTCGCGGTCACCCTCACGAGGCACCACGTGTGCTCGCCAGGATCCCCAGGAATGGTCGCACTGGTGACCTGGTCTTCGACGAACACCGGGTCTTCGCAGACCGGCATGGTCTTTTCGTTGAATGGGAAGACGCCGTCGGGATCGTATTCGAGCAGCGGCAATGAGCCGTCCACGTCCTCGCCCGGGAACCGCAGCAGTCCACGGAACGTGGCCTCCTCGACGCCGTCGGGCGAGAAGGTCACCGTCTCCCCCTCCTCGTCGGCAATGACCAGGTACCGCTTGCAGATACCGGCAGAGAGCAGCGTGAACTCGCCGAACACGTGACCCGGCCCGCTGTCTTGGGGCTCGTCGGTGCACATTACCTCGACGACCTCGATCGTCACCGTGGCGGGGACCGAAGGATCAGTCCCGTCGGAGGCCCGATACTGGAAGCTGTCGGATCCGACGAATCCGACGTCCGGGGTGTATCTGAACGACCCGTCTGCGTTGAGCACCAACGTGCCACTGCTCGGCCCCGACTCGAGAACGGCCGTCAGGGGGGAGGACTCGATGTCGTCGTCGTTGTGGAGGACGCCGGGAGCAGCCACCACCAGGGTGGACGACTGGATCGGGTGGTTCTCATCAACGTCGTACCCGTCATCGACCGCCACCGGGGGGTCGTTCACGGGATTGACCCAGACGGTGACCGTCTGGGGGTCACTGCACAATCCACCCTCACCGACCTCGCACACCTCGTACGAGAACGAGTCGCCACCGAAGTAGTGGAGGTCCGGGGTGTAGGTGATGCTCGTCCCGCTCACCAACAGCGTGCCGCTCGTCGGGCCGTCCGTGATGACGGCCACCAGGGCCTGGCCCTCCGCGTCCGTGGCGACCACCACCAACGTCCCCGAGGTGTCCTCGTCGGTGCCAAGGGTGTCGGGCGACGTGTCGTCCACCTCCGGCGGGTCATTGACGCCTTCGATCGTGACGGTCACCGTGGCCTGCGAGCTGACACCGCTGACACCTTCCGCCACGTAGGTGAACGTGACACTCGTCTCATCGAGGTCCCCCAGGTACTCGAAGTCGCCATTGGGGTCGAATGTCACGGTTCCGTCGGTGTTTGCCACCGTCTTCCCGCTCGAGGGGGAACCGACCGTGTCCAGGGTGGCACCGGTGGCGTCGTTGGCGAGAACGTCGATGGTGACCGGCGTGTCCTCGTTCGTGGTGGCGGTGTCGTCGGTTGCCACGGGGGCGTACACGAAGATCGAGTCGTAGTCGCCAGCAGCCTGCTTCGCCGCATCGTAGGCGACGAAGTCGGCGCCGCCTTCGAGCGAGACCGCCCCCACCAATGCGGTGATCGTGACCGTGTCGAACGTCTCGTCGGGGAGGACGATGAGCCGGCAGTTGTCGTTGGGTCCGCTGTCGGGGCCGGAGTCGGACGGGTTGGCGCAGTCGACGGATGGCGACGCGGTGGTGACCGTTTCGACATACGGGAACACGCCTGGGGTCGGCCCTGGGACTCCGGGCGAAATGTTGCTGCCCGTGTTGAGCGTGAACACCTCGGTCGACGAGTGGCCACCGCCGCTGACCGCAATGGTGATCTTGGCGTTCTGTTTCAACTCGAGGTCGAGTTCCATGCGCTCCCACGGGCCGGCTCGCGAGGTGAGCACGAGCGACTCGGCGTCGTCCTTATCCACCTGCGAGCACGGCGTGCCGTTGGACCCGCCGGTCTTGAGGCCGATCCCCCTCACGTACCCCGGCCTGGCTTTGTTCGGGTTGGTCGACGACAGCGCGACGAGAGGGCCCGACGTGGGGTCCTTGATGAGGCAACCCTTGGCGTTCTCAACGGGTTGTGTGGTGCTCCCCAGCCTGAACTGCGTGACCCCGTCAGCATTGGTATGCAGGTTGAGGTCGGTGTCGGGCGGCGGCGGGTCAGCCAGGGCCGGCAGCACGACGACGGCCGCCACCACCAGCAACATCGTCACCAGGCCAACACTCACATAGCGACGACGTACGAACCCCTGCATAGAAACCTCCGAGCGTGACTCTCGTCACCCAATGTGGCCGTGTCAACCGGTTTCTGGCAAGGGTCAGGGTCGGCCCTGTTTCACCTGGTAAGCGGTGATGAGCGCCACTTGCACGATGTCGGAGACCGACGCCCCCCGCGACAGGTCGTGCATGGGGGCGGCCAGGCCCTGGATGAGCGGTCCGAGGGCCGTCGCCCCCCCGATGCGTTCGGTGATCTTGTAGGCGATGTTGCCGGCGTCGAGGTCGGGGAAGATGAACACGTTGGCGTTCCCGGCCACCTCGGAACCGCGGGTCTTGATGCCGGCCACGACGGGGTCGAAGGCTGCGTCGAACTGGAACTCACCGTCGATGAGGATCCCGGGGTGCTGGGCCCGGGCGATGGTCGTGGCCTGGCGCACCTTCTCGACACGGGGGTGGGCGGCGCTGCCCTGGGTCGAGAACGAGAGCATCGCCACCCGTGCCTGTTCGCCGACCAGCAGCTCGAACGTCTCCGTGGTCTGGAAGGCGATGGTTGCCAACTGGCGAGCATCGGGGTCGGGGACGATCCCACAGTCGGCGTAGGCGACGGGCCGGCCGTCGGGAAGGATCATGATGAAGCACGACGACGCGAACGCCGCTCCCGGTGCCAGCCCCACGTGTCGAAACCCTGCCCGCATGACATCGGCGGTCGGCCGGGTCACCCCACCGAGCACGCCGTCGACCTCGCCCGCCGCCAGCGCGGTCGCGGCCGCCTCGAGCGGATCGCCGTCGGTCATGATCACCTCGACGCCGCTCCTCGGTGGACTGGAGTCGGTGAACAGGACCAACTCCAACCCGCTGTCGGCGAGCTCGACGAGCGCCTCGTGGACCCGGACGTCGTGGTGTTCCGCCAGCGCGATCCTGGCGCCCACACCGCCCGTGGCCCACTTGCCGAGCAGGAGGTCCTTCATGTCCGTAGTGATTAGCAGGAACGGGTGAGTCGATGCCACCCGGCCTCCCTCACACCGGCCCCGGGGAGGTCGACATCGAGTGGTCGTGACCCACGGCGTGGGGCCGTGGAGTGTGGGAGACTTGGCCGATGCAGGTAGGAATCGTCAAAGAGATCAAGAAGGACGAATACCGGGTGGCGGTCACCCCGGCCGGCGCCCACGGACTCGTGGCCCACGGCCACGACGTCGTGGTGGAGGTCGACGCCGGGCTGGGATCGTCCTACCCGAACCAGGAGTACGAAAAGGCCGGGGCCCGGCTCGTGGACGCCGCCGCCGCCTGGGCGTCGGACGTCGTGTGCAAGGTCAAGGAGCCCCAGGCCTCCGAGTTCGACCGCCTGGCCGACTGCGGCATCCTGTTCACCTACCTCCACCTCGCCGCCTACCCCACCGTGGCCCGGGCGCTCCAGGACGCGGGCACCACGTCGATCGCCTACGAAACCGTCCAGACGCCCGACGGCGAACTACCCCTCCTCGCCCCGATGAGCGAGGTGGCCGGGCGGATGGCCACCCAGGTGGGAGCCCACTTCCTCGAACGCACCCACGGTGGCCGGGGTGTCCTCATGGGCGGGGTCCCCGGCGTCAACGGCGCCAACGTGGTGATCATCGGCGGCGGCAACGTCGGCACCGAAGCCGCCCGGGTGGCAGTCGGGATGGGGGCGCACGTCACCATCTTCGACGTGAACCCGAAACGTCTGCGTGAACTCGACCTCTACTTCGACGTCAAGGCGAGCGTGCTCATGTCGAACGCGTACGACGTCAACCACGCCCTCGAGGAGGCAGACCTCGTCATCGGCGCGGTCCTCATCCCCGGTGGGCGGGCCCCCAGCGTCGTCACCCGTGACCATCTCGCACGAATGCACGACGGCGCGGTCCTCGTCGATGTCGCCATCGACCAAGGCGGCTGTTTCGAGACGAGCCGGGAGACGTCCCACTCGGACCCCACGTACATCATCGACGGGGTGGTGCACTACGCCGTGGGCAACATCCCCGGCGCGGTGCCCCGCACCTCCACGGCGGCGCTCTCCAACGCCACCTTCCCCTATCTCCTGACCCTCGCCGACCACGGCCTCCAAGGCGCCCTCGAACGTCGACCCGAGCTGAGTCCCGGCCTCAACACCCGTGACGGCCTCATCACGAACCAGGCGGTGGCTGCCGCCCTCAACTGACCGAGGTGAGGTGGGGCGTGACGCCGTATGACCGAAGCCTCGGTCCCTGCTCGGTGAGGAGCACGGTCGCCATCCCCGTGTTGGGGAGGATGCTCAAACGAGGCTGTTCGGCCCATCCAAGGCCCATGGCGTCGAGGACGTAGGCCTTGATCGCCGACCCGTGGGACACCACCGCCACGTCGCCGTCGTGGCTGTCGACGAACCTCCCCACGGCCGCCGCCACCCGCTGAGCCAGCCCGGCCCAGGTCTCGCCGTCGCCTCCCCGGGGAAGGTCCTCCCGCCTCCGGTAGATGCGCTCGGCCAACTCGGGTGCCCGATCCTCCAGTTCGCCCCAGGTGAGGCCCTCCCACGACCCGGCGTGGATCTCCCGGAGGTCGCGGTCGGTCTCGAGGACACCGCCATTGGCGATCCGGCGGGCGGTCTCCAGGGCCCGGGGGGTGTCGGACGACGCCACCGGGGCAGCCACCGACCACCACCTTTCGAGACGACCGACCTGCTGGATACCGTCCGGGCTCAGACCCGAGCAACTGTGACCTTCCCACGTCCCGATGCGGTTGCCCAGTGACTCCCCGTGCCGCACGAACGTGAGCGCCCGGGCATCCCGCAGCCAGTCGACGACATCGGTCTCGTCCGCGGTGAGGTGGGTGTGGTCGTTGAGCACGTCGAGACGGAGCCGACCGTCGCTGCCGACCTCGAACGTCGTGGTCGCCGAGTTGTGAATCGGGGCCGTCGGACCCATCGGCCACCGGGAGCCGAACACCGAGGCCACGAGCCCGCCGATGAACCCACCGTGAGAGAGGACGAGGACGTGGTCGCCTTCGTCGTGTTCGTCGATGAGAGAGTCCACCGCGGCAGTGATGCGGGAGTGGAACTCCGAGATGGTTTCCCCGTCCCCGCCGATCCGGATGTCCTCCCCCCGCCGCATCGCGTCGAAGACGTCACGATGAGCCACCCACGTCTCGGGAATCGACCGGCCCGCCCACGATCCGACGTCGATCTCCCGCCAGCGGCGGTCCACCTCCACTGCTGTGCCCAGGTGTGCTGCGGTCTCCAGCACCCGCTCGACGTCAGAGGCGAGCACACGGGTGAAACTGCTTGCGGCCAGGCTCTGGCCGAGCAGCTTCGATTGCCGCACGCCCCGCTCGTTCAGGCCGCGTCCGTCCCATCCCTGCCAGATCTTCTCGGCGTTGTCCGGGGTCTGTCCGTGCCGGGCGAACGTGAGGCGCATCCCGGGCAGGCTAGGAAGCTGGGCGGATTAGGTCCGCAGGCGACGAGGGTCCCCTCGCCATAGAGTGGCCCGATGCCGTTCGTTCCAGTCGACTTCGAGGTACCGCTGACGTTCGTGGGTCCAGGATTCCACCTCGAGCCCCTTGGACCGATCCACAACGAGCGTGATCACGAGGCGTGGATGTCGAGCATCGATCACATTCGTGCCACGCCCGGGATGGAAGGCTGGGATTGGCCACAGCCGATGACCCTCGCCGCCAACATGGCCGACATGGAGATGCACGCCGACGAGTTCGACCGGCGTTCGTCGTTCACGTACTCGGTCCTCGACGAGGACGCAGTGATCGGGTGCGTCTACATCTACCCGGGTGGCAGTCCCGGTGAGTCCGCCATCGTGCGTTCGTGGGTGAGGGCATCCCGTGCCGAGATGGACGAGGTCGTGTGGCGGGAGGTGTCCGGCTGGCTGTCGGAGAGCTGGCCCCTCCCCGGCTTCTCGTATTCGCCGAGGGGCTGAGGCCGCCGGCCTCAGACGATGAGGGCGGTCCCCACAACCGCCACCGCCGCCCCCAGCCAGGCCCCGCGGGGAGGCAGTTGGCGAGTGATCGCCCAGATGATGGGCAGCTGCAGGACCGGCGAGGTGGAGATGAGGACGGAGACGACCCCGGCGTCACCTTCGTTGAGTGCCAGGAGCACGAGGGTCTTGCCGATCGCCATCCCGATCGTGCCCGACAGGAAGACGGTCGCAAGCAGTGTGGGGGTGAACTTCAGCTTTGGTCCGATCCCCGGCGCCCGGCGCTCGAACAGCGGGGCCAGGGCCACGAGGCCCACGGTACCGGCCACCGCCCGCACTGTCGCCCCGGCCCACGGGTCGAGGCTTCCGTCGAAGACGGGGTCGACGACGACGATCCCGATCGCCTGACCGAGAGCCCCGAGAAGGCCGAATGCGACGCCGACCCACAGGCTTCCCCGGACCTGCTCCCACGTGTGGGACTGGCCCGGCCGAGTGCCGAACGCGATTGCCATGGTCACCCCGGCCAGGACGAGTGCGGCCCCGCCGGCCGACGCCACGGTGAACCGCTCACCGAGGAAGATGGCGCTGAGGGCGGCGGCCATCGGGGCGTTGACCGCGAAGAGGATCCCGGTCCTTCTCGGACCGAGTCGGCTGAAGGCCGTGAACAGCGCGGCGTCGCCCAAGGCCAGCCCGACGAAACCCGACACCGCCAGCGGCAGCCAGTCGGTGGCCTCGATCGATCCCCAGCCACCAACGAACGTCGCAATCGCGGCCAGCAGACCCGAGACCCAGTACATCCGAACCCTGGTGAACCTGGGGCCTCCCAGCAGGCGGGTGGGGCCGGCGGCGATGAGGCCCCCGAGGGCCCAGAACGAGGCAGCCGTGAGGGCGTAGAGCTGGTAGGACATCAGAGGTACGAGGTGGAAGGTCCGAGGTACGCCAGAGAGGACTCACTCAGCACTGGGCTCGGGCACTCCGTCCTGCGCCCTCCCGCCTCCGTGCCTCGTACCTCGCGTCTCGTACCTCGTGTCTCGTACCTCGGCTTCCTCAGGAGATGAACGCCGAGGCGAAGATGAGTGAGACGATCGTCATCACCTTGAGCACGATGTTGAGGGCCGGGCCGGACGTGTCCTTGAAGGGGTCGCCCACCGTGTCCCCGATGACGGCCGCCTTGTGGGCATCTGAGCCCTTGCCACCGTGGGCACCGGCCTCGATGTACTTCTTGGCGTTGTCCCACGCCCCGCCGGCATTCGCCATGTAGATCGCCAGGAGGAACCCGGTGACGAGGGCGCCGGCCAGGAAACCACCAAGCGTCTCGACGTCGATGAAGCCGATGACGAGGGGCAGGGCGATGGCCAGGGACCCGGGGAGGATCATCTCCCGCAGCGACCCGGCGGTGGCGATCTCGACACACCGGGCGTATTCGGCCTTGGCGTTGGGATCGCCTTCCTTGAGGCCGGGGATCTCGCGGAACTGGCGGCGGACCTCCTCGATCATCGTGAACGCGGCCCGCCCTACGGCGCTGATCGTCAGCGACGAGAAGAGGAACGGGAACATGGCCCCGAGGAACAGGCCGATCGTCGTCCCCACGTTGAGGATGTTGATCGTTTCCAGGCCGACCGCCCGGGTGAAGGTCGAAAAGAGCGCGAGGGCGGTCACCGCCGCCGACCCGATGGCGAACCCCTTGGCAATGGCGGCGGTCGTGTTCCCGAGGGAGTCGAGGGCGTCCGTGGCCTCGCGGACCTCCGGGTCGAGATGTGCCATCTCGGCGATCCCGCCGGCGTTGTCGGCGATGGGGCCGTAGGCGTCGACGGCGATCGTGATACCGAGCGTGGCCAGCACACCGATGGCGGCGATCGCCACCCCGTAGATGCCACCCTCGGCGCCGAGCGCCCAGTCCCCGGCCCAGTAGGCGCCACCGATGCCGGCCGCAGTCACGATGACGGAATACGCTGCCGACTTCTTGCCCTCGGCGATACCGGCGAGAACCACGGTGGCCGGGCCGGTCTCGGCCTGCTTGGCGATGTGCTTGACCGCCTTGAAGTGGTCCGAGGTGGAGATCTCCGAGAGCTTCCCGATCGTGAACCCCACGAGCAGACCGATGACGACGGCGATCCACAAGCCAAGGGGATTGTCCACCTTGTCGCCGAAGATGAGATAGACGAGTCCGAGCACACCGAGTGCCGCCAGGACCATGGCCACGTTCGTGCCCCGGTGGAGGGAGGACGCAAGGTCGTCCTTGCCCTTCGGCTTCACGAGGAAGGACCCGATGATCGAAGCGACCATGCCCACGGAGGCGACGGCCAGCGGGAAGATGATCGCCTCGGCGAGGAAGGAAGCACCCGAGAACACGAGGGCCGCAAACGCGATGGGGGCGACGAGCGAGCCGACGTACGACTCGAAGAGGTCGGCTCCCATGCCGGCAACATCCCCGACGTTGTCCCCCACGTTGTCGGCGATGACCGCCGGATTGCGGGGATCATCCTCGGGGATGCCGGCTTCGACCTTGCCGACGAGGTCCGCGCCGACGTCAGCCGCCTTGGTGTAGATCCCACCCCCGACGCGGGCGAAGAGCGCGATCGAGGACCCCCCGAGGCCGAGCGCGGTGACGATCTCCGCCCCGAACTCGTGGTCCTGGAAGACGATCCAGCCAACCGTCACCCCGAGCAGACCGAGGCCGGCCACGGTGAATCCCATGACCGCGCCACCCCGGAACGCAAGGGGCAGGGCCTTGGCGATCCCGCCGGTGCGAGCGGCCTCGGTGGTGCGGGCGTTGGCCGAGGTCGCCACCCGCATGCCGACGAAACCGGCCCCGGCCGAGAATACGGCACCCACGATGTAGGCGCCCGCCCGGAGTACCCCGGCATCTTCGCCCATGAAGACAACGATGAGCACGGTCATGATCACCACGAAGACGGCCACCCATCGGTACTCGGCCTTGAGGAACGCCATCGCACCTTCGCGGATCGCCGTCGACAGCTCCCTCATGCGGTCGTTGCCCTGGGGAGCCCGGTTGACCTGGGTCGAGAAGACCCAGGCGAGGACGAGTGCCGCAACGGAGGCGATGACGGCGAGGTAGAGGTAGTTGGACGGATCCATTGGGGAGTGCTCCATGGGATGGCCTAGAACGGCCGGGAGTATAGGGTGTGCGCCGCCCCAACCCCTCCCGGCGGAGACCGCTCCATGCGTCGCATCCCCGCGCTGTTCATCGCGTTCATCGTGGCGACCACTGCCTGTGGCGGTGGCGCCGAGGCCGTCACGACCGAGGTCTCGCCGACCACGACGGTGACCACCGCGCCTCCCCCGAGCACGGACGCCCCGGCGCCTTCCAGCACCTCACCGGCGGTCGAGGTGTTCGTGACGGTGGTCGGTGCCACCGGTGACCTCGAATCCCAGGTCGCTGCCTTGTACGGTGCAGCAGCCGGCGCAACAGGCCCGGTGAACGCTCCCCCGGGGCTCATCTCCCACGTGGCCGGCTCTGGACGGCCCGGGCTCGGGCGGGAGCTTGTCGTCCACGGCGGAACCCTGCCCAACGGCAGGATCGCCGTCGTCACCGACGGCACCGACGTCGTGCTGGCTGCCTCCGACAACGGGGGGCAATGGGAGATCGTTGGCGCCAAGCTTCCGTCGCTCGGCCTCCGACCCTGGTATGGCTCGCACCTCCGGCAGGTCTACGTGATCGGATCCGATGCCCGGCCCGGTGAGAACCCACTCCGGTTCCGGGCGGATTCGCACCACATCATCACGATCGCCCCCGACGGATCCGCCGCCTCGATCGTCGGCATTCCCCGGGATTCGCACGTCGAGACCCCGGAGGGGACCTTCGACAAGTTCACGAACGTCATGGCGTCCAACGGACCCGACCGGGTCCTGGACACGGCGGAGATCCTCACCGGCCTCGACCTCGAGGGCTACGTCGTCACCGGATTCAAGGGCTTTGTCAACCTGGTGAACGCCTTCGGTGGGTTCGAGGCCGACATCCCGTTCGCCATGGCCGAGGAGAAGTCCCAGGCCTACTTCTCGCCCGGCGTCCAGCATCTCACCGGCGAGGAAGCCCTCGCCTTCGCCCGCAACCGGACGATCGACGGCGGCGACTTCCGCCGGCAGCTCCACCACGGCGTCATCATGCAGTGGGCGATGGTGGCGGTGCAGGCGCGGGGCCTCACCGCGCTCCCCGGCCTCCTCGAGCTGCTCACCACGCACACCTGGACCGACCTGCCGGTGGGTGATCTCCTCGCCGTCGGGGCCCTCATCTATGAACTCGAGCCGTTCGAGGTGCCCAACATCGTGGTCGAGGGCGAGAACGCCAACCGAAACGGCGCGGCGGTCGTCGTGCTGCACGAGAGCGCCTTCGACGTCTTCTCCGCCCTTGCCACCGCCCCGTACCGCCCGGAGGGGTGACGGCCCGTCGTCAGCCGATTCGGCCCTCGCCGCCGATGAGGCGCCGGGCGATGATGTTCTTCTGGATCTCGTTCGTGCCCTCACCGATCGCCATGAGCGGCGCGTCCCGGTAGAGGCGCTCGACCTCCAGCTCCTTGGAGTACCCGGCCCCACCGTGGATGCGCAGTGAGTCCAGGGCGTTCTCGAGGGCAGCCTCGGAGGCATGGAGCTTCGCCATCGAAGACTCGAGGTCGACCCGGTGGCCGCCATCGGCCCGGGCTGCCGCCCACCAGGTGAGGAGGCGAGCGGTCTGGACCCGGGTCGCCATCTCGGCCAACTTGGCCTGGATCGACTGGAACTGGCTGATCGGCCGACCGAACGCCTGGCGTTGGCGCGAGTAGTCCAGCGCCTGGTCGAAGGCCTCCTGCGCGATGCCGACGCTGCGGGCGGCCACGTTGAGGCGCCCGATCTCGAGACCGGCCATCACCTGCTTGAACCCCAGCCCCTCGACGCCACCGAGCAGGTTGGCGGCGGGAACCCGCGCATCGTCGAGGACCACCTCGCACGACTCCGGGCCCTTGTATCCCAGCTTGGGGATGTCGCGCGACACCGAGTACCCGGGGGTGTCGGCGTCCACGAGCAGGACACTCATGCCGGTGTGGGCCGGTTCGGCCGCCGGGTCGGTCTTGACGAGGACCGGCAGCGGGTTCGCGAATCGGGCGTTCGTGATCCAGAACTTGGTACCGGTCACGACGTACTCGTCGCCGTCGCGCCGCGCTCGGGTCTTGATCCCTTGGAGGTCGGAGCCGGCATCGGGTTCGGTGAGGGCGATGGCCGTCCGGCGTTCGCCTGTGGCCAGGTCCGGGAGGTAGCGTCGCTTCTGTTCGTCCGTGCCGTGGTGGGCAATCATGAATGTGGCAAGCGAGTGGCTCCCGATGATCCCGCCGATCCCCATCCACGCCCGCGCCAGCTCCTCAAACACGATCGTGAACGAGACCATGTCGAGGGCCAGGCCACCGAACTCCTCGGGCACGGTGATCCCGAACAGGCCCATCGCCTTCATCCGGTCGACGATCTCGTGGGGGTAGCGACCCTCCTCTTCCCACTGGCGGGCGACAGGGCGGATGTGTCGATCGGCGAGGTCGCGGATCGTGTCCCGGAACAGCTTCTGGTCGTCTGACAGTTCGAAGTCCAAGTGGTCGCTCCTGCGGGCGTCGTGCCGAACCTACCCCCGGGACGGTGGCGCGTAGCGTGGACGGCGTGCTCGCCGACTACGTGCCCACGCTCCTTCGGACCACTCGCCGGGACCATCCCCACCACGTCGATCCCCGGCTCCCCGCCTTGGCCCCGATCGAACTGCACCCCGTGTTCCACGGCTGCTACGACTGGCACTCGGCGGTCCACTCCCACTGGTCGATGACCCGGCTTCTCCGCCTCGGGGTCCGATCCGACGAGCTCCGAGGACGCTTGGAGGAATCGTTCCTTCCTGGACCGCTGTCACGGGAGGCGGCGACGGTCGGCGACGCACCCGGGTTCGAGGAGCCGTACGGCCTCGGATGGCTCCTCATGCTCGACGCCGAGCTGCGCCTCGCCGCGGCGTCTTCCTGGCGAGCTGCCCTCACTCCCCTCGTCGCGCTGGCCCGTGGCCGGCTGCTGGCGTGGATGGCGACGGCCCTCGATGAGTCGGGCCTGCACCATCAGACCGCCTTCTCGCTCGGGCTGATCCTGCGATGGGCGGACGTCACCGGTGATGCCGAGGTCGGCGCCCGGGCCCGGGAAGCCGCCCGGGGCCACTGGGCGGCGGCCACCGGGCGGTCCCTCCTGGCCGAGACCGGACCCACGGACTTCCTCTCTCCCGGCCTCATGGCCGCGGTCGTGATGGATTGGTGCATCGATGGGTTCCCCGAATGGCTGTCCGAGTTCCTCCCCGGACTGCCACGCGAGTTGGACTCGGTGGACGTGGCCGTCAACACCGACCCGGCCGACGGTCACGGCACCCACCTCGACGGCCTCAACCTCAACCGGGCCTGGGCCGCCCGTCGCCTGGCGGGAGCACTCCCCGCTGGAGACCGCCGACGGCCTCACCTCGAGGCGTTCGCCGCCAGACACGCCGCTGCCGGCCTGGCGGCGTCCCGAACCGAGCACTTCTCCGGCTCCCACTGGCTCCCCACGTTCGCCATTCTCCTCCTCACCGATGCCCCCTCGGCGTCCGAATAGGCTCGACCCCCATGGCTCAACCTCCCGCCGGCATCCAACTCGAACCGGTCACACGGTGGCTCGCCGACAACGTCGAGGGGGTGGAGCCACCGATCGAGTTCGAGCAGATCGCCGGCGGTCACTCCAACCTCACCTACCGGGCTCGCGACGGGACTGGTCGCACGTTCGTCCTCCGCCGCCCCCCGCTGGGCGAGGTCCTCGCCACCGCCCACGACATGGGTCGCGAGTACCGAGTCATCACCGCCGTCGGCCAGACCGCGGTCCCGGTGCCTCGAACCTTGGCCCACTGCGCCGACCCGTCGGTGAACGGCGCCCCGTTCTACGTCATGACCTTCGTCGAGGGTGCGGTCCTGCACGACGACGACGCCGCCACCGCGATCTACCCGAACGTCGAGCAACGGCGGTCATTGGGGCTCCACACCGCCTACGTCTTGGCCGACCTCCATCTTGCCGACATCGATGCCATCGGCCTGGGCGACCTCGGACGGCGGGAGGAGTACGTCGAACGCCAACTCCGTCGCTGGAAGAAGCAGTGGGACGCGCACCACCAGCGAGAGATCCCCGACATGGAGGAGGCGTTCGCGATCCTCAGCCGGAAGGTACCCGCCCAGCGCCACACGAGCGTCGTCCACGGTGACTACCGGCTCGGCAACATGATCGCCACGCCGACGGGTCGCATCGCGGCAGTGCTCGATTGGGAGCTGTGCACCCTGGGTGATCCGCTGGCGGACCTCGGGTACCTGCTCAACACGTGGTCATCCGAGCACGAGGAGGGCGCGGAAGGCGTCGGAGCGTCGCCGACCCGGGCCGGTGGGTTTCCCGAACGATCGGAACTCATCGATCTCTACGCCGCCCGCACCGGCTTCGACACGTCCCAGGTCGGCTGGTATCGGGCGTTCCAGTACTGGCGGCTGGGGGCGATCGTCGAAGGGGTGTACGCCCGCTATGTCCTCGGGGCGATGCCGAGTGTCCCCGACGACCTCGACCGCCTCGGCCAGCGGGTGTACTTCCTGGCGGCGCTGGCCATGGAGCACCTTCGATGATCGAGTACGTCGGGGGCTTCACGTTCCTCCGGGACGGGCACGCGAGCCACGTCGAGCGGCTCACCGCCGATGCGCCCCATCAGCGGCCACCCATCTACCACCACGCCGGCCTCGTGCTCGTCGAGGTCGTCCCGGGGGCAACGCGGTTCGAGCTGCCCGTCGGGGCCCGGTGGCGCGACCGGGACGGTGACGTACCACCAGCCGCGGCGGTCTTCCTGTGCGATGCCCCGCTCGGCTCCGCGGTGCTCTCGGCACTTCCCAAGCAGCTCACGTCTCCCACCGCCGAGCTTTCGATCTTCTACCTCGAGCCGGTTCCGCGGGCCACGACCATCCTCTCGGCCAGCGCCCAGCTCGTGTACGAGGACGGCATCACCGGCTACGCCGAATCCGCGATCCATGCCGATGGAGGGGCCGTCGTGGCCCGGGCGGCCAGTCGCATCGCCATCACCCCGGCACCGAACACCCCCTTGCCTCCGTCCATCGAACCCCCGTCGGGGTTCGTGCCCCACCACCTTCGAGACGACGGCCTCACCGGGCCCGAGCACCCGTACCTCGACCTCCACTGGATGGAGACGGTCGCCGTCAACCCGTCCATCGCCATCATGCGCCTCGTCACCCTTGGCTGGCACCTGTCCTCGGCGGCCAGGCTGTACGGCGGGACCCTGGCCGTGCTCGCCCAGGCCGCGGCCGACGCCCTGGCCGAGGCGGCTGCTCCCGAAGGGAGCCGAGCCGTCGCCCTCGACCTCAAGGTCCAGTATCCCCGACCGATCGGACCGGGAGAGACGCTCGTCGCCGAGGCACGCACCGTCCACGCCGGGCGAAGGATGTTCTTCGGGGAGGTGTTCGTACGCCGCGACGACGGCAAGGTCGTCACGCTGGGCACGAGCACCCACCGGTTCGAGTAGGGCGGGGACGCGGCGAAGCGCCCCGCATCGGGGCGCTTCGCCGTGGAGGAACCGGACTAGCCGAGGTCGACGCAGGCGGTACCAGCCACCAGGCCCTCGATCGAGGCATCCCCGACGATGGCGGCGGAGGCGAAGCCGTTGAACAGGAGCGTCGCCGTCACCTCACAGCCGTCGATGGGGGCAGCGGCATCGAGGTTGAAGAGATCGAACCGACCGAGGTCGGCGACCTCTGCGGACACCGTGCCGGCAATCGTGTCGATCCAGAAGTTCCGGATCTCGATGACGCCCAGGGTGGAGTCGATCTCGAGGCCACCGACGTGCTTGATGACGCCGTTGTTGAAGCCCTTGGCCGCGGGCTTGCCGGTGATGCCGAACCCGGCACCCATGTCACCGAGCCATGCCGGGGCGGTGACGCCCTGCAGCACGCTCGCGGTGACGGCGCTGGGTGCCACGTACGTGGTTCCCTTGGTGGAAGGGGCGGCAGTCGCCGGGATCGCAATCGCGACGACCATGAGCGCTGCGGTCGCCAGCAGTGTGAATCTACGCATGACATCTCCTTAGTACTAAACAGACATGCCTCCTCTCTACGGACCAAACCACGACCCGGATGAGATCCGGACCGACCTAGCCTCCGGCCATGCGCATCACGGTCTGTCAGCTCACGAACATCGGGGGCATCCTGCCCGACGAATGGGATGCCCTGGCCCACCACGTGGCAGACGCGGAGAGCGACCTGCTCCTGCTGCCCGAGATGCCGTTTTCTCGATGGCTGGCGGCCGAGTTCACCGTCGTCCCCGAACAGTGGACTGAGGCCGTCGAGCAGGCGGAGGAATGGCTGGCCCTCCTGCCCGACGTCGCGCCGACGATGGTCGCCGGGACCCGGCCCACGGTGAAGGACGGCTCCAACCGGAACTGCGGCTACCTCGTTGATGCCGCGGGGCAGCGTGACGTGCACGAAAAGCACTACCTACCCAACGAGTCGGGCTTCTGGGAGCGTCGATGGTATGACCCGGCACCCGCGGACTTCACGGCCTTCTCCGCCGGGGAGGCGACCGCCGGGATGCTGATCTGCACCGAGGTGTGGTTCTTCGAGCACGCCCGGCAGTACGGGACGGACGGGGCCGATCTCCTTCTCGTCCCCCGGGCCACCCCCCACGCCTCCCTCGAGGTGTGGCTGGCCGGGGGCCGGAGCGCCTCCATGGTGAGCGGGGCGTTCTGCGCCTCGTCGAACCTCTACCGGGCCCGGGGAGGACCGGCCGACCTCGGCGGCCTGGGTTGGATCAGCGATCCGTACGGGCGCATCCTCGCCACCACGGACACCGCCGATCCGTTCGCCACCGTGGACATCGACCTCGACTTGGCCCGGGCCGCCAAGGAGACCTACCCGAGGTATGTGCCCGGGGAACACGGTCGCAGTTGACTGGCCCCTCGACGAGTTGCGCCCGGCCGGGGCGGGGCGCACACTCGCTGGGGAGAAGGCGGGGTCAGGCGGCACGCGGGCGCAGGTGCCCCTCGATCCGCTCTGCGAGGCCCCGGTCGGCGAGCAGCCGGATCCCGAGCTGAACGAGTCGGTGCCCGACCAGGTCCGACAGGACACGGTCGGACCGCGGGTGCCACCCGTCAGGGACACGAACGGAGTCGAGTCGGATCCGTATGCCCAGCTCCCTGGCGTGGGCGAAGTGATGGTTGAGGTACTGGTTCATGTGCGGTCTCCGGGAGTGAGGTAGCGGATCACGGAGGAGATGGCCTCCGGGAGGGTGTCGGTTCGAAGTTCGTAGCGGCTCTCGTCGTCTGCACTCACGTTGAGCCGGATGAGTCCGGCGGCCCGCAGCAGCCGGAGATGGTGGTGGGTGGTGGACTTGGCGAGCCCGATGTACTCGGCGAGCTCCATGAGGCCCTGTGGTCCCTGCAAGAGGTGACGCAGGAGCCGAAGCCGCTTCTCGTCGGCGAGGGCCTTGAACAACTGGACCATCCACGCAGCCGGCGTGTCCTCATCCGCGTCGACGGCCTCGTCGGACGCCGGGTACACGAGGTAGAGGGTTCCGCCGCTTCGGTGCATGAGGTTGAACGGCCGGAGCAGCACGCTGGGAACCAGCACGATCTCCTCCACGCCGGCTTCGGGCGTGTAGGCAACGCCGTTTGTCACGCTCTCGATGAGCTGGGGCATTGCCATCCTGCGCTGGAGGAAGGCTGTGAGCTGGGCATCGTGACGGAGCCTCGGGGCGAACGCCGCGACCTCCTCGGACGCGGCATCTTCGATCCTCTTGAGCACGCCCTCCAGACGCTCCTTGAATCCGGCCGGCTCGTCGACGGAGAGTGGGCCATGGGCGCAATGCCCCTTGCAGTCTCCGGCACTCGAGTAGGCGGTGAAGAGCGCCTCCGCGTCCATCGACGTGATGTGGTCGGCAAGGTCTCCCGCGGCGATCGCTCCGCTCTCGTCGATGAGCGGAAGCAGGAAGATCCAGGCGGCACCGTGGCGCTCGCCCATCCAGTCGGTCGCTTCGTCTCCGAGGCCCGCAGCGGCGACGAGCGCCTCGATTCCTTCCCGTTCGAGGAACGAGTCGAGGTCCTCCAGCTCGACCTTCGAAGCCCAATGGGCGATGACGGCCTCGAACACCGGGGACCACGCAATGCGAACGGCGAGGGGGTTCGAGCGCTCAAGAGGATTCTGAAGAACGGTCACGGGATGTCCTGACTTGTACGATTGGTACGGGTTGTATCGTTTGATTCGATGTTTATCGAACAGTATCAGAGTTCTGGGTCTCTGTCAACCGCCACCGCGGGTCACGGATAGGCTCGTCACCGATGCCCACCACGACGATCGCCGGGGTCACCGTCGACACCGACCATTTCATCGGAGGCGCCCGGATCGGGTCCGATGATCGGTTCGAGGTGCGCTCTCCCCTGGAATGGTCGATGCATCTCGCGGACGTCGCGAGGGGTGACGCCTCCACCGCCGACCTCGCGGTGTCTGCCGCCGATGACGCGTTCCCGGCGTGGGCGGCCCTCTCGCCGGTCGCCCGGGCCGGTCACCTCCACCGCCTCGCCGACGCCATCGACGCCCACACCGAGGAGATCGCCACCGTCGAGTGCCTGGACATGGCCATGCTCCTCGGGTCGCTGCGGGCCCGGGTCGTCCATCGGGGTGCCGAGAACTTCCGCAACTACGCGGACCTCGCCACCAACCACACAGAGCGCCGATGGTCCTCGAAAGGCACGGCCAACGCGGTCCAGCGGATGCCCGCCGGGCCGGCCGTCATCATCACCCCGTGGAACGCTCCCTGGCTCCTCTCCACGTGGAAGATCGCTCCTGCCCTGGCGGCCGGCAACACCGTCGTACTCAAGCCTGCCGAGTGGGCCCCCCTGTCGGCGTCCCTCCTGGCTGACCTCAGCGTCGAGGCCGGCCTGCCCCCGGGCGTCCTCAACGTGGTCCAGGGACTCGGGCCGGAGGTCGGGGCAGCCCTGGTCGCCGACCCCCGCGTGCGGCGCATCTCGTTCACGGGATCACCAGCCACTGCGCGCCACATTGGCGCCACGGCCGCGGCAACCATCGTCCCGTTCACGGCGGAACTCGGCGGAAAGGGCCCGTTCCTGGTGTTCGAGGACGCCGACATCGAGGCTGCTGCCGCCAAGGCAGCGGGCCAGTACGACGACAGCGGCCAGGTGTGCCTGGCCGGTACGAGGCTGCTCGTCCAGGAGACCGTTCGGGACGCGTTCCTCGACCGCTTCAACCGCCACGTCGACGCCCACGTGCTCGGCGACAGCCGAGAACCGGAGACGACGATCTCCCCACTCATCCACCCGGATCACCTGGCCCGCGTCGAGGCGTTCGTCGAGCGGGCCCGGGCCCATGGCGACGACATCGTGCGGGGGGGTGCCGCGTGGCGTGACGATGGCCTCTGGTACGAGCCGACCCTCGTCCTTCCCCGGAACAACAACTCGGAGATCGTCCAGGAGGAGGTGTTCGGACCGGTCCTCACGCTGCAGTCGTTCTCGACCGAGGAGGAGGCCGTTGCCGTGGCCAACTCGACGCGGTACGGCCTGTCGGCGATCGTCTTCACCGGGGATGCCCATCGTGCACACCGCGTCGGTCGTGCCCTGCGCGCCGGCACCGTGTGGGTCAACTGCTTCCTGGTTCGGGACCTGACGGCACCCTTCGGTGGGTGCGGGATCTCGGGCATCGGACGCGAAGGAGGGGACTACGCCCTCGACTTCCACAGCGACCTCAAGACCGTCCAGGTCCTCGACGGCTCGACGACCTGATCTCAGTCGACCCAGCCGACCTCCGGTCGATCGAACCAGACGTGCACCTGGCCGGTCCCGGTGGCGTTCTCGTAGTCGGAAAACATCTCACCGGGCGCCGTGCACCGGGCGCCACCGACCGCGCCAAGCATCATGAGGTAATGGCCGAACCCGGCCTCCGGGAGATGCCGGTGGTACTCGCCCATCGTCGCCACCACCCGGGCGTGCTCCCCTCGCACCATCCAGTCGATGCGTTCCAGGTCGGCCGCTCGGGCCTCGGCCGTGATGATGTGGCTGGGATCGGATGCCTCGTGGTCGGGGATCTGCTTCAAGCGCCAGAACCGGTGGCTCATCCCACCGGAGGCAAGCACAATCACCCGTCGGTCGAGCGCCTCGACCGCGGCTTGGATTGCCTCACCCATCACCAGGAAGTCGTCATCCTCACCGGTCTGGGCCACCGAGATGGAGACGATCCGCTCCGTGGTACGCAGGTAGTGCACGAGGTTGAGCGTGGCGTAGAAGAGCGGCAGGTGGTCATCGACCGAAGCGTGCGTCGGCGTGCCGAGCCGCTCACCCTCGGCGGCGATGGCGAGACCGAGGTCCCTGTCACCCGGCCAGTCGAAGGGGATCTGCGCCATGCCCCGCGGCAACTCCGCGGACGTGAAGATCCCGGCCCGCCGATCCTGCGCCGCGATCACGTGCTCGACCGTCGTGAACCAGTGGGAGTCGACGATCACGATCGTGTCCGCCTGCAGCGGTGCCACCTTCTCGGCACGTAGGCGGTGGAACCCCGGGACGAAGCTGATCTCCTTGCCCTCGTTGAGCTCCAGCCGGAGCTCCTCGCGCATCATGATCGTTGGGACGTGGGAAATGAGGCCGGCACCGACGACTTCGCCCAATGGAATCCTCCTCGCGACCCGACAGACGATATCAGCCCGACCCCGGACCGACCCGCGGGATCAACGCCGCTCGATCGTGGTTCCTCCCCGCCAGGAAACCGCCACCCGATGGTAGAAGCCGCCGATCACCGAGCGGACCGGGAGGTCGGCGAGTTCCTCCGTCGGTGATCGGAACAGGTCGAGTTCGGCCGTTCCGGACCACACGTCGGACACGGCTCCGTCGTACCCGCGCATGGTGACGAGTTCGTCCAGGCTGTCGGTGCCGTCCGACTCGATGGCGGGCATGAGCCGGGAGTGGAGCATCGGATGGCCGTTCACGAACCCGGGGGAGCCACCCTCCTCAGCGAGCGTGATGACCGCCTCGGCCAGGCGTCGGGACGAGGAGGCGAGGGTGGCCCCAAAACGCCCTCCCGCCTCGAGGCGCGGACCCGCCCGCCCGATGAGCACCGGGCGAGTCATCCAGATGTCACCCAGCTTCTTGGGATACCCCTGATGGTGGCCCCGTACCATCGCGAAGTCCTTGTCGACCCAGATGAAGAGACAGCGGGACCAGACCTGCTCCCGCCAGGCACAACGGACGACGACGAACGCCTCCTTGTACTGGGACCGCACCGGGTCGAGGGTCTCGGAGAGGTCGTCCGAACAGCTTTGCCAGTCGGCCCAGATGAGGGCGACCGCATCGGGGTCGTCGGGGGCCGGCTCCAGGCCGGGGGGCAGGAACCTGGCCACCGAGCCGGGGGCGGTGCGGTACTCCACCGTCAGCATCTCCCCCGAGTAGTGCCACGGCGGGCTGGGGACGACCGACGCCCGACCCAGGGGCGTGCGCGGGAACATGAAACCGGCGAGTGACACAGTGGAACCTCAGTAGTACGGAAGGTACTCGTTCAGCTCCCAGTCGGTCGTCCACCGCGAGAACCGCTCCCACTCGGCCCGCTTCACCGCCAGGAACCCGTCGACGAACACCGGGGAGAACGCCTCGACGAACTCGGTGTCGGCGGCCAGCACGTCAAGGGCCGACCCGAGGTCGGGCGGAACGCACACGTCGGTTCCGACGTTCTCGATGCAATCGAGCGTCTCGACGGCCGGCGGCTGCAGTTCCCTTCGGACACCGTGCAGCGCGGCCGCCAGCACGACGGCCATGGCGAGATGCGGGCTCGACGCACAGTCGGCCATGCGATGCTCGATGCGGGTGGCGGCGCCTCGCGAGGGGGGGATGCGCACCGTGGTTCCCCGGTGGTCGTACCCCCAGTTGGCCCAGCATCCTGCCAGCTGGCCGGGAACGAGGCGCTTGTACGCGTTCACCGTCGGCGCCAGCAAGGCGGCGATCGTCCGGTGCTTGTCGATGAGCCCGGCAATGCAATGCCGGGCCAGGTCCGAAAGCCCGTCGTCGGAGACCGGGTCCCCCAGCGCGTTGAATCCCGACTGGTCGAGGAGCGAGAAGTTGACGTGGAGCCCGTTCCCGCCACGATCGCTGTGCGGCTTGCCGAGGAAGGTCAGGAGCACACCCCGGGAGGCCGCCACCTCCCTCGCCATCTGCTTGAACAGGAACGCGTCATCGGCGGCGGTGAGGGCGTCGGTGTAGTGCAGGGTGAGTTCGAACTGGCCGTCGTCGTACTCGGAGTTCACCGATTCGAGGGGCATCCTGATGGCATTCGAGATCTCCATGATCTCGTCGATCGTGCCCGAAGGATCCTGCATGGGACCCGTGCCGTACACGTGGGAGCCCGGGGTGCGGATGGGTTTCCACCCGTCACCGTCGGGTTCGAAGAGGTAGGCCTCCAACTCGACACCGGCGTTGACGGTGAGCCCCCGTTCGCCCCACTCGCCCAGGATCCGTTTCAGGATCGACCGAGGGGCCAGCTCCAACGGCTGTCCGTCCCGGAAGACATCGGCGACGACCACCCCCGTGTTGGGCTCCCACCCCCGCCGGACGTCGTCGAGGTTGAAGTCCGCCTGGAGGTCGGGCAGCCCCCCGAGGACCGCGGCCCCCTCGTGGGGAATCATCTCGCGATTGAGTTGCAGGGCGAACGTGGAAACACAATGGTTCGCACCGCTCCCGGCGTGGTCGTACGGCAGGTACTTGCCACGAGCCAAGCCGAGGTGATCAGGCCACAGGTATCGAACGCGTTCGAACGGATTGACCACACAAACTCCCTTCTCGGGCCAGTGTAGGAACGGACCCGACGGCGTTGCTGGCAAACCCCACGCCAGGATCGCCGGGCCACGATCCGGCGGTAGGGTCCCGAGCATGGAGGAACACCGGCGTGTTGTGCTCGATGGCAAAGCCACCGGCGTCACCCGCCACGGCGACCACGTGGTCACCGCCGACGGTCGGTCCGTCCCGATCGACTCGGTGGTCCACCTTCCCCCCGTCGAACCGACGAAGATCATCGCCGTCCACCTCAACTACCAAAGCCGCGTCGAGGAGTTCCTGGCGACGTTGCCGGCAGCGCCCACCTACTTCCAGAAGCCGACGACCTCCCTCAACGCCCACCTCCAGCCCGTGGTTCGGCCGGGTCGCTGCCACTGGCTCAACTACGAAGGTGAGATCGCGATCGTGATCGGGGCGCCGTGTCGGGACATCGCTCCTACCGAGGCGGCGCACCACATCGCCGGGTACACGATCGCCAACGACTTCGGACTCCACGACTTCCGGGACACCGACGCCGGGTCGATGCTTCGGGTGAAGGGGTCGGACACGCTGTGCCCGATCGGGCCCGGTCTCGTGACGGGATGGGACTTCCGGGACAAACGCATCGAGACGCTCGTGAACGGCACGGTCGTCCAATCGGCGTCGACTGGGGAGATGAGCTGGGACATGCACTACCTCGTCGCCGACCTCGCCCGTACGATCACGCTCCTCCCCGGCGACGTCATCCTGTCGGGTACACCGGCCAATTCGCGCCCGGTCAAACCGGGGGACGTCGTCACGGTACGGGTGGAGGGCCTCGGCGAGCTCGTGAACCCGATCGTTGCCGGTTCGGGCGAGGTCCGCCAGGACGTGGGTGCCCAACCGAGCGCGTCCGAGGAGGTCCTCTCCACCGCGTTGGGAGGCGACTGGGAGTTCCGGGGCGTGCGGCCACCCCGTCGGTAGCCACGACGGGGACGCGGGCGATGCGCTCCGCCGGGTGCTCGGTAGGCTGCCGCCATGAACCTCCGGCTTCGACTCGTCACTGCCGTTTCGCTGCTCATCCTCATCGCAATGGCCGGCACGGTCGGCTACATGTGGATCGAGGACCTCGCCCTCCTCGATGCGTTCTACCTCACCGTGATCACCATCTCCACCGTTGGCTTCCAGGAGCCGGCCGGGGGGTTCACACGACCCGGCGAGCTCGCCACGATCGCCCTCATCATCATCGGCGTAGGCACGGTGTTCTATACGGCCACGACGGCCCTCGAATTCGCGATGGAGCAGTTCCTCGGCGGCTCGATGCAGGCCCGCCGCGAGAGACGGAGGATCGACAGCATGGACAACCACGTCATCATCTGCGGCTACGGCCGAATCGGACGACACGTGTGGGAGGTTCTCGAGCCCGGACCGCGACAAGTGGTGGTCATCGACAGCGAGGAGCGCAAGGCGCAGGCCGCGCGAGACGCGGGCATCCCCGTCGTCGAACTCGACGCAACGGACGACCATTCGCTCGAACTGGCCGGAATCGACACGGCCGAGGTCCTCATCGCATCGGTCCGATCCGATCCCGACAACGTCGCCATCGTGCTGTCGGCCCGCGCCCGCCGCCCGGACCTTCGGATCATCGCCCGGGCCAACGAACCACAGGCCGAGAAGAAGCTCCTGCTGGCAGGCGCCGATCGGGTCGTCACCCCGGCCGTGGTCGGCGCCGAGCGGATGGCGTCGATGGTCGAGCAGCCGGACCTGACGGACTTCATCGACCTGCAGTTCCACGGCGACCTCGTCGAACTCCGAGTCGAGGAGTGCCACCTGGAAGCCGACAGCCCACTCATCGGGCGCACACTCGCCACCTCCCAGATCAGGGAGGACTCCGGGGCCATGGTCATCGCCGTGGTCACCCAGGCCGGCAAGCCCATCCTCAATCCACCGGCGGACTTCTGGCTTCGAGCCGGCCAGACGTTGGTCGCCATCGGCATCGAGGACCAGCTCGACCGCCTCCGCAAGCTCGCCAACCGCTGATGCCCGATGACCTGGACACGCCGCCCGACCCGGTCGGGGGACGAAACGGCCCACGCACCCTCCGCGACCTTGTCAGCTCCCAGACGCCGGCCCGCACCTCCAACCTGCAGACGCTGCTCGCCACCTCCGACGCATCGTCGGGTCCGCTCCGCCTCGGGTTCCCCTCGGGGGACCAGTTGTCCCGATTCGTCGCCGGCCAGCACGCCCGGCTCTTCGCGAACCTCCCGCTTCCCGAGCCGCTCAAGCACACCGCAGGTGGGCACCTCGAACGGAAGCGCTTCTTCGTGGGCGGGAGGATCGCGGCCCCCGACCTCGTGTTCACGGGACCCGAGGCCGAACTCGTCCTCGTGTTCACCGTGTCCCCGCTCGCAGCCTCCACCCGGCTGCCCGACCTGCGAGCAGTCGAGCTCGTAGCCGCCCTCGGCCACGACACCCACGGGGTCCTCGTCACCCCCGAGCCCGACGCCGAAACCGCCGAACGCGTCACCGAGTACATCGAGACCCTGGCGACACCCCTCCACTGGGTTCGCTATCGGATCGAACTCACGATGCTCGACTGAGCGCAACGCGCGTGCGCTGCCTGGCCCGCACCGCGGCAACGACGCCAAACGAACCGACGGCCGCTCCCGCGGCAACGAGCCATTCGGTCATCCCCAAGGCGGTGGTCTCGAAGAGGCGCTGACCAACCGATGTGTACACCACCCCCAGATGGAGGGCGAACGACCCCAGGACACCACCGAGGAGCAGTCGGTTGCCGGCCAAGGGGGTCGCCAACGGGCCGGCCGTGAGGGCCCGCACATTCCAGACATGGGCCAGCTGGGTGAGGACCAGGGTCGTGAAACCGACAGTGCGCACCACCTCCCACTCGAGCCCGGCTGACACACCCCATGCGTAGGTGAGGAGCACACCACCGGCCAGGACACCCCCCTGCCACGCCAGGTCCAGCTGGCGCCGCACCGAGAGCATCGAGCGGGAGCGGTCAGGTGGACGTGCCATGAGCCCGGGTGCCGGTCGGTCCACTCCGAGCCCCAACGCGGGGAGGCCATCGGTGACGAGGTTGACCCACAGCAGTTGGGTGGCGAGCAATGGCTCCCCTCGAGAACCGAGCAGGAGGAAGCCGATGAGCATGACGAAGACCTCAGCGATGTTGGCCGAGAGCAGGAATGACACGACCTTGCGCAGGTTCGAGTAGATGCCTCGCCCCTCCTTGACCGCGCCCACGATGGTGGCGAAGTTGTCGTCGGCGAGCACCATCGAAGCCGCCTCCTTCGCCACGTCGGTGCCCGATCCCATGGCGACACCGATGTCGGCGGCGTTGAGGGCGGGGGCATCGTTCACACCGTCGCCGGTCATGGCCACGATCGCGCCTCGGGCTTGCCAGGCGTGGACGAGCTTCACCTTGTCCGCCGGGTCGACCCGGGCGTAGACGCCGTAGCGTTCCACTTCGAGGGAACCGGTGTCCATCGCCCGCAGCCGCCCACCACCCAGAACCTCTCCTTCGAGACCGAGCGCGGCCCCGACTGCGGTGGCGGTGACCTCGTGGTCACCCGTCACCATCACCACCCTGATTCCGGCCGCCGTGGCCTCCGCCACGGCCGCTGGGACTTCATCCCGGATCTCGTCGGACATCGCCACCACCCCAAGGAAGACGAGGTCCTGCTCGTCGTCCTCCGTGGGCACCGCGGGGATCGCATCGAAGTACCGATGGGCCAGGGCCAAGGCCCGTAGGCCCTGCTGCGCGAACCCCGCAACCACCTCCTGGATCGCCCGGCTGGTCGCGTCATCGAGCGGAATCGGTCCCGCCGGGGTGTCGGCCAACGCGCACCGGGGCAGCAGCATCTCCGGCGCTCCCTTCGTGGCAAGCACCGCCCGCCCGGCGGGGGTCTGATGGAAGGTCGACATCCGCTTGCGAGAGGAGTCGAACCCGATCTCCTCCCTCCGGGGGTAGGCCGCCCGCACGGCATCGACGTCGAGGTAGTGCCCGGCCAGGTCGACGAGGGCCACCTCGGTGGGATCCCCGAGGAAGCCGGTCGAGCCGACCCGGGCATCGTTGCACAGCGCCGCCACCTGCACGAGCCGCCGGGATCGGTCGTCGTCGGCGAGGGACGTCCGGTCGTCCACCGTGCCGTCGACGAAGGCGATCGCCTGGACGAGCATCTCGTTCCTGGTGAGCGTCCCCGTCTTGTCGGTGCAGATCACCGACGCCGCACCCAGGGCCTCGACGGCCGTGAGCTTGCGCACGATGGCGCGGGCGGCCGCCATGCGCTGCACCCCCTTGGCGAGGGTGATCGTCACGACGGCCGGCAGACCCTCGGGGATGGCGGCCACGGCCAGGGCAACCGCCGTGAGGAACATCGCCTCCGGGGGGAACTCGCGCCACACGCCGACCCCGAAGATGACGGCCGCGACGAGGACCACGAGGTAGCCGATCCGGCGCCCCACCCGAGCAAGCTCGACTTCCAGCGGTGTCGGTGGTTCGTCCTCCTCGAGGAGGCGGGCGATGGCGCCGACCTCGGTGGCCAGGCCCGTCGCCACCACGATGGCGGCACCCCGGCCGGCCACGATGCTCGTGCCGGTGAAGACCATCGATGCCCGGTCGCCGACGGAGGCGTCGGCGTCGACCGGGTCGCTCGACTTGGGGGCAGCCATGGACTCCCCCGTGAGCACCGCCTCGTCCACCTGCAGATGACTGGCGAACACGACCCGGGCGTCGGCCGGTACCCGATCCCCGGCCTCGAGCACGATTACGTCACCGGGGACGAGGTCGGCGGCCGGCACCGAGGCTTCGATGCCGTCCCTCAAGACCACCGCCAGCGGGGCAGCCATCTCCTTGAGCGACGAGAGCGCCTTCTCTGCCCTCGACTCCTGGCGAAACCCGATCCAGGCGTTCAGTCCGACGATGGCCAGGATCACCCAAGCGTCGATCCACTCGCCCAGGAGCGCTCCCGACACGGTGGCAGCCACGACGAGGAGCCACACCATCGGGTTCTTGAACTGCCTGAGCAGGAGATCGAACGTCGTCGTTCGCGGGCCGGTGTCCAGGCGGTTGGGGCCGTGCTTCGCCCGCCGCTCCCGGACCTCCTCGTACCCCAATCCCGTGGCCGGGTCCACCGACAAGGCCGACGCGACGTCGAGGGCGGTTGAGGCGTGCGGCGCCCAGGGTGTGCGTTCGATCACGACCCGCTCACGCTCGAGGGCGAGAGCGCATTCGCAACCACATGTAGAGGGCTCCGCCGATGGCGCCCAGGACGACGGTCCCGATCCCCGCCGGCTTGCCATAGGGGGCCAGGCGCTCGCCGAGGGAGACCGACTTCGTGAAGTCGCGGATCTCCCACTCCCGGTGTTCGGCCAGGGCACGGAGTTCCTTGTCGGGGTTCACGGCCACCGGGTGACCGACCACGAGCAGCATCGGCTCATCGGTGATCGAGTCCGAGTACGCATACGACGCCGACAGGTCGATCCCGTCCCGCTCGGCCATCGCCACCATGGCCTCGGCCTTCGATGGACCGTAGGCGTAGAACTCGAGGGAACCCGTGTAGTTGCCGTCGGGGCCGACGGCCGACCTCGTGGCGATCACCTCGTCCACGCCGCCCAGGTAGCTGGCGAGCGGGATCACGATCTCTTCGGGACTCGTTGAGATCACAACGACCTTCCGGCCCGACTCCTTGTGGTGACCGATCAGCTCGAGGGCCTCCTGGTACACGAGCGGTGCCACGACCTCCTCGATGGCCTCGGCGGCCAGGGCCCGCAGCTCCCCGGCGTTCCATCCCCGCGTGAGCGCCATCATGCGCTCCCTCACCTGCTCCATGCGGTCATGGTCGGCCCCGAACGCCGAGTACACCACCTGGGCGATGGCCGCTTTGACCACCATTCGCTTGTTGACGAACCCGGCACGATACAGGGGCTTGCCGAACGCCAATGCTGACGACTTGGCGATGATCGTCTTGTCGAGATCGAAGAAGGCGGCGGAGTCCATGTGCAACCGACAGGGTACCCCGGCCCCGGCCGGAGCCCCTGTGCCCTACGCCTCGAGGGGTGGCTCGGTCCGGGGGCGCAGATCCCGGGTGTCGTCGAGTTCGAGGATCCGCTCGGCGCTCTGTAAGTGGTCATGTTCGAGGCGCAGCATCTTCTCCCTCGCCTCGATCTCCTCCATCCGCAGGCGGTGCGAGTAACCCATCACCGAGCGGACGGCGGCGGTGACCGCGGCCACCATGACGAGACCGATGAAGAGCCAGGGCAGCCACGAGGACCCGGCCAGGATGGCGATGATCGGGATACTGAGAGCTGCCAGGGGGATGAGCACCCACACGTTCGGGCCGTTGAGGAACCCCCTGGCCATGATCAACGGTCGCCGGTGGGACCGGGCATCAGCCGGCTTCGCGGTCCATGGCGGCTCGCACGAGGCGCGCCCGTTCGGTCGGCGTGAGGAGCGCGTCGTGGTCACCGGTGTAGTCGAAGCCGACCGCTCCGCCGCAATCGGCCTCCCACCGCTTCATTTGTCCTCGGGGAGCGAAGTCGGGGAGGTCGGGGTCGGTGGTCTCGATCACCCGCCCACTCGCCGCCTCGGGCTCATCGACAGCTTCCGGAGCATCGTTCATGGCCGAGACGATACCAACCCTGGCCACCACGTGGGCCGAAACGCCCAGTCTGCCCGAACATGGCGCTCCCGTGAAGGGGTTCCAGCAGGCCCGGGCATGCCATACGGTGCCGACCGTAGCCCGCATCGAGGGAAGCAATGCCCACCATCGCCGTCCAGACCTCACCTCCCGGACTTCTCGCCGCTGTCGCACCACTCGGACTGGCTGCAGCCCAGGAGACCGTGCTCGTCATCGACCTCGACCCGTTGGGAGTGTCATTACCCGGGCGGCGAACGCTTCGGGACCTCGTCGAGGCGAGCCCCACGGCAGC
>JBFKVA010000020.1:0-30853 GCA_041635475.1 Acidimicrobiia bacterium | reverse complement strand
GGTCACCGCCGCAGCCGACGCCCCGGTGGCGCTCCACCAGGCGCTGGCCGAGATGGCCCCGGCCACCCACTACGCGGACCTCGCCACCGGCCCACCCGACCTCAAGCGGCGCTTGGGTGCGGTGGCGTCGGCCTCCGGGCTTGTCTTCACCGACGTGGCGCTCATGGCGCCCGTTCCCGGACGGGGGATCCGGACCCCGACCCTGGCGTCCGGCCCGGGGGCCGCCGAGTTCGCCGAGCGCATGCGAACGGTCGGCATGGAGATCGGCGTCGTCGGCGAAGAGCCGGGACATGCGGCCACCCACAAGCTGTTGCGGAGTGTGTTCGTCAAGGGCCTCGCCGCCGTGCTACTCGAGTCGACACGGGCGGCCGCGGCCGCCGGGCTCGGCGATGAGACGTGGGCCACCATCGTCAACCAGGTCGAGGCGGCCGACGAGGCGTTCCTCGTTCGACTCCTGGACGGGACGGCAACCCACGCTCGACGCCGGCGCGACGAGATGGAGGCGGCCGTCTCCCTCCTCGTCGAACTCGGTGTCCCGGCCACGATGACGAGGTCGACCGTGGCCAGCCTCGAAGCAGAGATCGACCAAGGAGGATTCACCCCGTGAGCACCCAGCGCCATGCCCTCAAGACCCCGCCCCACCACGTCTCGTGGCCCGACCTACTGGCGATCTGGCAAGGCGCCGACGCCATGGACGGGATCTTCGAGTCGATCTGGAACTGGGATCACTTCTACCCGCTGGCACCCCCCTACGACGGGCCGAACCTCGAGGGGTGGACGATGCTGGCGGCGCTGGCCCAGGCCACGACCAGGATCCGCCTGGGCTGCATGGTCAACGGCATGCACCACCGTCACCCCGCCGTGACCGCCAACATGGCCGCCACGCTCGACCACATCGCCGGAGGCCGGTTCGACCTCGGCCTGGGAGCGGGGTGGAACGAGATGGAGTCCTCCGCCTACGGGCTCCGGCTGGGAACACGACGGGAACGGTCAGACCGGTTCGAGGAGGGGATGGAGGTCATCGTGTCCCTCCTCGCCAACCGGGAAACGACCTTCCACGGCGACTTCTACCATCTTGAGGGGGCCTGGTGCGAGCCGAAGCCGCTGCAGGAGCGCATCCCGATCGTCATCGGTGGGCGGGGGCGCCGGCGCACGCTACGCACCGTCGCCCGGTTCGCCGATCAATGGGACATGACCTTCCCGCAGGACGTGGACGAGTGGACCGACCTCAATGCGGCACTCAATGAACACTGTGAGGAAGTGGGCCGTCCCGCCCACGAGATCGCCCGTTCCATCCACCTCGCCTTCGGGCCCGACGACGATCCGGCCGAGCTCATCGACGGCGCCGGCGCGTTCTTCGCGGCCGGGGTGGACGTCGTGGTGTGGTCGTGGCGCGGGCCCCTCGACGGGCGTCGCCTCGACGCCCTCGGAGAGGCGATCTCCGCCGCCTGAAGCCGGCTCGGCACACCCTGAGGCTCAGGAGAAGTCGTAGAGCGTTTCCGGGTTCGAAACCAGGATGCGGTGGAGCGTCGCATCGTCCGGCGCGTAGCTGGCCAGCAGATCGACGAGGTCACCGTCGTCGGGCATGTGGCGGACGTTGGGATGCGGCCAGTCCGTGCCCCACAGGACCCGATCCGGGGCGGCGTCGATGAGGGCGCGGGCGAAGGGGACCACGTCGTCGTACGGTGGGGCGCCGCCCGCCGTGAGGCGCTCGGCACCCGAGATCTTCACCCACGCCCGGTCGTCCTCCATGAGACGAAGGAGGGACTGAAAGGCGGGGTGGCCCAGCCCGTCACTCGTCGACACCCGCCCCATGTGGTCGATCACGTACGGGCAAGGCACCCGGTGCAGGAGCGTCGAGTACCGAGGGATGTCGTTGCTGTCGAAATGGAGCACGACGTGCCACCCGAACGGGGCCACGCGACGAACGATGCTCCAGAACTCGTCGAGGTCGGGCGGGCCTCCGAGGTGGGCGACGAAGTTGAAGCGTGTGCCCCGGACACCGGCCTCGTGGAGTCGAGCGATGTCGGCCTCGCCGAAGGAGGGATCGATCATGGCCACGCCGGCGTACCGGCCCGCACCCTGTTCGAGGGCATCGAGCATCGCCCGGTTGTCGGTTCCGTGGCAACTCGCCTGGACGAAGACGGCCCGCGAGAGCCCGAGCCGGTCCTGGAGCACCCGGAACCGGTCGACCCCCGAATCGGGAGGCGTGTAGGTGCGGCCCTCGGCGAAGGGAAACCTGTGGGCCGGGCCGAACACGTGGCAGTGGGCGTCACAGGCCCCGTCGGGGAGTCGGACGAGGCGGGGTGCGTGCGGATTCGGATGGGGACCGGGGATCGTCGGTGCCGTCACGGGTACGACCTCGGGTAGACGACGCCATCCATGAGTTTCCGCGCGGTGCGGATGATGCCCGCCCGGTCCACGATTGGCGCAGCATCCGGGCCGGTTCCGAGGTGGACGATCGTCTCGAATGTGCCGGTCGGGTGTTCCAGCACGATCGACGCGCCCGGTGCCGACCCCAGGAGGCCGGCGGCTGGGGTGCCGGGGAGGATGGCGGCGGTCGCCACCGATACGGCGCCGAGCACCCCGATGGCGTCGTGGCACCGGTGGGGGATGAACGAGCGGGTGTTGAGGGTTCCGCCCGACCGGGGCTCCGACACCAGCGTGAGCTTGGGGACGGACGTGGCGGTCACGTCCCCGAGGCCCATGCGACGGGCCGCTTCGAGGCGAATGGACTCCAGGCGGTCCCGGAGTTCACGATTCGCCTCGAGTTCGGGGCATGACTCGTGGCCGGTGACGCCAACATCGGTGGCCCTGAGCACCACCACCGGCATTCCGTTGTCGATGAGCGTGCACGAGACCCCGTCGATGACGTCCACAAGTGACCCCGAAGGGAGCAGGGCCCCGGTCGTCCCGCCGGCGATGTCCTCGAACTCGAGACGGATCTCGGCTGCCGACCCCGGGACGCCGGATATCGTCGTCTCCCCGGCGTAGACCGGGTGTCCTCCCGCCACCGAGAACGTGGAGCGGGCAAACGAATCGGTGTTCGCCATGTGAATCCCGAGCGTCACCTCGCCGTCGCCGGCTGCGACGAGTCCCCGCTCGATCGCGAACGGACCAACGGCCGCCAGGAGGTTGCCGCAGTTCTGGCGGTCCGACACCATTCGATCATCGACACCCACCTGGAGGAAGAGGTACTCGATGTCGGCCTGTCGGTCCTCGCACACATCGACGATCGCCACCTTCGACGTCAACGGGTGGGCGCCGCCGATCCCATCGATCTGGCGCGGGTCGGGACTCCCCAGGATGCGAAGGAGGAGGTGGTCACGTTCGGTTTCGTCGACCGGCAGGTCGGCCGCCAGGAAGAAGGCTCCCTTGGACGTCCCGCCCCGCATCACCATGCAGGGCACACCGGTGTCGTGTGTCATGATTGTTCACATTCTTGTCGACAATCGAATGGTACCGCATCGGCCCGAGTGGCCTCGATGTGCGGGGTCAGAGGAGCCCGTCGACGACCAACCGGCCATGGGTGGCACCCATGCAGGTGTCCATGACAACGGCCATGCCGGCGGCTTGGGCGATCTGGGCTGCCTCCTCTGACACGATTCCGATCTGCAGCCACAGCACCTTGGCCCCGAGGGCGGCGGCCTGCCGAGCGATCCCGGATGCCTCCTCGGCCGGCCGGAAGACGTCGACCACATCCACGCCGCCGGCGATCTCGGTGAGAGACGGCACGGCTGGTTCACCGAAGATCGAGGTTGCTCCCGGGTTCACGGGGATGATCCGGAACCCCTGCGACTGCAGGTACAAGGGAATGCGGTGTGCTGTCTTTGACTCGTCGGCGGAGGCACCGACCACGGCGATCGTGCGGGTCGACCGGTAGATCTCAGCCAGTTGCTCGTCGGTCATTGAGGATCCTCGCTTGGGCGGCGGATGGTAGGTGGCGGAGTGTGGCTCGGGCGGTGTGCCGGGGTGGTCCGGCGCAGGGTCGTATGGCTGTCGTAGGCTCCTGTGCCCGGGCTTCGCCTGCCCCAGAGCCCGTGGCGCGAACCAACAAGGAGTGGATGATGGTGCTGGAGTCGTTCTCCCTCGAAGGAAGGACTGCGCTCGTCACGGGCGGCAACGGCGGGCTAGGCCGGGCCGTCGCCCTGGGCTTCCGGTCTGTCGGGGCCCGAGTGGCCGTCACCGGCCGCGATCCCGAGAAGAACGCTTCCATCGCCGCCGAGTTGGGGAAGGACGGCCTCGTCATCCCACTCGACGTGCGCGACGAGGAGGCCGTGCAGGGGGCCGTCGCCGAGGTCGTCCTCCAACTCGGTGGCATCGACATCCTCGTCAACAACGCCGGCGTCGTCGCCAGCGGCCCGGTGCTCGAGCTCTCGCGAAACGACTGGGACGCCGCCATCGAGACCAACCTCACCGGGTCCTTCCTGTGCGCCCAACATGCGGCGCGGGCGATGGTGGCTGCCGGCAGGGGTGGCAAGATCATCAACGTCGGGTCGATCTACAGCGTCTACGGGACCCCCGAGTTCGCCGGGTACGGGTCGTCCAAGGCCGGGGTGCTGGGCCTCACTCGTGCGCTGGCCATCGAACTGGCCCCCCACGACATCCAGGTCAACGCCGTTCTCCCGGGCTGGTTCGGCACCGACATGACCGTCGACGAGGTGGACGCCCCGATCGGCGAGGAGATCCGTCGCAAGACACCAGCCGGGAGATGGGGCAGGCCCGAGGACCTGGTCGGCGCCTGTGTCTTCCTGGCGTCCGGTGCTTCCGCGTTCGTGACCGGGATCGCCCTCCCGGTGGACGGGGGCTACCTCGTGAGCGAACGGTTCGCGGATCGGTAGAAGGGCCTCACATCCCCGGATGGGGCTGCCACAGCTGGACGCGATTCCCGGCGGGATCCCAGCAGTGGCCGAACCGCCCGTTGGCGTCCTCGAACGTGTCGACGTCGGTGGCCACGCCGGCCGCCCGCAGCTGGGCCAGGAGAGCATCCAGGTCATCGACCCGGTAGTTGACCATCCACTGGCGCTCCTCCGGCCAGTCGAAGGCGGTCGTGTCGGCCGGGAACGGCCCCCACACGGTCGAGCCCTCGATAGGGCCACCCCACCGCAGGACCACGTAGCCCTCGTCGTCGACAGGGAGTCCGAGGTGTTGCGCGTACCAAGCAGTGAGCGCGTGTGGGTCGTCCGTCTTGAAGAACACGCCGCCGATGCCGGTCGCTCGCGCCATGGGAACCTCCTCGGTCCGATCCTATCCCGAGGCGGTCCCCTGCAGGCGTCACCTAGCGTGTGGTGGACCAGCGATGCGAGAGGCCATATGACACCCACCATGATGCAGGCGATCGTCCAGGATCGGTACGGGTTGCCCGATGTCCTGTCGCTGCGATCGGTACCCCGACCGACCCCGGGTCCCGGCCGCGTGCTCATCCGCGTGAGGGCCGCCGCCCTCAACTTCTATGACTGGCACATGATCACCGGGACGCCCTTCATGGCACGGTCGGTTGCTGGTTGGCGCCGTCCCAAGAACCCCATCCCCGGGGCGGACGTGGCCGGTGTCGTCGAGGCGGTGGGAGAGAACGTGACCAGGTTCGTGCCCGGGGACGAGGTGTTCGGCGACATCGGGGCTGGTGCGTTCGCCGAATACGCCACGCCCCGGGAGGCGCGACTCACCCCCAAGCCCGGCGCTGTGGGCTTCGAGGATGCTGCCGCCCTCTCGCTCGCCGGCCTCACCGCTCTCCAGGGGCTGCGGGACGTCGGTGGCCTGCAGGCAGGCGAACGCGTCCTCGTCAACGGTGCATCCGGGGGAGTAGGTACCTTCGCAGTCGGCATTGCCAAGGCGCTCGGGGCCGAGGTGACCGCGGTCTGCAGCACGACCAAGGTGGACATGGTTCGGTCCCTCGGCGCCGACAAGGTCATCGACTACACGCAGGACGACTACACGAGGACCGAGCGAGGGTACGACCTGCTATTCGACAACGTGGGCACCCGAGGCTGGTACGCGACGAGCCGTGTGCTTGCTCCCACGGGCCGCAACGTGACGATCACCGGCCCCAAGCACGCCCTCCTGGGCCCGATGCGCAACCTGCTCGCCCGCAAGGCCGCTTCGATGCTCAGCCTCCGCTCGATGACGTGGTTCACCGCCCAGGTCACGCACGAGGACCAGGCCTTCCTGGCCGGTCTCGTCGAGTCGGGTGCGCTCGCCGTCGTCATCGAGAGGACCTACCCCCTCGAGAGGACGGCAGAGGCGCTCGCCCATCTTGGTGAGGGCCACGCCGTGGGCAAGCTCGTCATCACGACCTGACGGCGCTGCCGGGTTTTCCCACCGCCCACGTCCGCCTGGGGCGGACAACCGAGGGGGGAAAACGGTTCGGCGTGACCTCTTGACGCCCTCACGCCGGGAAGCGATGATGCGCCCGGCATGACTCCTTTTCTGGAAGGCGCTCTCGATTGGGTCTATGACGGCGATCCTCCTGCCGTGTGCCCGGCCTGTGGATATGACTGGTCGACCCCGGCAGCCGACGCGCTCGCCGTTGTGGCAGACGGTCCCGACCGCTTCGCGACGGCCCTCGACGGCAAGGATGGGATGATGGTGCCGGCCGATGGATCGTGGAGCGCCACCGCCTACCTTTGGCACCTGGCAGACCTCATGCGGAGCTGGTCGGAGCGGTGGGTGCAGATTGCCGACGAACCGGGCTCGCGACTGATCGGGTTCGACCCCGATGTCCTCGCCGACGCCCGCGGTTACCGGTCGCTCCCCACCGTGCCGGGCCTGTGGTCGCTGCGGTCGGCCACGGAGATGTTCGTTGGGGCGACATCGCTGGTGACCTTCGAGACTCCGTTCGAACATGGCGACTGGGGCATGGGAACCGTGGGTGACGGGCTGCGGTGGCTGGGCCACGAGTTCCACCACCACCTCGGGGACGTGATCACTCGCACCGAGTGAGCTTTTCCCACGGCCCACGTCCGCCTGGGACGGACAACGGAGGGGGGAAAACGGTCAGGTGGGCTGTTCGCCGGCCCGCATGTAGAAGACCAGGTTGATGGCGATGTTGATCGCGTAGAACACCGCCAGCCCGTAGAAGAAGCCGTTGGGTGACCCGGTGTCGCTGGCCGAGAGTGCCCAGGCGATGAGCATCGAGAAGGCGAACGGCCCATAGGCGGCCACCGCGGCGGTCCACCCCAGCACGCCCGAGGCCTGCCGGGCCTCGAAGGCCATGGGGATCTGCTTGTACACGGAGGCGTTGCCGATGCCGGAGAAGAAGAAGAGTCCGAGCATCCAGATCACGAACCAGATGAAGAGGTCCTTCGAGGCCGGTTCGGTGGTGAACGTGATGCCGATGGCACACGCCAGGAGGCCGACGGCCGAGGCCATGGTCACCTTGGCCCCACCGATGCGATCCGAGACCGGGCCGGCGGCGATCCGCATGATCGACCCGACAAGCGGTCCGAGGAAGGCGAAAGCCAGGGGATCGGGGGCGTTCTCGAACCCTCCGTACAGCTCCTTGATGAGCAGGGGGAACGCCGCCGACAGGCCGGCGAAGGAGCCGAACGCCATGACGTAGAGCGACGTGAGCAACCACGTGTGCTTGTTGCCAAAGATGTCCAACTGATCCCGAAAACTGGCCCGCACCGGAACACTCCGGAGTCCGAACCAGGCCCAGAACGAGAACCCGATGACGATCGGAATCCAGACGAACACCGCGTTCTGCAGCCAGATGTCAGAGACGCCGTCCGCCGTGACGTACCGCTGCGGCCCACCCAGCGATCCGAGCAGGCCGAAACCGATGATCCACGGCACCACGAACTGGACGAGGCTCACCCCGAAGTTGCCCACACCGGCCTGGACCCCGAGGGCGGTCCCTTGCAGGCGCTTGGGAAAGAAAAGGCTCGTGCTCGGCATGAACGACGAGAAGCTTCCGCCTCCAACCCCGACGAGGAAGGCAAGGAGGGCGAGGACCACGAACGGTGTCTCGGGGTTCTGGATCGCGAAGAACCAGCCGACGAGCGGCACGAGCAGTGCGAAGCTGGCGGCGGTGATCACATGCCTCGTCCCATACACGGGGATGAGGAACGTGTTCACGATGCGCAGGGTCCCACCGGCCAGGCCCGGGAGTGCCGCCAGCCAGAAGAGTTGGGTCGTTTCGAGATCGAACCCGATGTCGCCGAGTCGCACCACCAGCGCGCTGACGACGAACCACACGGCGAACGCCATCGTGAGGTTGGCGGTCGTGATCCGCAGCGTCCTCCAGGCGATGACCTTGCCGGTCGTCTCCCAGAACTCCTCGTTCTCCGGGTCCCATGTCTCGAGCCACGTGGGTGTCTTCGTCCTGTCGGTCACGGCACCTCCGATTCCTCGTCGCGGTGTTCGAAGTCCTGGGCGAGATGGGGTGATGCGGCGCGCAGGAGGCGGACCACGGTGAGGTGGAGCCAGCCCAGGGCGGCGGCTGCGAACAGGAACAGGACGAAGAACGTCGAGTTGGGGATGTCCGTTCCGGCGAGGGCCCACGCGAAGAGGAGGGGCAGGTAGAACCCGCCGAGGCCCCCGATGGCGCCGACGAGTCCTCCGACGGCCCCGACGTCGTCAGGGAAGTAGTCGGGGACGTACTTGTAGACGGCGGCCTTGCCCACGCCCATGGCCACTCCTATGACGAACACGAGGATTGTGAACATCCAGATGCTCTGGTGGAACGGGAGGATCTCGCGGATGCCGGTGGGCTCGACCGACTCCGGGAAGTGGAGGGAGATGTGGCCATTGGGAAACGAGAGGAGGAACGAGGCGGCGGCGATCGTGGTGAAGACCCAATACATGACCCGCCGGGCGCCGAAGCGATCGGCAAGGGCGCCCCCCACCGGCCGCAGGAGGCTGGCGGGGAAGATGAACAGCGCCGTGAGAACGCCTGCGATCTTGAGGTCGACTTCGAACACGTCCACGTAGTACTTGGGGAGCCACAGCGCCAAGGCGACATATGCTCCGAAGACCACGACGTAGTAGTAGCCGAAACGCCACACCCGGATGTGCCTGAGCGGCGACAGCAGATCGCGCACGGTCCGCCCCTTGGCCGGCTTCACGTCGTGGGATGGTGTGAACACCCACACCGTGACGGCCATCGCCACGAGAAGCACGGCGTAGAGGAAGGGGACGAAACGCCACCCGCCCGGGACGAAGCCCCCGGCCAGTCCCCCGACACCGACCGCGGTCACGAGGGTCGGGGCAGCCAGCTTGGTGATCGAGGCCCCGACGTTGCCGGCGCCGAACATCCCGAGAGCGAAGCCTTGACGTCCGGCCGGGTACCACGCCGAGACCCAGGCGATGCCCACGGCAAACGACGTTCCCGCGAGGCCCACGAGCAGGGCCAGGCCCAGCAACGACGGGTATGTCTCAGCGCGGCTGACGAAGTACGTCGGGACCGCGGTCACGAGCAGGAGGAGCGTGAACATGCGCCGCCCTCCGACCATGTCGGTCCAGATGCCCATCGGTAGTCGAAGGATCGAGCCCGCGAGTACCGGGATGGCTGCCAGGAGGGCGAACTGCTGGTCGCTGAGCCCGAGTTCGTCGCGCAGTGAGAGACCGACGATGGCGAACATCACCCAGACCGCGAAGAAGAGCGTGAACCCGGCCGTGGAGATCCCCAGGACCCGTGCCGCCCCGCTCGCCGGTATCTGACGGCGGGCGCCCGTGACTGGGGCGTCATGGGCCACGGCGGACTCCTCTCTTGTTGACATGGCCCGCTGCCGAGCGCGCCCCTACTTCGTGCGCGTCAGCCGCCGGTTCCACACGACGACCTGTGGGGGTCGCCACAGGTACCGGAACGGGAACGTGACGCTGTGGACCAACCGCGTGAACGGGAACGCCGCCACGAGCATGAACCCCCCCAGCAGGTGCCACTTGGCGACCCACGGCAACGTCGTCACCGTGCTGATGTCCGGCTGGAAGGTGAGGAGTGAGATCATCCACGGGACGGAGGTGTAGATGTACCACTCGGCCCCCCAGCGGTAGAACAATGCCACCCAGAAGCCCAAGCCGACCTGGGAGAGGAGAAGCACGAGAAGGATCCAGTCGGCCACGGACGTCACCGACCGCGCCCGCGGGTTGGTGATCCGTCGGTAGATGAGCACGCACAGAGCGAACCCCGCCGTCCACGCCAGGGCCTGGCCGGTCACCTCGAGGATGTAGAGGCGGGTCGGCTCGGCGATGAAGGTTGCCCAGGACTTGGGAAAGAGCAGGGCGATGAGGTGGGCCGCGAGGATCGTGAGGATCGCGTAGTGCCAGGGCGCGGAACCCCAACTGAGGAGCCGGTTCTCGAGAAACTGGGACGATTGGCTCGAATACGAGAATCGATCGGTCCGATAGCGATAGATCGAAACCCAGATGGCGGTGGTGACCGCGAAGTAGGGGAAGACCACGAACAGGGTGAAGTCGTACACGGTCAGCCTCCTCCGCTCACTAGAACGTTCCCGACAGCCCGGGTGATGACGAGTGGTTGCCCGTGGCTCTTGGCGACGACCTCGACGACCGCCAACAGGGCCGTCAGCACCCGGTGATACGACGGCGAGGCGGAGGGCGGACGATCCTCCTCGTGGATCGCTTCTTCGGCCTTCGTGTCCTTGCGCGCCATCATGTCGAGCATCGGCCACACCGCCTCGCCCAGGATCTCCAGGGCCATGGGGCCGTCGTCGCACGCAGCGAGGAAACGAAGCACCACGGGCAGATGGTCGGCCAGTTCGCCCGCCACCTCGATGCCATAGGCCCGGTACCGTTCCTTGAACTCGAGGAGCATGGCGCTGCGCTTGTAGCTCTCCCCGAGGAGGTGATACCCCACATACAGGCTGTGGGTCTCGTCGAGGTCGAACGCCCGTGTGTACTCCTCCTGGAAGCGGCCGAGTGACCATTCGCCGGTGTCCTGGAGGAAGCCACCCAACGCGACTGCCGAGGCCGGGTATCTCGGTTCGGTGCGGGCCTGGCACTCCCGCAGCCGGTCACGGGGATCCTGGAGCGGGTAGTCGAGCAGGTCGGCGAAGAGCTCCCAGACGCGGTTGAGTTCGTGGTCCCGCACGGTCACCACCTCCGTTTGGGGGCAGTGAGCCGACCGAAGCCGGCTTCGCGCTTGTGTTCGTAGGGATCCTCGGTCTGCTCAATGGCACTCTCCCGACCGAGGGGTGGCACCACGAACCGCTCCTCGAACGAGGGAAGGGCCGTGAGCCGGAAGATTGCCTCGGCCTCCTCGGCCGTGGTCTTGCCCACCTCGAGTGCCCGCTGGGCCTCCTCCTGGGTGACGTCGCCGACCTTCTCGGCCCGCTTGTACACCCGGACGGCGATGAGCTTGCGGTACACCTCGGCGAGGATCTCCTCGTTGCCGGCCGAGAACAGGCTGGCCAGATAACGCAACGGGATCCTGGCTTCCTCGAGCGAGCTGAGGAGCGGCGCCAGCCCTTCCGAGGCTGCTCCACTGACGTCGTACGATCCTCCGCCGTTGACCTTGGCCAGGACGGGCAGCATCGGCGGCACGTAGTAGAGCATGGGCAGGGTCCTGAACTCCGCATGGAGGGGGAGTGCTAGCTTCCACTGCTTGACGAACTTGTACACCGGCGAGTGCTTGGCTGCCGCCAGCATGTCGTCGGGCACACCGTTGGCCCGGGCGGCTGCGATGACGTCGGGGTCGAACGGGTCCTGGATGATGCCCCGCTGGGCCTCGACCAGGTTCTCCTGGGACGAACTGGCGACCTCCTCGATGCGGTCGGCGTCGTAGAGGAGGACCCCCAGGTAGCGGATCCGACCCACGCAGGAGTGGAAGCAGGCCGGTGCCTGGCCGCTCTCGAGCCGGGGGAAGCACAGGATGCACTTCTCGGATTTGCCCGATGACCAGTTGTAGTACACCTTTTTGTAGGGGCACCCGGAGATGCACATCCGCCATGCCCGGCACTTGTCCTGGTTGACGAGGACGATCCCGTCCTCCCCCCGCTTGTACAGCGCCCCCGCCGGGCAGGCTGCCACGCATCCCGGGTTGATGCAGTGGTTGCAGATCCGCGGCAGGTAGAAGAAGACCACCTGTTGGATCTCGTTGAGCTGGGCTCGCTCCTCGTCGGTGAGCACACCCAGGTTGGGGTCGTTCGAGGCGTACACGGGGGAGCCCCCGAGGTCGTCGTCCCAGTTGGGGCCGGACTCGATCTCCATGAAGTCGCCGGTGATGAGCGACACCGCCCGCGCCGTCGGCTGGTCGTCGCCGGCCGGCGCGTTGAAGAGGTGCTGGTAGTCGTAGGTCCAGGGCTCGTAGTAGTCGTTGACCGTGGGAAGGCGCTGGTTGAAGAAGATGTTCCCGAGGGTCCCGGCCTTGCCCTGCAGTTTGAGCTGGATGTTGTCGCCGATCATCTGCCAGCCGCCCCGGTACTCCTCCTGGTCCTCCCACTTCGTGGGATAGCCGGTGCCGGGCTTCGTCTCGACGTTGTTCCACCACTGGTACTCGGTGCCCTCGCGGTCGGTCCAGATGTTCTTGCAGGCCACGCTGCAGGTGTGACAGCCGATGCACTTGTCGAGGTGGAAGACCATCGATACCTGGGCTCGGATGTCCATGATCAGGTGCTCCTGCTCGTGCGTCGTGTCACCATTCGAGCTTCTCCATCTTCTTGACCACCACGTACGTGTCCCGCGTGAAGATGCCGATGGGACCCCAGTAGTTGAACCCGTAGGTGAACTGGCCGTACCCGCCGGCGAGGAGGAGCGGGTTGATGCGGGTCCGGGTGAGGCTGTTGTGCCCGCCCGCCCGCCGTCCGCCGCGGACCTGCGACTTGGGGATGTAGATGGTGCGTTCCACGGCGTGGTAGTAGAGGCACATGCCGGGCTGGACTCGGGCGCTGACCGCCGCTCTCGTCACCACGACACCGTTGTCGTTGAAGACCTCGACCCAGTCGTTGTCGACGATGCCGACCCGGGCAGCCTCCTTGTCGTTGATCCAGATCGGGTCCATGCCCCGGGACAGGGTCAGCATGCGGAGGTTGTCCTTGTACGTGGAGTGGATGTTCCACTTCCCGTGGGGGGTGATGTAGTTGAGGATCAACGACTGGTCGTCCACCGGGCTCTTGACGATGTCCCCGGTTGCGATCGGGTCCAGCTTGGGCTTGTACGTCGGCAGGTGCTCGCCGAAGTCGATGTAGTAGGGATGGTCGTTGTAGAGCTGTTGACGCCCGGTGAGCGTCCGCCAGGGGAGAAGTCGTTCGACGTTGAGGGTCCACGCCGAGTAGGTGCGTCCGTCCCTGACGTCGCCCGACCAACAGGGGCTCGTGAGGGTCCGTCGTACCTGGCGGGTGATGTCGTGGAAGTTCATCCGAACGCCTCGGGTGTCCTCGGCCAGATCGGCGAGGGGAAGCCCCACGCGCTCCTCCTCGGCCTTGAACGCCGTGTAGGCCACCTCGCCGTTGGTCTCGGGGGCGAGGTGAAGGAGCACGTTGGAGGCGTCGATGGAGTCCTCGAGGCCCGGGTACTTGCGGCCGCCCCATTCGACTGCTCGGGTCCGGCGCGGGTCGGGAGCGGTGCCCACCGGGCTCTCGAGGAGCTCGTCATAGAACTTGTCCACCGGGATGTGGACGCCGTGGCCGCTGATCCCGTCCTCGCGGATCTTGGGCCCGAGGGAGATGAACTTGTTGTAGAGGTTGGCGTAGTCGCGTTCCACGACGCGCAGGTGGGGGGCGGTCTTGCCGGGGATGAGCTCGCACTCACCCTTCCCCCAGTCGAGCGGCTGGGGTTGGGAGATCTCGTCCTTGGTGTCGTGCTGAAGCGGAGAGGTGACAACGTCCTTGAAGGGCTCGGGGAACACCTCCGAAGCCATCTCGCTCACGACCTTGGCGAACGACTTGAAGATCTCGTAGTCGGTCTTCGACTCCCACACGGGCGGGACCGCCTGGCCCAGCGGGTGGACGAAGGAGTGGAGGTCGGTGGTGTTGAGGTCGTTCTTCTCGTACCAGAACGCCGTCGGCAGGACGATGTCGGAGTAGAGGGCCGTCGAGTCCATCCGGAAGTTGATGTCCACGACGAGATCCATCTTCCCGCGGGGCGCCTCCTCCCGGAAGTTCACCGTGTCGGTCTTGCCGGCGGCGTGCTCGGTGGCCTCGATGTTGTCGTGGGTGCCCAGGTAGTGCCGCAGGAAGAACTCGGATCCCTTGGCGGACGACTGCATGGCGTTGCCGCGCCAGATGAACCACACCCGGGGCCAGTTCTCCTCGGCGTCGGGGTCCTCCACGGAAAGGGTGATGTCCCGGTTGCGCAGCTGGTCGGTCACCCGGCCGATGATCTGGTCATCGGTGACGGCCCCGGCTTCTTGCGCTTCGGCGGCCAGGTCGAGTGAGTTCTTGTTGAACTGGGGAAAGAACGGCATCCACCCCATGCGAACCGAGGCGGCCGCCAGGTCGACGGCGTGGCCCTTGGCCCACTTGGTCTCGGGGGGGACCCGGGCGTAGTCGGTGAAGTCGCCCTCGTAACGCCATTGGTCGGAGTGGATGTAGTGCCAGATCGGGGTCTGCTGGAGACGGGGCGGCTTCTGCCAGTCCAGGCCGAGGGCCATGCTCGTCCACGGGGCGACGAGGGTGAGTTTCTCCTGGCCCACGTAGTGGTTCATCCCGCCGCCGTTGCGCCCGGGGCAACCGGTGAGGATGAGGGCGGTGATGGGAGCGCGGTAGGACTGGTTGTTGTTGTACCAGTGGTTGATCGAGGCGCCGATGATGATCATCGACTTGCCCTCGGTTGCCTCGGCGTTGGAGGCGAACTCGCGTGCGAGTCGGGTCACGGTGTCCCGGCCGATCCCGGTGAGACGCTCCTGCCACGCCGGCGTGTATGGGCGCTCGTCGTCGTAGTCCTCGGGGTAGTCGCCGGGGAGTCCCCGGCTCACACCGAACTGGGCCATGAGCAGGTCGTACACGGTGGTGACGGCAACGCGCCCTTCGGTGGTCTCGACGTACCGGATCGGGACCCCGCGGGTGTAGACGCCGCCCCGGGCGAACTCGTGGAATGAGACCTGGACGACCTCCTCGTGCTCGCCAAGGAAAGTCAGGTCGGGGTCGATCGGCTGGTCGTCCAGCCCGTCCTCCATCGAGATGTTCCACTTGCCTGGTTGCTGCTGCCAGCGGAACCCGACGGTGCCCTTGGGCATTCGTACCGCGCCCGAGGTCCGGTCGTGGACGAGCATCTTCCAGTCGCCGTGCTCCTGGTCGGCGTAGCGGGCAACGCGATCGGCGCGCAGGAACTGGCCGGCCGTGAAGGCATCTGCTCCGGGGGTCAACTCGACGAGGAACGACGAATCCGTGTAGCGCTTGAGGTAGTCGATGAAGTACGGCGTCTGGCGGTCGGCGTGGTACTCCTTGAGGATGACGTGGTTGACGGCCATCCACAGCGCGGTGTCCTGGCCCGCCTCGACGGGGATCCACCAGTCGGAGTACTTGGCGACCTGGTTGAAGTCGGGCGCGATGACCACGAACTTGGAGCCCTCATGCCGCGCCTCGGAGATGAAGTGGACGTCCGGGGTCCTGGTCATGTTGGGGTTGGAGCCCATGGCCACGATGTACTTCGAGTGGTACCAGTCGGCGCTCTCGGCCACGTCGGTCTGGTCGCCCCAGATCTCGGGGAAGGCGTTGGGGAGGTCGGCGTACCAGTCGTAGAAGCTCATGTTGACGCCGCCGAAGAGTTGGAGGAACCGCGAGCCGGCGGCGTACGACAGGTAGGACATGGCCGGGATGGGGGAGAAGCCGAACACCCGGTCGGGTCCGTGCTCCTTGGCGGTCGAGAGGCAGGCGGCAGCGATGATCTCGAGCACCTCGTCCCACGTGGAGCGGCGGAACCCGCCCTTGCCCCGGGACCGCTGGATGGAGGAGCGTTGCTCCTCGTCGGCGACGATGGACGCCCAGGCGTCCACTGGGGCGGCGTGCTTCTCCTTGGCGGCGCGCCACAGGTCGATCAACGTCCCGCGGACGTACGGGTACTTGACCCGAATCGGGCTGTACACGTACCACGAGGCCGAGATGCCCCGCTGGCAGCCCCGGGGCTCATACGGCGGGACGCTGTCACACAGCAACGGGTAGTCGGTCTGCTGCATCTCCCAGGTGATGATCCCGTCCTTGACGTACACCGCCCACGAACACCCTCCGGTGCAGTTGACGCCGTGGGTGGTGCGGATGACGTTGTCGTGTTGCCAGCGGTTGCGGTAGAACTCCTCCCAGTTCCTGGACTCCGGCTTGACGAGATCCTGAATCCAACCCACGGGTCCTACCGTCCTTCTGCTTGCGGGTTCTCGATGAGCGCTCGGGCCTGGGCGAGCATGGGCTGGCGAACGGCGGTCACCCGCCGACTCCAGAAGTACCGGGCGATGCCCAGCAGGACGATGGCGCCGACGAGGCCGATGAGGGCGAGTCGGCCGACGGAGGCGGCTTCGCGTTCGGTCACCGAGACGCCTTCCATGAACGCGGCGATGGCGGCCTGTTCGCCCTCGGTGAGAGGCCGTTCCGAGAAGATGGGGTTCATCGTGGCGAAGGGGGTCGTCGCCAGGATGCTGGCGATGCCTTCCGGCCCGAACTTCTCATAGGCCCCCGTCAGGTCCGGACCCAGGGTTCCACCACCGAGGGCTCCGATGCCGCCGATCGAATGGCAGGCGAGGCACGGTGGGCCACCGTTGTCGAGGCGGACCGCGCCCTCGAACAGACTGCGGCCGGTGGTCTCGGTGTCGGCCTGCAGCGCCGCCTGTTCTGGGGTACCGGCCCTGATCTGCTGGGCGGAGCCGAGGACGAGGAGCGCGATGACGACCAGGAACGTGGTCCTCCACCACCCACGCCCACGACCAACCGCCATCGCCGTCATGCCCGTCTCCTCCCGCCCGGTTTCCCGTTCGGTGCTTTCTACTCGTTTGCCGACAAAACGTCAATTCCTATGCTTGACGTTCTGCTAACGGGTGATCGTTGAGCACGACGGTCATCGACGAAGGCGGTTTTCCCACGGCCGATGTCCGCCTGGAGAGGACAACCGAGGGGGGAAAACAGGGGGGGGCCGGACGATTTCGCATATTGGAGCAACGGCGATACGATTGTTCAGGCATGCCCAAAGATCTTGCCCTTGTTTCAACAGGAGAGCCTGATCTCTCGGTGACGTCAGAGAGCGAAGAGATGTACGTCATCACCGTCGCCCGCTCCATCGAGTCCGGCCGCGAGGAGCCGATCCCCATGCAGGTCGTGGCCGAGGCCCTCGACGTCTCGGTGGCGTCCGCCAACGAGATGGTGCGCAAGCTGGCGGTCCGCGGGCTCCTCACGTACGAGCCGTACCGCGGCGTTGGCCTGACCGAGGCCGGCTGGGCGGTGGCAGGCCGGGTGCTGCGGTCCCGGAGGCTGTGGGCCACGTTCCTGGCCAGCCAGCTCGGGTTCAGCCCGGCCGAGGCCGACGATCAGGCCTGCCACCTGGAGCACGCCACCTCGTCCGAAGCCGTGGATCGCCTCGCCTCGTTCTTGGGAGACCCCGACACCGATCCGCTCGGCGCCCCGATCCCCACGGGGAGCCGTGATGTGATGGAAAAGGCACCGACCGTTCCCCTGGGCGAGGCCGCCGCCGGGCTCGAGGTGGAGGTCGTGGCAGTGGGCGCGAGCGGGGCCGTCCGCGACTTCCTGTCAAGCGAGGGAATCCGGCCCGGCTCCCGCATCCGGGTCATCGCGGTGGGCGAGACTGGCGTGCTGGTCGATGCCGGGTCCCCGGTCAACCTGGCCCGGGACCTGGCGCAGTCCATCGAAACCCGAGTGAAGGGGCGGACCGATGTTGCCTGACTCGGCGTCGCCGGAAGGCGGCTCCCCATGTTGACCACGTTCGTCATCGGCCTCCGCGAGGGCCTCGAGGCGGCGCTCATCGTGGGCATCATCGCCGCCTTCCTCATCCGACGGGGCGAACGCGCAGCCCTGCGTCCCATGTGGTGGGGGGTGGCCGCTGCCGTGGCGCTCAGCGCCGGCGGAGCGATCGTCCTCCACCTCGCCAACCGTTCCCTTACGCTGCGTGCCCGCGAAGCCATGGAGGGGCTGCTCGCCCTGGCCGCCGTGGCCGGCATCACCTACATGATCGTGTGGATGCGCCGGCACTCGGCACAGCTGCGAACCGATTTGGAGTCGAAAGCAGGGGCGGCGCTGGCTGCGGGATCGGTGACCGCCGTGGCCGGGATGGCGTTCGTGGCCGTCCTGCGCGAAGGGCTGGAGACCGCGGTGTTCCTCCTCGCCACGCTCCAGAACAACCCGTCGCCGCTGCTCGGTCTGGTCGGCGCTTTCGTCGGGATCGTCGTGTCCGTCGGCATCGGCTACGGCATCTACCGAGGCGGCGTGGACATCGACCTCCGGCGCTTTTTCCGGGTCACCGGCCTCGTCCTTGTCGCGGTGGCGGCCGGTCTCTCGGCGAGCGCCGTCCACAGCCTGGCCGAGGCGGGGTTCATCACATTCCTCCAGGGCGCCGCCGTCGACCTCAGCTGGCTCATCGCCCCCGGCACCATCCGCTCAAGCCTCATCACCGCGTTCCTCGGGTTCCAGCCGGTCCCCACGTTTGCAGAGCTCATCGTGTGGTTCTCATTCTTCATCCCCATGGCGGCGTACGTCTCCGGCCTTTCGTTCGAAACCCGGCGTCGCCAACCCGCCCTGTGACCGACCCCGAAAGGACCATCATGCGTCACCTCGTCATCCTCTCTCTCTTCGTCGTGGTCGCCTGTGCACCGGACTCGTCCGGGGCAACTCCGGTCTCGGTCACGCTGGCCGACGATGCGGTCATCTTGGCGCCGTCGTCGGTGCCGGCCGGGAGCGTGACCTTCGACACCGAGAACGTCTCCACCGGCGTGGTACACGAGATCGAGGTGTTCGCCGGGGCGACCGAGGGCACTTCGCTCACGGTGGCGAACGCCGTGGCCGACGTGACCGGTCTCAGGCTCGTCGACGAGGTGGAAGACGTGGTCCCAGGGGGCCGCGCGTCGCTCACCCTCGACCTCGAGGCCGGGACCTACCTCATCATCTGCAACCTGCCGGAGCACTACGCCAACGGCATGTCGGCGTTCCTCACCGTCACCGACGGGTGAGGTTCAGAACTCGATGACCTGACGGAGCGCGTCGGCGTCGGCCAGGCGGTCGAGGGCGGCGTTGAGGTCGTCCAACCCGATGCGGTGGGAGACGAGACGGCCGCTGGGGAACTGCCCTCGTTCGTGCATCTCCACGAAGCGGGGCACGTCTCGCTCGGTGATGCAGGAGCCAAGGTAACTGCCCCGGATGGTCACGCCCTGGACGACCAAGGGGGCGAGAACGAGTTCGTGGGCCACCCCCGGGCCGGGCAGGCCCAGGGTCGTCACCGTGCCGCCCCTCCGCACGAGGCGCATCGCCAGGTGGAAGCCCTCGGGGGTGCCGGACGCTTCGATGGCGTGATCGAGGGGCGATCTGTCGATGAGCGCCGTCGTGTCATCCGACAGGAGCGCTTCGGTGGCACCGAGGTCCCGGGCCGCGGCGAGCTTGGCCTCGACCCGGTCGATGGCGACGATTCGGGCTGCCCCCGCCTCCCGGGCGCCGAGGACCGCCGACAGCCCGACCGCCCCCAGACCGACGACGGCCACCGAATCACCCTGGGTGATTCCCGCGGTGTTGAGGGCGGTCCCGGCGCCGCACAGCACCGCGCACCCGAAGACGCAGGTATCGGTGGGCGGCAAGCCGCTCGGGACCTTCACGGCCGAGACCTCCGACACGAGGGTGTACTCGGCGAACGCCGCCACGCCCATGTGGTGATGGACGGGCGTCCCTTCGTGGGTCAGTCGGGTACCGCCGGTGAGCAACTCCCCCCTCGCATTGGCCGCACCACCGACATCACATAGCCATGCCTCCCCGGCCCGGCACCGTGGGCACTCCCCGCATTGGGGGAGGTACACGAGCACGACCTCGTCCCCGGGTTGGAGCCGGGTGACGCCCGGCCCCGTGGCCTCGACCCTCCCCGCCGCCTCGTGGCCGAGCACCATGGGGAGCGGCCACACCCGGGCACCGGTGACGACCGACAGGTCGGAGCGACAGAGGCTGGCGGCCCCGACCTTGACGAGGACCTCGCCCGGCCCCGGGGCAGGGAGTTCCAGTTCGACGATCTCAAGCGGTTGTGACTCCGAGTACGGCCGGGGCAGGCCGCGTTGGCGGAGAAGCGCGCCTCGGAACGTGGTACCGGTCATGCCACCAGCTTGGCAGACGGTGTGCTCGCGCCGCCAACGCACCCGGGCGATATCATCGTCGCCCTCGGTCGCGAGGAGCAGCCCTGAACACCCCTGAGAGCACCGACGGCTCCCGACGGCTCACCGAGGTCGCCCGCCTCTTCGGCCGGCTGGGAGTCACCGCCTTCGGCGGGCCCGCCGCCCATATCTCCATGATGCATGACGAGGTGGTCACGCGGCGGGGTTGGCTCGATGACCAGCGCTTCCTCGACCTCATCGGGATCACGAACCTCATCCCCGGACCGAACTCCACCGAGATGGCCATGCACGTGGGTCAGGAGCGGGCCGGGTGGCGGGGCCTGGTGACGGCGGGAGCCAGCTTCATCGTCCCGGCCGCCCTCATCGTGCTGGCGTTCGCCTGGGCGTATGTCGAGTACGGCGGTACCCCGAGTGGTGAGGCCATCCTCTACGGGATCAAGCCCGTGGTGGTCATGATCGTCGCCCAGGCCCTCCTCAAGCTTGGGCGGTCGGCGGTGAAGGGCTGGCTCACCGGGATCGTCGCAGTCACGGCCGGCGTTGCCTATTGGGTGGGAGTGAGCGAACTCGCCATCCTCGCCGTCGGCGGGGCTCTCGTCCTTACAGTCCGGTCTTTCCGGCGTCCGGGGGCGGCGATGGTGATCCCCGTCGGCCTCGGGTCGTGGTCGGTCCTCCAGGCGAGCATCGCCGAACAGGTCTCCTTGGGCCGCCTCTTCGTCGTGTTCCTCAAGGCCGGGGCGTTCCTGTACGGGTCGGGGTACGTTTTGCTCGCGTTCCTGCAGAACGACCTCGTCAGCAGGCTCCAGGTCCTCACCGAGCAGCAACTGCTCGACGCCATCGCCATCGGTCAGTTCACCCCGGGCCCGGTATTCACCACGGCCACGTTCATCGGGTACGTGCTGGCCGGTGTGCCGGGCGCGGTTGTGGCCACCATCGGCATCTTCGTCCCGGCGTTCTTCCTCGTCGGGGCCGTCACCCCCCTCGCCCGCCGTATCCGGGACCGGGCCTGGACCGCCGCCCTCCTCGACGGGGTGAACGCCTCGGCCCTGGGGCTCATGGGCGGGGTCACGCTCCAGTTGTCGGGGGACGCTCTCGTCGACCCCATCACGTTCGGCATCGGGGCGGGGGCGGCGCTGCTCATCTGGCGAACCCGGCTCAACAGCGCCTGGCTCGTTCTCGGCGGCGGGGCCGTCGGGGTGGCGGCGGGCCTCCTCGCCCTCGGTCCGTTCGGATGACCGGCTAGGTTGCCGCCATGCCCATCGACTCGATCCTCGGCTGGTCCCGCACCGTGGAAGTGGACCCCGGGCTGTCGGCCCGTCCGTCGGAACGCGTGGCGATCGTCACCTGCATGGACGCCCGCATCCTTCCCGAGAAGCACCTGGGGATCAGCGTGGGCGATGTTCACCTCATCCGCAACGCCGGGGCGGTGATCACCGAGGACGTCGTACGCTCGCTCATGCTCTCCCAGCACCTCCTGGGGACCACGGCTGTCATGCTGATCGGGCACACGAAGTGCGGCATGGAGGGCCTCGACGAGGTGGCGGTGGCGGACGCCATCGAGGAGGCCCGTGGTGAGCGGCCGCCGTTGCCGCTGGGGTCGTTCGCCGCCGTCGCCGACTCGGTGCGGGCGGGAATGCGGGAACTGCGCGGCGACCCGCTCGTGGTGGGAGAGGTCCGAGGCTTCGTGTTCGACGTGGACACGGGAGCCCTGGAGGAGGTTGGTCCGGCTGTCTGACCGTCAGCCGCTCGCGTGGACCTCGGCCAGGCCCGTGGCTGCGCGTGAGGGTCCCCAAGGTTTAGGTCTCGACCGGAACTAGCCTCGCCGCACAGGAGAATCGGAGTGTCACATGGACGAGTTCGTGGACGGGGCGATCCTGTCGGCCGCCTGCAAGGGCGTGGTGGCCGATGCCGTCTCCCACATCCTCAGGGCTGTTGGCGAGGATCCCGATCGGGAAGGTCTGATCAACACCCCGAAGCGGGTTGCCAAGGCCTATGACGAACTGCTCGCCGGCTACGCCGTCGACCCGATCGCACTGCTCAACAACGCGTTGTTCGACGTCGAGTACGACGAAATGGTGCTCGTCACCGACATCGACTTCTACAGCCTCTGCGAGCACCACCTGCTCCCGTTCATCGGCAAGGCACACGTGGCCTACCTCCCGGACAAGACCGTGGTCGGCCTGTCGAAGATCCCCCGGATCGTTGACGCCTTCGCCAGGCGTCTCCAGGTACAGGAGCGCATGACCCGCCAGATCGCCGAACTCCTCGACGAACTGATCAAGCCCAAGGGCGTGGCGGTGGTCCTGGAGGCTCACCACATGTGCATGTCGATGCGCGGGGCCCGCAAACCGAACGCGCTGATGCACACGTCGTCCGTGCTAGGAGCCTTCCGGTCGGACGCCAGGACCCGCGCGGAGTTCTTCGACCACCTGACCCACAAATGAACCTGGAGGGGCGCACCGCGGTGGTGACCGGCGGCGCCCATCGCGTGGGGGGCGCCCTGACCGAGGCGCTCGCTCGTCGTGGCGCCCGGGTGGTGATCCACTACCGACACTCGTCGGGTTCGGCCGAGCGGCTGGCCGCGTCGATCGAGGACGCAGGGGGATCGGCGACCACGGTCCAAGCTGACCTGGCCGACCCGGACGCGCCGTCGCGTGTCTTCGATGCTGCACCGGAACCGGTGTCGGTCCTCGTCAACTCGGCGGCTGGATTCCCCGAGGACGAACTCGGCTCGCTGGACCGGACCGCATACCGCAGGACGCTGGCGCTCAACCTCGATGCGCCCGTGTTCATGACGAACGAGATGGCTCGCCGGCTGCCGGATGACCTTGAGGGTGCGGTCGTGAACGTGACCGATTGGCGTATCGCGCGCCCCTACGGAAACCACTTCAGCTACCTAGTCGCCAAAGGTGCCCTGGCGACGATGACGGAGGCTGCCGCCGTCCACCTCGCTCCGCGCATTCGGGTGAACGCAGTGGCCCTCGGAGCGATCCTGCCTCCATCGGGCGAGGATGACGGCTACCTGGACGGTCTCGCCCGGTCAATCCCTCTCAAGAGGGCAGGCGGTACGGACGTCGTGGCATCTGCTGTGATCGAGTTGCTGACGAATGACTTCGTGACCGGGCAGATCTGGCGGATCGATGGGGGGGCCTCACTGGCATGACCGATCGGATCTTCATCAAGGACCTGCTCGTCCGGGGAATCGTCGGCGTCAACCCCGACGAGCGAACCAAGCCCCAAGATGTCCTCGTCAACGTGACGATGTGGGCCGACGCCGGGCCCGCCGCGGTGAGCGACGACATCGACGATGCGGTCAACTACCGGATCGTTGCCAAGAAGATCATCAGCCACGTCGAGAACGGCAATCCCGAGTTGGTGGAGCGCCTGGCAGCCGAACTCGCCGACACCGTCCTCGACACTGACCCTCGAATCATGGAAGTCGAAGTCACCCTCGAGAAGCCGGGAGCCCTGCGCTTCGCCAGGTCAGTCGGGGTGGCCATCCGACGAACCCGCGAGGCCTGATGGCCACCGCAGCCGTTGCCGTTGGATCCAACGTCGATCCCGACCGCAATGTGCCGTTGGTCCTCGAGCTGCTCGCACGCCTGGCGGACATCGAGGTCGTGGCGACTTCAGCTGTCTATGCCACTGTGTCGGTTGGTCCCGACGGCAAGCCCGATGGGCAGGCTGCGTTCCACAACGCGGTGGTGCTGCTGCACACCTCGATCGACCCGCTCGACCTTCGGGATCGACTCCGCTCGATCGAGACGCAAATGGGTCGCCACCGGGGATCCAACACGTTCGCTCCGCGACCGATCGACCTCGACATCGTGTTCTATGACTCGGTCATCATCCACGCGGACCACATCGACATTCCCGACCCTGTCGCGCTCGAACTCGCCCACATCGCGGTACCGCTGGCCGATGTCGCCCCCGACTGGCGGCCACCAGGAGGCACAACCACGGCGGCCGAAGCAGCAGCCGGGCACGAGTTTGCAGTCGTGAGCCGACCGCAGCCGTGGCCGCGCGCGACCTGAAGCTCGGACGACCGGTCAGCCGGTCATCTCGAACGCGGCGAAGGTCGTGCCGTCGCTGAAGGCCAGTTCGTGGACGATGATCTCGTATCCGGTGTCGTCGAGTCGCACGATGGTGAGCAAACCGGTGGCGGCGAAGTCGTCGCCCTTGACCGGCTCCGGCCCGGGGCCGTCGGGGTCGAAGTACGGGCAGATCCCGGTGCTGGTCACGGGGTCGGCACACGAGATCTCGAACGTCCCCGTCTCGCCCGTCCACTGCTGGCCGTAGCCGGTGGTGTACAGCTCGAACGAGAGGAAGAAGCCGTCGGTGTCCGGGTTGGTGTGGATGTGGAAGAAGGGGTCGCTGCCGCCGACCGCCGGTGCGTAGAAGGGCGTGGCGGCCAGGGCGTCCCAGCGCACCACCACGGTGCCCCCGGTGATCTCCATGGGGGCCACGGGCACGGTGGTTGGTGGGACGACCGTGGTCGGGCCTTCCGTCGCCGGGGGCGTGGTCGTCGGTGGACTCGTGGTCTCGGCCGTCGGGGCCGTGTCCGGTGTGGCTGGAGCGGCGGCGGCCACCGTCGTCGCGGTCGTGGTCGGACTCGCACATGACGCCAGCAGGACCGCGAACGCACCGGCGACGACGAGGGTGCTCTTGGTCATTGTCAGGCTCCTTGGCTTGGGGTCGGCGGGATGCTACGACCCGGGTGTGCTTCTTGCCCGACTTCGTCGCCTGCGAGCCAGGTCGAGGGCTCCGAGTCCGGCTCCAGCACCGACCCCGCCCAGGATGACGACCCAGGGGGGGAAGCGGGTGTCGGGGAGGCCGGGGACGGCGATGTCGGAAGCCCCGGAGATCGTGGGCGCGGGCAGGCCACCCGGCACACCGTGGAGGAACCCCGGGAGCGACGCCGCATCGAGGGGATCACCGCCGCCGGCCAACTCGATGGCGTCTGCGTAGTCGTCGCCGTCGGTGTCGTTGCTGTTGGGGTCGGTGCGGTGGATGTGTTCCCAGGCGTTGGGGAGGCCGTCGTCATCGGGGTCGAGGGCGGCATCGGAGGGGTCGGTGGGGTCGAGGCCGTTGGCGGTCTCCCAGGCGTCGTCCATGCGGTCGCGGTCCTCGTCGACGATCACCTCCACGAGGACCTCGGTTGCGTGGGAGCCGGCGGTGTTGGAGGCGGTGAGCCCCACCGTGTGGGTGCCGGGCACCAGCAGCGGAAGGAACGCCTCGGGCCCTTCGCCGACCGGTTCCCCGTTGAGGGTCCACACCCAGCGGGGTTCCTCGCCGCCGATCGTGGTGTGCACGGCGGTGGCCCGGTACATCTGGGGGCTGATCCGATCCCCGGTGAGCGGACTCCCGATGAGGGCTTGTGGCGCTTGGGAGCCGAGGTCGACCGGAACGCTGGCAACGGTGTGGACGTTGACCCCGTCGGTTCCCTGGACCCGGATCACCCAGTCCGGTCCTTCGAACGGGACCAGGCTGAGGTCGAGCACGACGGACGGCTCGGTCGTCTCGGCGATCTGCCACCAGGCATGGCCGTCAGCACTCGCTTCCACCAGGTATTGCAGCCCCTCGGCACCGTCCCAGGAGATCGACAAGGTTCGGCACATGCCCACCGTGCTCACGATCCCCGGCGACGACTCTCCCTCCTCGAGGTCGCGGCCACCCGGGCACGGGCCGGCGCCGGCGACCCCGGTTGTCGTGGTCGTCGGTCCAGCCTCGGTCGTCCCGACCGGGAACTCCGCGGGAACGTCGCCCTCCCCGGTCGGTGCATGCTCCTCGTACTCGACGCTCACCTCCCCAAAGTCGAGGCTGATGCCCGTACTGGGGACGGTCACCTCCTCCCCGTCGTCACCGATGACAACCAGTTGCGCCCCCTGCACCCCGGCGGGGAACACCGACACGAAGATCTCGGCCCCGGAGTCGTCGTGTGTCGCCCCCCCGAGGACGGAGGTCACCCCGGTGGCCACGACCGCCCCGGCCGCGTCCCGCACCTCCACCGTGGGGCCGCCACCCGACCCGCCGAAGGGCGGGAGCCCGAGGGAGGGAGGACCGAGTTGGATCGAACCGTCAGGAAGGACGATGCCGGTGACGACCACGCGCTCCTCCCCGGAGTCATCGAAGGGCTCGCCGGAGGCCGCTCCCTCCCTGCCATCTCCCAGGGATCGGTTGCGTCGCATCGACTCGAACACATGGGCCCACGTATCGAGCGCTGTCCACATGGGCCGGTCTCCATAGGACATGTAGTCGTGGACATGGGAGCCCCGGATGGGAGTCATGGTCGAGGTGTCGTAACCCCAGCCGGGGGCCGAGGGCGGCCCCAGCTCGCCATGGTCCCCGGACCACCTGGATCGGGCGCTACCACCGCTCGATTCGCCGTGCGCCCCGCTCGAATGCCGCATGCCGGTGGCGTGGCCTGCCTCCTGGGCCATGACCTCCCACGCCGGGCTCGTCCTGAACGCGTAACGGCCGCCGACCCACGCGCACCCGCTCCCACCAAACGGGCTTCCCCACCCGGTGACGAACATGCCCAGTACCCGTTGTTCGGGCATCCGCAACCGGGTCGGAAACGACGGGGAGTCGCAGTACAGGTCGCGGAAGGCGTCCCGGATCCCCGAGTAGGACGTGCCGACCAGGCGGCCCTCGACACGGGGAGTGGGGGTACCGAACCACGGTTCCGGGTCCTTCTCCGCGATCTTCACCGTCGACCAGAGCATCGCCCACGGGAAGTCGCCGGCAGCCGGCATGGCCCGCCACCAGAGTCGGATGCCCTCCGTGACCTCTTCCTGGCTCGAGATCGCGTTCACGACGTCGCCCTCCGCCATTCCTCGACACGCCCACCAGTCGTCATCGAGCATCTGCTGGGTGCATCGCCAGTAGAAGTCGACGAGGATCGGCGCCACCGAGACCCGGCCGGTGTCGGTGAACGTCACCCGCCTGCTGATGGAGTTGAACCAGCCTCCGGTGAGGGGGGGCTCGCGGACGGAGCGGAGATCAGAACTCGGGTTCACCTCGAAACGCAAGGTGACGTCCCCGACCGTCCACGTGTACGGGAGGACGAAGTCGAATGTCTTGCCGACGTAGGGGCGGAGGCCGGCCTCCCCTTCCGGGCCGGGGGCGTAGCGGGTCAGGTTGACCGGGTCCCGTTCGGGTGAGAGGGGCGAACCGGGCAGAGCGACCCCGTCGCGAGTGGCGTGGAGCAGACCATGGATCGCCAGGACTTGGACCTCGGCCGGCTCCCCGAGCGGGAATGCCTGGGTGGCGTATCCGCGAACGACCGTCCTCTTGCCCTGGACGAGCGGGAAGTCATCGACCACGCGCGAACCTGGTTCCTGTACCTCGAGCGGGCCACGGATCGCCTGGGTCACCTCCATTGCCCACGGTTGGATGTCGACCTCCCCGGAGATCAGGTCGCGATAGACGTCCACCGGCGGTGCTGGTGAGCCGGTCCCGACCAGTGTCAAGGATGCCGAACCCGCCACGTCCGTGCCGGTGAGCGAAGCGACGATCGTGGTTTCCCCGGGGGGTATGAACACGTCATCGAGCCAGACGAGTCGGCGATACGACAACCCATCGTCTGTCGTCGATCGACCCCCGAGCAGCGCCCGACGAACGATCACAGAGCTCCGATCCCAGTTCGGGTAGGCGAAGGCGACGGACCACGATTCGAGCGGAACCGGCCATGTGACCTCGGCCACGACCGGCGTGCTGCGGTGGGCGGGGATCCGGGAGCCCTCTGCCGGATACACGAACCGGATCTCGGCGGTCTCCGGGCGGTCGCTCAACGGGTAGGCGCGGGCGTCATCGAAGAAGAAACGATCCACATCCAGTTCGACGTCGGACCCATCGCCGGTGTAGGCGAAGAGGCCGACCCTGCGGATCGAAGTGAACTCGGTCGCCCGGACGAGGAGACAGTCCGTCGCGGGCGATGCTTCGGGACCGAGCACGACTTCGTCGATGTCGAGGAAGGACCCCGCGGTGTCCATACCGACGAGTCGGACCGTCACCGGGCCCGTCGTTGGTTCCGGCAGTCCCACGTGGAGGCCGAAGTACTGCATCGAGAGCGCTGAGACCTCGCCCTCTCGCTGGATCCAGGTCTGCCACGTCAAGCGTCGGTTCGTTCCCGCCGTCACCCGGAGTGCGTTGGGCGCGGAGATGGTGCCGTGGTCGGGTTCGACGATGGTGCCGCGGACCGTCTGCCAGCCCTCCGGTCGAGGGAACGTGGTTCCGGTTCGCTGGTCGTCGAAGTCCCAGATCGTCGACCCCGGTGGGGCGCCGCACCTGAGCAGCCAGATGCGAGGAATGGCGACCTCCTTGTCCACGACCGTGATCCTGGTGGAGTCACCCCAGATGCCGGGGCCGATGCCCATACCGGGGTCGAGGGGAGGGATGGTGGGTCCCGGCAGTGTGGGCCCGGGTCCGGGCAGCGTGGTCGTGGTCGTGGTCGTGGTCGCTGGGACGGTGGTGGTGGTGGTCGTCGTCGGCTTGGGAACCGTCGTCGTGGTGGTGGTTGTGGTGGTTGGTTTGGGAACTGTTGTCGTGGTGGTGGTTGTCGTGGTGGGAGGCGACAGGATCGTGAATCCGGTCCCCGGGCTTTCGTCGCAGAAGTATCCGCCGTTGAAGCTGTTGCAGGCAACCAGCGAGTACGACCCCGGCGGCCAGGCCGGGACCTTGAACCCGCCGGACAAGCCTCCGTTGCCGTCCACCGTGCAACCGCCGACGTCGTTGCCGGCGCTGGGCTGGCCCTTGTCGATGAGGTGCAGCGTGCAAGAGGCTGTTCCTGGGCTCAGCCCCGACCCGCTCACCGAGATGAAGTCCCCGGCCAGGCCGCTGGAAGGGGAGGCCGAGATGGACGGGGCGGCCATCGTGGGCTGTCCGGTCAGCAATCCGGCCAGCAGGACGACCATCGTGATGGCCACGACCTTGCGCAGCACGCCGCTCCCTCGCGCCATCGGGCGAGTGTAAGCCGAAGGCCTGAGCCGTTGACGTGAGAACGCGGGTTCATTCCCCGGCCCGGCGCCGCTCACCCGGCGGCTCTCACCTCGATCTCGAACCACGCAACCCACGACGGGCTGGCGACCGTCTCCACCCGGATGAGGTCGAGGCCCTTCCATGGCCGTTCGGCCCTCAGGATCAGATGGCTCCCATCCGTGGTGGTGTCGTCGAGCACGCCCAATTCCACGAGGCCGGCGGTGTCGGGGCCGCCACCGAGGACGCGGTGAACGGTGCGCCCGGGAGGTGATTGGGAGGCGACCAGCCGGACCTCGGCGATGTCGAACACGCCACCGAGGTCGATCTCGATCCACTGGGGTGGGAAGCCCGCCGCCGACCACAGCGTTCCCGTGTCGCCGTCGACCGCGTGGCCGGGTTCGTTCCCCGGGTTGGAGTGCGATGCCCGGGCGGTCTTGCCGAGGGCAACGTTGGCACCGGCCCCCTCGCTGCGGAACCCGAGGTTCTCGCGATCCTCGAAATAGGTTCGGATGAGCCACGTGAACGTGTACGGCTCGGATTCGGGGAGCACCCGGTCGGGTCGGTCGATCCAGGATTGGAAGAGCACGTGTGGGGGGTCGACACCGAACTCGTCCTCGAGTCGGAGGGCCCGTTCGCCCATGACCGAGACGTTCACCTCGTCGGTCGGGTCGTAGGGGTTCCCGATGTAGATCATCCCGATGGGGACGCCGAACGCGCGTCCGAATGCGACGATCTCGTCCACCATGATCGGCCAGTCGACCCTCGCCCAATCCACGTCGAGGTGGAGGAATGCCAGGTCGTACCCGTTGACGGCCCGGAACGTCTCGAGCCACGCGGTGTAGGTCTCGGCCTCGACCGGTTCGGGGGTGGGCTCGGTGTCACCAACGACGACGTCGGGGAAGCGGGCCCGCATGATCTCGACGTACTCGCCGACCTCGGCTGCCACCTTTTCGGCGGTCCAGCGGCACGCTCGGGGGCCGTCGTAGATGCTGGCGAAGTAGTACGGCTCATCGAGGGCGACGAGATCTATGGTCCCCCCCGCCCGCTCGATCCGGTCGGCGATGAGCGTGCCTTCCGCCGACCCGGGGAAGCCCTCGATGCCCTCCCCGCATCCCTCGGGGTCCAGGGGACCGGCCTCCACCGCCAACGCCATGCCAAGCCGGCGGATCGCCCGCACCGCCTGAGCCAGTTCGGCGTCGGTGGCCCCGTAGGCGACCCACTCGCCGTAGAGCTTGAACACCTCGACGTGGGAAGCGGCGACGGCCCAGTCGGCCCCGGGTTCGAAGAGGCCCATGAAGTCGTCCGATCCGATGAACGGCCTCCCGGGCCCGGTCGGGAGGGGTGGGAGTGGCGCGAACCAGGTGAGGTCCCCGGTGAGGTCCGGGAGTGGTGGAAGCGGGGCCGTGCTGGGTCTCGCCGTGGTCGGAGCGGTGCTCGCCGGAGGTGCCGGGGTCGAAGTGGTCGGGGCGGACGTCGCGGGTCCTGCCGGTGTCGCGACCGAGCAGGCCGTGGCGACGAGCGTCATCAGGACGAGGACCGGAGTGCGCACCGCCCACCGAGGGGCCGTGACGGTTGCGAGTCGTTGCCCGAACAGCCTCACCCGGGTGAGGGGAGGCCGTCGTCGGGAGGCGGATTCTCAACGATGCCGGGTGAGGGGAGCTGGTCGTCGGGAGGCGG
>JBFKVA010000019.1:0-32579 GCA_041635475.1 Acidimicrobiia bacterium | reverse complement strand
CTCGTCGTACGTCGTGAGGAGGAGGACGTCCTTCATGGGCCGATTCGATCGCGGGTAGCGGTTTTCATACTGGGTGGCACGGGCCGGTCACAGGCCCCTACCTTACAAACCACGACAGCAGCATGAGCCGCTGAGCGACATTGACAGGGTATGACGGCGACCCGCCCTTCTGGGCGGGTCCGTCGCGTTCTTGGGGTCGCCTGCTGCGTTGGTGGGTGCATCGGGGGGACCTCACCGCGAGCCGGTGAAGCTGCCGTGGGGCTCCTGTCACCCAAGCGGGCCGATCGATCGTCTGTACCAGTGAACCAACGAAAGGAACGATGTGAACCTGGCACGCTACGGACTCGGGCCCATCAGTGGGATGCTCTTCGGCGTCTCGGTGGTTCTGTCCAAGGGCATCTTCGGGGATCTGGGAGCCGAGCCCACCGACTCGGCCACGTCGGTGCTGGTGAAGTTCCAGACGCACGCCGATGCCATCGGCAACGCAGCCTTCGTGGAGATGCTCGGCCTCGGCCTCCTGCTCATCTTTCTCGGGCACGTTCGTACGAGCCTCCACGAGGGCGGGGCCGGACGGGCTGCCGATGCGGTAATGGCAGGTGGTGTGGCACTCGCCGGCGCCTCGATCCTGCTCACAGGTATCAGTCTCACCGGAGCGGTTGCCGGTGACCACGGTCACGTCGAAGTGGCACGGGTGGCGGCGGACTTCCTGTGGGAAGGCAGCTGGCTCTTCACCCCCGGTTTGCTCGCCATCGGCCTCGGGGCGACGGTGGCGGCCTTCATGTACAAAGCGCTGCCCGCCTGGCTCGGTGGACTCTCCCTGCTCGTCGCTCTCGGTGCCTTCGCGCCCTGGATCGGCATCCTGGTCTTCGTCGTCTGGGTGCTGGCGAGCAGCACCGTCGACGTGACCCGAGCCGTTCGGCCAACCCCGGTCGAGATGGCGTAGGAAGGCCAGGAGCACCCGCTCGATGGTCAGGCGCCGAGGACGAGGGTCCTCACGCGCCATTGCCCCTTGCAGCGGACCCCACGACGGTGTACGTTGCCCACGTGGGGTGCCGCGGCGTGGGGAGCTTCCCGCTACGCCGCCACGAGAGGAGCACGATGAGACGCGAACTCCGTGTCCTGCTTGGGGCCGTGATGGTCGTGGTGGGCGCGTACGCAATGGTGAGCGTCCTGGTCCTGAACGCCCTCGAAGTCACGGTCTTGAGAGTTGTCGCCGGGGCGTTCCTGGGTGTCGGCGCCGTTGCGGGTGGCATCGCACTCATGTGGAAGAAGAAGCTCACCTACGATCCCAACCGCGGCGGCCGTCGCTGATCGTCGCCTCGTCCGGGGTGACACATGCCTTCGTCAGATATCGTCGCGCCGGCGACCGACCGCGGACGTGCGAACCCACTCCCTTGCGCTGAACCCGGCCACGTTGAGTCGATCGATGAGCAGCCGGGCGAGGGACTCGACATCCTCGAGGCGGAATGTCGGCACGCCGATGTCCCACTGGCCGTCCGTCATCAGAGCGAGGAGCTCTTCGGGTTCGCACACCAGATCACCGCTGCGGGCCATGCGATTGACCTCGATCTTCGGGTACGGCCCCCGCCGGAAGCCCTCGGTGAGCACGAGATCCAAGTCGCGGAGATGGGCTTCCACCACCGCCTCGATCTCGGGCGGGCGGCGCGGCCGCGAGAACACGGCGACCTGGTGGGGTCCGAGGCCGACGACGACTTCGGCGCCGGCCTCGGCGAGTCGATGGGTGTCCTTCCCGGCGGTGTCGAACGTGCCGGGGTGGCTGTGGTGTTTGATCACGCCAACCCTCAGCCCGTGCGCCTCGAGGATCGGAATGAGGCCCTCGATGAGAGAGGTCTTGCCGGTGTTCGACTTGGCGACGATCGACACGATCGGAGGAATCGCTCCATCCACCATCGGTCACCCACCCCTGCAGTCGAGGCAACGCCTTCCCAGGAACGCAGAGGTCTTGGCGAACTCCTCACCGAGGATCTCCGAGATCCGACTCAGCATCCGTTCTGGGGCGATGTGCTTCCCACACACTTCGCACCGAAGCACGGTGCCCTCGTTGAGCGTCTGCCGGCCGGCCAGGGACGCCGGGTCGATCCGAGACCTGACGGAGATCGCCCCCCGAGCTATCTCCGGGCAAGCGAGCGTGCACTGGCCGCAACCGGTGCACAGGCGCCCGTCGAAGGTCAAGGACATCGAATCTCCTCGACTCGTGGAGAGAAGCGCACCTGTTGGGCACACCTGGACACACTGGCTGCACATCGTGCACACCCCGGCGGCGATCGTGACGACGCCCACCCCGGCTCCCGCCGCGGACAGCGAATCGGTGATCCCCCCCAGGTCCGCCACAGTCGTGAACACCTCGACGGCGCCGTGAACCGAGAAGGGGCTTTCCAGCGCCGCAGTGGGTCCGGGGGCGCTGATCGGGGCGAAGAAGCGTGGAAGCCGGCTTTGGTCCCACCCGGCCCACGCGGCGGCGGCCCGGGCGAAGGCCGATGCCTCGGCGGCCTTGTGGTCTTGGATGAGCGCACAGCCGGATTCCTCGCAGGGAACCGCGCGCACCGATCCTGCTCCGAGCAGGAGGGTGGCGACCAACCAACTCCCCGGCACCATGGAGGTGCAGGGAACGCTCACGGTGTGCCATCCATCGGCGAGTGGGACATCACCGCGGCTGCACAGGAAGGCGATCCCGATGGGCGCTTCGGCGGCCGCGATCATGGCGGCCACCTGCGCCAGGAGCGCGGCGGGGCTCGCCGTTGGGTCGCTGATGGCCATCGTGGGACATGCGGTGACACACCGCCCGCACGCGTGGCATGCCTCTTTGTTGAAGTGGATCCGGCCTCCCTGCCAGCGATAGGCCTCCTGTGGGCATTCCACGACGCAGACCTTGCAACCGTCGTCTGCGGCACACGTCGACGGATCGATCAGCGGCACAGCCGTATACACGGGGGCGGGCGGCCGCAGGAAGGCCCGCCTCGATACTCTGGATGCAAGGCTTGGTTTCAGGTGCTCGGGTGAGCTACCCGGGAAGGCTTCTCCTCTGGCTGTCGCACCCTTGACCTGCACACCGAGCCACCCCGGCTCGGGGGGTCGACTCGGGTTCATCTCGACGATCTGAGCCCCCAAGGGGTCGACCCCGTCGGCGCGCAGGGCCATCTGGACCCGTGAGAGGTCGAATCGGCCCTGGTGGAGGGCGAGGACGACGTGGCCGTCGCGGGTGTTGAGGCCGCCGAGTTGCCCCGGCTCCTCGCACAGGTTCTCGATCCCGGTCGCCTCGTCCATGCCCGATGCACTCGACGGATCATCGGCACAGTAGAAGACCCTGGCTTTCACGGGGAGGCGGCTCCTTCGATGGCGCGGGCGAAGTCGGCGTCGTGCGCCAGGAACGCATGGGCGGTCTCGACAATTGAGCGATAGAAAGGTCCTGGTTTCGCGACGAGAACGTGGTCCTTGAACATCGGAAACCACACAGCAAGGTGACGGCGCAGGAACTTCGCCTGCTTCCCGGCCATCGCCGAGACCAGATCGAGCCGCCCGTTGTTCCAGGCTTCCGCCTCCTGGGCACACAGCATCGACATCACCTCCAGTTCGGTGGCGGCGTGATCGGGAGCGTCGGCCTTTCCGGTCATCGAGATTCCGAGGGCCAGGTACTCACGAACGAGGTCCGCCTGGAGTTCGGCGACACCACCTCCCTTGGCCTTTGCGCGGTAGAACGACTCGGTCGGGGGACTCACCGAGGGGTCCATGGCGGTGGCAAAGAGCCGGATGTACTCGGACTCGAGGGGCCCGAGTTCGATCCCGTCGGCCAGGACGTCAAGGAGTTGCTGCCACTGCCTGTTGAACGCGAACGGCTCGACGCCAAGGGTGTCGAGCCACCGAGCCGCGGGCTCGACGACGGCCACCCATCCCTCGGTCGGTGGCGACAGGGCCTCCCCGAAGAACCGGTAGAGGCCCTGTCGCAGCGTCGCCGCACTCGTCCACGCGCCGTCAATGACGGCGCTTCTCGGGAAGGAGTTCATAGACGAGGGCGGACGAGAACGCGATGACCACGCCCAGGACGAACACCGCCGGAGCGAAAACGAATCGAGGATCGCTGTGCGCGACCGACTCCGTACCCCACGGGGCCGAGGCCGTGTATCCGACCACCATCAAGACCACACCGACCACCAGGCACGCGGCCGTCCAGAACCTACGCATTGGCTATCACCTCCTCGCTTTCGTCCTCGATCGGTAGTGCTGGGAACGCCTTGAAGAAGAGGCCAATGAGGAGGGCCCCGAGGGCGAACAGCCCGGCTATCACTCCGAACTCCACGACGCTGGGACTGTAGGAACCCGTGTCATATGGCAGCAGGGTCCCATGCGTCTGGGACGGGACGACGATGAGATACCGTTTCCCGATCGCTGCCAGGTTCGCAAGCACTCCCACCGCGACCAGCCACGTGACGCTCCACCGGCGAACCACCGCCTGCCAGATGAGCACCACCGCCGAGATGACGAGGGCCGCGACGGATCCCCAGTAGATCCAGGCGAACTCACCGGTGAGCAACGCGTCGGAGAGCCGCTTCTCTGTTTCCGGCGTGGCGTAGACAAGAGTCAGCAACTCCACGACCATGAAGTACAGGTACACGAGCAACATCCCCAACAGGAACTTGCCCAGCCACGCGAAGATCGCTTCGCCGATCCGGTGCGGAGTTGCGGTGACCTTGCGAACGATGGCGGCGAGTATCAGGATGTGGCCGATACCGCTGACACCTGCCAAGGCCACGAAGGCAGGGGCTTGAAGCGTGCCGTACCAGCCGGGCCGTCCCACTTGGAGACCGAAGACGAACCCAAGGGTCGAGTGGGCCACGACGAGCAAGGGCACGATCGCGATCGCGAGCCAGAAGCTGGCCCGGTCGTGTCGGTCTCGTTCCTCGGGCGTGTCCGCGTAGCCCGCCGCCCACAACCGATGGAACCACTGCAACCGACTTGGCGACTTGGCCAATCGCGCAGCATCCCGTCGCCCGCCCAGGTACAGGTACACGAGGCTCGAGAACAGGTACCCGGCGACCACGAGCGAGAACGTCCCGAAGAACGGGGACTGGGGCCTCGCGTACTTGAACAGGTTGACGACACCCCGCATCGGGTTGCCGAGGTCAACGATGATCGCCAATCCACCGAGGATGAGCGACACCACCGTAAGCAACTCCGCGGTCCGGGCGATCGGCTTCAGGTGATCCAGGTTGAAGATTCGGATCAACGCAGCGACCGTGATCCCGGCGAAGCTGACACCGATGAAGTAGACCACCATCGTGATGTAGAGGCCCCACGTGGCTCCTCCCATGGTCCCGACATCCCGCATGCCGGTGACGACCATTCCCTGGGTCGCCTCCTGCCAAAACGAGTAGATGCCGAACCCGAGGACCGCCAGCGCTCCGATGACGAAGAGGCGCCAAGCCCCGTTCATCTGCCCGACCCTCTGGGGGAGCGTGGAGTGACGTTCCGTCTGAGTTGCCATGGTCACACGCTCGCTTTCGGTCGTTCGATCTCTTTGGACCTGTGGGTTGGCGGTCGGCTCCCGACGTAGAACACGCTCGGCTCCGTCCCTGCCTCCTCCAAGAGGCGCCAGGTTCGCTTCTCCGCGAGGTACCGGCCGACGGGGGTCGAGGCGTCGGTCTTGTCACCGAAGACCAGCGCGTCGGTGGGACAGGTCGTCACGCACGCCGGCTGGAGGCCTTTCTCGATACGCTGGACACAGAACGTGCACTTCTCCATCACGCCCTTGGCCTGGGAGCCGCCCCCGGTCCGCCGCTGCTCCTCGCCGTGCAACCCGTCAAGGTCGGGGTTCCGGTAGGGGGGAATCGCTCCGCCCGTCACCGGCTCGAGATCCGGGTCTGACCAGTCGACAATCTCGTACTGGCCCTTCTCGGGCTTGCGCCAGTTGAAGTAGTTGACTCCGTACGGGCAGGCAAGTTCGCAGTATCGGCACCCGATGCATCGATCGGCGTCCGTCAGGACCACGCCGTCTTCACGGGAGAAGCGGGCCCCGACCGGACAGACCTTCACGCATGGTGCGTTGTCGCAGTGCTGGCAGGGCCTGGGCAGGAAGTTGATCTGTGTCTCGGGGAAGGACCCTTCTTCGTAGCGGAAGACGTACATCCAGAAGTGTCCCTGCGCGGTGTTGTTCTCGACCTTGCACGCCTCCATGCAGGCCCTGCAGCCTTGGCAGCGGTCAAGGTCGACGACCATCCCGTACTTCATCAGAGCTCACCTCCCTTCGTCACTTTGACTTTCACGTGGAATGACTGGTCGGCTGTGTTCGTGGTGTACCCCTCGCCCAGGAACATGACCTTGTTGGCGCTGGCACCTTGGTCCTTGTTCTGGGGATGGGTCCAGCCGCCGAAGTGATGCGGCATGGCCACCGTGTCGGGTCGGATTCCTTCGCCCAGGGCAGCCCGGGTGACGAGACTTCGTGTCTCGCCGGTGACCGCATTGTGTGACTCCACCGTCACGGTGTCGCCATCTGCGATGCCGAGCCGCGCCGCGGACTGCGGGTTCATGTCCAGTTTCGACCCGGGCGACAGTTCGGCGAGCAGCGGGATGAAGCTCGTCCTCGACTGTTTGTGCTCGATCTGGTGGTAGCTGATCAAGTAGAACTCGTACTCGCTCGGCGACGAGTCCATGGTCAGGGAGCGCCACTCGGGCAAAGCCGTGTAGTCCCGCCAGTAGATCTCCTCGGCGCCCTTCTCCTTCATCTGCCGCTGGGCATCGAGGAGGCTGTCGCCGTAGAGACGATGGACGGCTCCGCCAAACGGCGGATCCGTCGCATAGCCGTAGATCTTGGTCGGACTCACCGGCCCCTTGACGTAGACGCCCTTCGCCGGATCCTCGAAGAATGCAACGCCCTCGTCGATGCCTTGGGCATGTGCCCACCGGTCGAAGATGTCGCGAACCTCCGGCATCGCCTCGAGATCGAGGGCGAACGCCGTGTCCGTAAGCTTCAACTGGTCGTTGACGTTCGAGAGGTAGCCGTCCTCGCCGTACAGCACACCGATGCGCTCGCAGAGATCCAGGTAGATGTCGATCTCGCCGCGTGACTCGAACAGCGGCTCCATGGGTGGAATCCGCAGCGTCACCGCGTCGACGTAGGCATCCGTGGCACTGATCGGACCTTCGTACTTCTCGATCGTCGCTGCAGGCAGGACCACGTCGGCGAAGTAGTCGGCGGTCTCGGACATCCATGGGCTGATCACGGCGACGTGCTTGAACTTCCCGTATGACTCAAGGAACTCCTTCCGCGATGGGAAGGAGTTCAACGGGTTCACCATGTGGAGGATCGCCACCTCAGGCAGCTTCTCGACCTCATAGCGGTCGGGATCCATCATCACCTGGGCTACCACCGACGGGGAACCCGTGTTCATCGGATAGAACTTGCTCTTGTTCAGCATGAAGTCGTAGGGCGGATCCTCCACCTTGAGGTGCTCGAACTTGTCGTAGTTCTTGTAGATCTTCCACGTGAAGTCGGAGAGCTGACCTCCCGCCGCACCCACGGCGCCGACCAGCATCGGCACGATCGTCATGGCTCGAATCGTCTGGAAGCCAAGCTCCTGCTGGGACATGTGGTAGGCCATGATGCCGACGGGTCGGTACGGCACTTCGACCCCGTCGACGATCATCGTGGCCCCGATGCGGGCGTTGTCGCCGAAGTCGTGGGCGACGGTGCGAATCTGGGCTGCCGTGAGGCCAGTGATGCCGGCAGCCCACTCGGGGGTGTAGTCGGCCACATGGTCCATGAAGAGCTGGAACGCCGGCTTGACGACCTCACCGTCGAGTTCGAAGGTCCCCTCGAGTGCAGGCGATTCAGCTTCCCCGAACTTCATCGCTCTGCCAGTCGCCTCATCCCAGACGAGTGGGATCTCGGTGGCCTCCTCGCCTGCTCCTTCCGTGACCTTGGCGAACATGCCGTCGGGCTTGACGAGGTAGGGCGAGTTCGTGTAGGTCGTGAGGTATGGGCGGTCCAGGTACCCCTGGGCGATGAGCTGCTGGCAGAGTGCCAGCGCCATGGCGAGGTCGGTGCCCGGCCGGATCGGAAGCCACGTATCGGCGAACGGGCCCGCGCTGCGAAGCCGCGGGTCGAGGTGGGCGATCTTCATGCCGCGGTCACGGGCCGCCACCATGTGGCGTGGCCATGTCAGCCAGCAGAACTTGTTCCCGCCGGCGTTCGTGATGTTCCATCCCCACGACAGCATGTAGTTGCAGTACTTGAAGTCGGGGTGCAGCACGGCGTGGGTCCCGATGGTGTACTCGACCCCTCGGTATCCGGCGTCGGAGCAGTAGGCCCCGTGGCCGAGCTTCGATGAGCCGATCGCTTTCACGAAGGCCTCGTCGTAGAAGCCCTTCGCCTTGCTTCGGCCCTTCTGCCACAAGACGAGCTTCGGGTCGCGATCGCGAACCTCTTTCACACTGGCGGCGACGAGGTCCAACGCCTCGTCCCACGAGGCCCGTCGCCACTCACCGGTGACACCCTTCTCGTTGGTGCGAATGAGTGGCCACTTGACCCGGTTGGGATCGTACAACGCCTGGATCTGAGCGTGACCCTTCGGGCAGAGGGTGCCGACGTTGCGCGGGTTGGTCGGGTTCCCCTCGAACATCACCACCCGTCCGTCGATCCGGCGGGCGATCATCCCACAGTCCTGTTTGCCGACCCAGCAGGTCGTGGCAATGAAGTCCTCGATCGGGCTCGCGAGGGCGGCTGCTTCAGCCTGTGCCAAGGAAGGCGAACTGGCAAAGAGGAACTTGCCTGCCGCCGCCGCGCCACCCACGGCCGCGGTTCCCTTCACGAACGTCCGGCGGGTGATCTCCTGCATCGCTACTCCTCGCTCCTCTGCGGCAACACTCCGGGACGAACACGCCGATCGAGCCCACGAGGACCCTCCGGGGTCATGCCGTCTGCACGGACCACGCCGAGAACTCGGGTCCGGGCAACAGCTCGACACGGACGCCTGCCCATCGATCCCATTGGATCACGCCACGTGAGCGGCGCATAGCGGGAGAATCCCGCCGACGTGAGGGGAGATTCCCCAAACCACCGGCTGTCGCGTGTAGGGGGATTCCCTGACAGAGAGGTGTTGTTGTGTGCCGATGGGTGGCTAGGAGAGCACGCCCAGTTCGAGGGCGAGCCTGACCAGCGCAGCTCGACTGTCCACGTCCAGCTTGCTCATCAGGCGTGACTTGTAGGTCTCGACCGTCTTCACGCTCAAGAACATCGTCCCTGCGATCTCGCTGTTTCGGTGGCCGAGCGCGATCAAACGGAACACCTCCGCCTCTCTCGGACTGAGCGACTCGAATCGAGAACGCTGGTCACTCGGTGCCTGCGACTCTTGCCCAGAATCGCTGGACCGGTCAGCGGCAAGGACCTTCGCGTGCTGTGGGTGGAGGAACACACCTCCTTCGAAGACCGTACGGATTGCGGACAGCAGCTCCTCGCCGGCAGCCTGCTTCAAGACGAACCCGGCGCCGCCGGAGGCGAGCACCTGGCGCAGGTATCCGAGGTCGTCATGCATCGTGAGGACAAGGACTCGAGTCGCCGGGGATACTCGTTGGATCCGCTCTAGCGCCTCCAGCCCATTGCTCCGGGGCATGTTGATGTCCATGAGCACGACATCGGGACCGAGGTCGACCACCTTCTGCAGACACGCCAGCCCATCTTCCGCCTCCCCCACCACATCTATGTCGGCCTCGGCGTCGAGTAGTGCCTTCAACCCAGCACGCATGACGGCGTGATCATCTGCAAGTACGACCCGGATCTGCCTCATACCGGCACCTCCACGTACAGCGTTGTTCCCCTCAGCCCGCTCTCGATCTCGAGACGCCCACCGAGAAGCTCCGCTCGCTCCTGCATGCCATGGAGCCCCACTCCCGTTCCGCTCTGCCGCACGGCGATCGGGTCGAAGCCGGCTCCGTCATCCTCGACAATCGTCTGCACCGTGCCATCACGCCGAGTGATGAGGACGCTCAGGGTGCGGGCTCCACTATGACGGGCTGTGTTGGTCATCGCTTCCTGAACCACCCGATAGAGGGCGGTCTCCAGGTGCGACGGGAGGCGATCGGGGAGGTCGACGTGGAGGTCGACAGAGATCTCTGCGTAGCGAACCGTGTAGTCCTCCGTGTATCGGGAGAGAGCCGCGGCCAGTCCGAGGTCGTCGAGCGCGCTCGGTCGGAGCTCCCGAGACAGCTCCCGGACCTGTTCAAGCGTTTCCCCTGCGAGGCGTTGCAGTTCTTCGCCTTTGTTCAGGAATTCAGGATCAGCGCCCTTCTTCAGCATCGAAACCCCGACCATCAGGGAGCCGAGCGCCTGGCCGACCGTGTCATGAAGCTCCCGGGCGATCCGCTTGCGTTCCTCCTCCTGGGCGGTGATCAACTGCTCAAGAAGTCGTGTCCGCGCGGCCTCGTTCTCGGCGATGGTCGCCCGGTTGGATTCGAGGTCGGCGACCATCGTATTGAAGGCCACGGCAAGGTCCCCGATCTCGTCTGCCGACCAGTGGGAGGCACGTGCCGAAAGATCACCTTCTCCGACCTGACGTGTGGTGTCCACCAACTCGAGGATTGGTCGGGTCAGCAGCCACGTCAGGAGGCTGGCGGCGGCGACTCCCAAGAGGCCCACAAACACCGTAGTGGCCAGCATCTGAGCCGTGATGCCGTCCACGACCGTCGCCAATCTATGTTCACTCAATCCCAGCCGGACGGCGCCGGCCAGTCCGTCGAGGATGGGTGCGCGAAAGTCGTGGAACCTGCCGATGTCGCCCCGGTAGTGGTTGTGAACGATCCCGCTGGTCCCATCTCCGGGATTGACCGCGAGGAGTTCGATGGGGAACCCATCGTCACCGAACGTGTGGGCGACCACCGAGCCGTCGACGTCGACGACGAACGCGTAGAAGGCATCCGGATGGTTGCTGACCGTATCGGTCAGCATCTCGTAGACCCCGTAGGCGTCGTTGAGCAGGAGTGGATCGACAGTCCGGGCAGCGAGGTCACTGACCACCGAGCGGCCGCGATTGTCGAGTTCTGTGATGAGGACGTCGGTCAGGACACTTCGGACCTGAACCGTGACGGCGAGACCGAGCGCGGTGGTCAGAGCCAACACGATCCCCAGGATCTTCGTCCGGACACTGAACCCGGTGGCGATCCGCCTCATCCGTTCAAGCCAAGGACTGCGTCGAGGGTGGCCTTCTCCCGGGGTGACACCGACGGTGGCTGTCCTCATGAGCCGATGCCAGTCGCCTCGATGAGAGCCCGAACGCCGTCGTAGTCGCTGTCGTCGCCGAGTACGAAGCGGTCCACGCCCAGCTGAGCGAGAATCGCCGGGCCGGCAGGGTCGTTCGTCAGCTCGAGCAGCAACTCCTCCAGCTGAGCCCGCAAACCGGATGGAAGGCCCGAGGGCACGACCACGGGAGGGATCCCAAAAGGCGGGGATGCATGGATCACGCGAATGCGGTCGCGCAGAGTGGGATCCCGGGCAAGCATGTGGTCGAGCACCAGGCTATCGACGGCTGCCCCTGCGGCCAGGCCACCAGCCACGGCTTCGATGGCCCGATCATGGCTGTACGTGAAGAAGGTGCTCGAGAAGAAGCCCTCAGGCGTCTCGCCGAGCTGTTGCAGCGCAAAGGTGGGGTACACCCGACCCGTGTGGCTCATCGGATCGGTGAAGGCGAACACCATGCCGCGTAGGTCGTCGAGTGTCATCGCGTCGCTGCCGGCAGGGACAATGATCGATGAGTGGTAGACCCTCTCTCCGCCGACCTCTGGAACAACCAGCAGGTCCATCTCCGAACGGTCGTGGCCTGCGACGTACGCACTCGTGCACACGAAGGCGAGGTCCACATCACCTGCAGCCACCAGCGCGTTCACTTCTGCATAAGTCCGGCGCTGCACAAGCTCGGCGGGTCGACCCAGTCGATCGCCCAGATAGGCCGCGAGGTCGGCGTAGTTCTCGATGTTGCCCTCCGGCGACAGCACCGACGCGACGGCGATGCGGAGTGGCCGAATGCCCGGGTCCGCAACGGCCAGAATCGGTTGGCGGACGCTGAGGTCAACGAACGGAACCGGTTCGCCGCCTCGGCCACAGGAGACGACGACCAACCCCACAATCAGACCAACGCCAAGTCGGTTCATCTCCTCCTTCCTCGCTGAAGGAAGCCTCTGAGACGCACCGCCGCCCTCTCACTCATCAGTCGGACTCGGGACATCGCCAATCCAGCCAGGATCGGGGATACCTTGGTGTGGTAGTCCGGCAACGTCCTCCTCCGGGCTGCTGTGGCCGCTGTGAGGCTGGGCCAACTCTAATCCGCCCCTTGACACCGTCCGTCAGGTGAAGGTGCGACCGGCCGCGGCAATCGGGTCAGGCATGCCCGGCCTAGCCCACAGCCCCGGCGAGGAGCCCGGCGGCCACCGCGATCAGCGTCGCCACTGCCGAGATCGTGAGCGTTCGATCCATCCGGTTGGCGATCGACACGAGCACCACCGATGCCGGCAGGATCCCGGCGAGGGCTGCCCACTCCGCGCCGGGAAGCCGCTCATGCAGTGCGGCCAACCCGGCGCCGGCACCGGCGAGGAGTCCACCGATGAGTGCGACGGTCCGCCGACGACCCAGCCGGACCGCCAACACCCGCTTCCCGGCCGCCGCGTCGCTGGCGAGGTCGGGCAGTTCGAACGCAAGCATCATCGCCATGTGGGTCACGAAGAGGATCCCAACCGACCACCCGAGGGCCTCGCCCGGTGCTCCTCCCTGCGACATGACACCGACGAGGGGGACCATCACGGCCACGACCACGGAGGTGAGCGCTTCACCCCACCCCGTGCCCAACAGTCGGATCGGTTCGGACGAGTAAGCCCACGAGATTCCCAGCGTCGCAAGCCCCAGCAGAGCCCCGCGCACGCTGGTGAGGGCCAGAAATCCGGCAGCCACGCCCGCGATGACGGTCGCAATCCGGGCCGCGCGTAGGGCGACCTGCGGGGAAAGGAGGCCGTCGACAAGCACTCCACTGCCGCCCGAGAAGAGCGTTCGTCGCGCGACCATCCGATCCGCTTCTACGTCCGCCCATTCGTTGACGTAGTGGGCTGTCACCTGCGAGGCGGTGACCATCACTTGCCCGACGACGTACCCGCGCGGATCGAAGCTCTCTGCGGTCGAGGCTCCCAGTGCGAACATGAGAAAGCCCCCCAGCAGGAAGTGAGGACGGCTGAGGCGGATGAAAGCCCAGGTCGACTGCACGGCTCCATTGTGCTCGCTCGACATGCCCGACGCCCCCAAAGGCGTTGCCGCATCGGCCGACGGGACAGCCTCCGCACCACCCCCGGTACACTCGCTCGTCGAGTTCCGCGCCCACCCCGCCCGAGTAGCTCAGGTCGCAGCTGGTCGGGCTGGATTCGAGATCACCGGCACGGCCCTGCAACCGCCTGTCGTAGCGGAGGCTCGGGGAGGGCAGGGTACAGGCGGGTGGCTTCGCCATCCCCCGTGTTCGAGCTTTCGGCCCAACTCACAGGCTGGCCTTTCGAACAGGCCCCTGATCAGTCGTTGGCGAGCGTGGAATGATCGCCACCGGACTGCTCTCGGACGAACGCCCGGAGCCCATCCGTCCAGGAGCCGAAACCCGGGCTGGGTCAGTGGCGGCCCTTGAGGGGCCGGAGCTCGAGCCTCGTGTCCTCAAACCTGGTCTCGGTAAGGAGACCCTCCATCCCCTCTGTCTCGCTCCATTCGAACTCGATCCAGGCCGAGGAGAAGTCGTGGGAGAACGTCCACCCGTCGAAGCCGTAGGTCGTCAACTCCGGATCGACGTAGGTACGGTGATGCATGTCGAAACTCTCCCACCAGGGCGTATAGGAGTACTCGCGAACCGGCGCGCCTGTCTCGGAGTAGTAGGGCACGTTGCTGCAGTCGTGTTTGAAGTTCTCGGCAGGCTTCCCGGGAATCAGGGCGAGCCGGATCTGCGGCGGCGCAGGCCGTTCACCGGGTTGCTCGTCCTCACATCCTTCGCTCCGGTTCAGGTCCAGGATCATCCAGGGCACTTCCAGCGTCGAGGGCACTGGGGACCAGTTCAGCAGACACCACTCGTTGGGGCCATCGCCTCCCACCCCCTCCTGGGCGTGGGCGACGATCGCGGTGAACTCGAGGGGGGCGCGCCCTTCGAACAAACCACTGTTCAGGTTGATCTCCAAAGGAACGACTGCCGCGACCTCAAGTGTCGTCGAGTACGGCGGATTGGGCTCCCCGTTGATTGTCTCTTCAACACCGAACCGGCTGCGGAGACTGAGTTCGAATCGGCCACACTTCTCGAACCACTCATCCACATCGACCATGGGATCGCCATACCCACCGGTAAGGGCTTCCATTCGCGCGATCGAGAGCGCCATCCGGAGTCCGGAGATTGACTCCAACGACTCGCAACGGAGGCTGGCCTCCTTGAGGTAGAGCGTCTTGTAGCGGTTGGTGAGCGGGGCGACCATCTCCCAGAATTCGGCGCCCTCCACGCCAATCCCAAGCATCTGACGGCTCCGCTCCCATCCCAGGACGAGTTGGATGACCTGGCAGATGAATCGGTAGTCCTCCGAAACCAGGGCCTCGGCGATCAGCGGCTCCAGCACGCTCGTGTAGTAACCGTCAATCAGGCCCTGGAGCGCCTCCATTTCCACCTTCGGATCGACCGGCACCCCCTGGACGGCCGCCTGGCGAAGCTTGCGCAACAGCGGGTAGGTGCGCTGGGTGTACTGATCGGACCGTCGGCTTGGCGATCGGGCGCTCTGGGCGTTGAGGTTCTCCTCGCTCCCGGTGGCGAGGAAGTAGCTGCTGAAGTGTGAGATCGCGAACGTCGGCTCGGCTGCGCTGACCACCAGCGGGTAGAGCAGGGCTTCTTGCTCCTCGCCGTGTACGGCATAGCTGAGCTCGTCTTCCAGCGGGTAGGGCGCGGCGGGAGTGATCGTCAGGATCGCAGGCTGCATCAGCTGGAGTCCCCCCGGCACGAGTTCGACCCCGGCGACGAAACCCCCGCTCAAGTCGAGATTGGAGACCGCGACGACCGGAATGAGCGTGATCTGCACCGGACTGAGCAAAGCGCCGTCCGGAACCGTCAGCGAGTAGGCCGAGCCGTCGGCGCCGACCGCGGTGATCGTTCCACCACTCACGGGCATCCTGGCCCCGGTGGCACGCTCAGGGTCGCTGCTGATCCCGACAAGGAGCGGATCGGCAGGGAGAAATTCAAAGGCGGGCCCAGGGGGGGCCGGATCGGTTGTGGCAACGGCGGGCGAAGCCTGTGGGACGGGCGAAACGAGCGGTCCCAAGGAATCGGTCGGGCTTGGTGCGGCCTCGGAGCGGCACGCCCCGAGGATGACAGCAAGGAGCATCAGCAACCCGAACGCCTTGTGCATCCGGGGCGACGTTGCCCGGGCACCGATCTTCCTCATTCACTTCCCTCCGCTGGTTCGGCCCTCATCCGGACCGAGTCCGAGTCCATGTCCCGGCGAGTTGCCTGCTGGATCCGCACGGTGGAGGACTGATTCGGTGTTTGCCGTTCGTTCGAATCCGCCGCGAGAATACCGCTCCCGATCTCGACGTGCGGACTCCGCCCCTTGGGATCTTTCCTCTGGGAGTTCCAGCAGGGGCGCGACGTTCGAAGGCGACTCGAACCGCAGTCTCTCGCCGCTGACCCAGGCCGAGCACAAGGCACTACCTCGTTCAACGCAACGATCGACCTCGGGACCCGCCCGGGCGTTGCCCGCCACGCCCTTGAACTGGAAGGGAACGCCCCGACGCCACCGTCAGCCTCCCCACCACCCCCCGGTACACTCGCTCTTCGACTTTCGCGCCAAGAATCGCGCCCACCCCGCCCGAGTAGCTCAGGGGATAGAGCAACTGCCTCCTAAGCAGTAGGCCGCAGGTTCGAATCCTGCCTCGGGCGCCCGGAATCTGTCATACCCATCGCGTATCATCGAACATATGTTCGATACCACAACCCCCGACAGCCTCGAAACACGGCTCGTCGAGACCGAACTGCTCATCGGTCGGCTCCGTGCCCACCAACTCGACCTCCTCCGCTCGATCGACGAGGCCCAGATCCCCACGGCGGACGGGTGCCGGACACTGGTCGAGTGGGTAGCCGGTCGACTCGACATCGATCCGACCACTGCCCAGGGACTGGTTGGCGCCTCCCGGTCCGGGCCGGGTCATCCCGACATCATCGACGCCCTCGCCGACGGAGCTATCTCGTTCGACCGAGCCAGCGCCACGCTTGGCCTCGCCGCCACTGGGGTCGACGCCCATACCCTGCGCCTCTCGGCCGGCCTCGACGTCTTCGGCGTGAGGCGCCTCGCCGCTCGCCATCGGCGTCGGGCACCCCGCACCCACATCGACGCCTTCGAATCACGCCACCTGGTGATCCAGCCAAACCTCGACCAGTCGAGTTGGCGGCTGCACGGCCTCCTGCCCGGGTACGAGGGCCGCGTCGTCGAAAAGGCTCTCCTCGACAAGGCAGACAGCTTCCCCATCGACGTCGACCTCCCACGTGAGTCCCGGGCCGCCCGCACGGCGGATGCGCTGGCGGCGATCTGCGCCGAAAGCCTCGGGCGCACGAGCCCGGGGACCCAGGACGCGCCGACGGTCACGGTCCACGTCGACGCTTCAACCTTCACCGCCAGCAGAGGCGAAGCCGGCGTCGCCATCGGAGGCGGCCCGATCGCCGGAACGGCGATCCTCAACCAGGTCCTGTGCGAAGGCACCCTCGACATCCAGGCCATCTCCCGCGAAGGCGTCCCGTTGGCGGTCGGGCGCACCACCAGGGTCATCCCGCCGAGGCTCCGGCGCCACGTTGCCCACAGGGACGGCGGATGCACTGCAGATGGGTGCACCAGCCGCTACCGACTCCAGGCCCACCACATCATCCCCTGGTCAGAGGGCGGCACCACCGACCCGGACAACCTCGCCACCCTCTGCTGGTATCACCACCACGTCGTGGTCCACGGTCGGGGATACACGATCGATCCCGCCTCACCACCCCAACGGCGCCGCTTCGTTCGGCACACCCGGGCCGGACCGCCCTGACCCGCCTCCCTCTCGCCGTCCGACCCGCACCCCTTCTCCCAACCCCATGTCCGAGGCGGCGCCGGTGCGCGCCCGCTCACCGAGATCGACCGATCGGCCTGGGCCGATGCTCGATAGCATTCCCTCATGCCGGCGACCTTCGAGCGTCTCTCGTTCCTCGACACCTCCTTCCTGGCGCTCGAGTCACCCGAGACCCACATGCACGTCGCCTCGGTGCTCATCGTCGAGTCCGAGGGGATGGCCACGCCCGCGGGCGGCCTGGACATCGAGCGGGTTCGCCGCTACATGGCCGGGCGCATCCACCTCGCTCCCCGCTACCGCCAGAAGCTGGCCTGGATCCCCATCGAGCGGTACCCGGTGTGGGTCGACGACGAGCACTTCAACCTGGAGTACCACGTTCGTCACTCGGCCCTTCCCAAACCGGGGACCGAGGCGCAGCTGCAAGCCCTCGCCGGTCGCATCGTCTCCCAAGGCCTCGACCGGTCGAAGCCGCTGTGGGAGATGTGGCTGGTTGAGGGGCTCGAAGGAGGCCGCTTTGCGATCATCAACAAGATCCACCACTGCATGATCGACGGCATGGCCGGCGTGGAACTCATGGGGATGATCCTCAACTTCGGACCCGACCCGACGATCCTCGAGCCACGGGAGTGGACACCGCGTCCCATGCCCACGGGAGCCGAACTCCTCGTGGCCGAACACGCCCGACTCACCCGGAGGCTCGTCGACGCGGCCAGAGGGGTCGGGAACCTCCTCGACCAGGCCGAGGAGGTCGGTCAGCGGATCGCCCAACGGATCCAGACCACCACCAACGCCCTGCGATCGGGATGGCTGTCGCCAACGACACGGACACCACTCAACGACAAGATCGGACCGAACCGACGGTTCGCGTGGCTCGATACTCCTCTCGCCGATCTCAAGCAGATCCGAGCGGCCACCGGGGCCTCGGTCAACGACATCGTCCTGACGATCATCGCCGGGGCGATCCGTTCGTTCCTGGCGGAGCACCGCGGGTTCGACCCTGTCGGCACTGACTTCCGGGCCATGGTCCCCGTCTCGGTGCGGGCCGGTGGAAACGGCGGCGACCTGGGGAACCAGGTCGCCATGTGGCTCGTCGGCCTCCACATCGGTGAGCTGGACCCGATGGAACGGCTGGCAGCCATCCGGGCCGAGACACTCAGGCTCAAGCGCACGAACCAGGCCGAGGGGGCGGCGGCCCTGGTGGCGGCGGCCTCCGGGACCCCGGTCACGCTGCTGAGCATGGGTCTCAAGGCCGCGGCCGACCGTCGTCCGTTCAACATGACGATCACCAACGTCCCAGGCCCCCAGTTCCCCCTCTACCTGGGAGAGGCGCGCATGCTCGCCACGTACCCCCTCGTGCCGCTCTGGCAGTACCACGGCCTCTCCATCGCCCTGTTCTCCTACTCGGGGATGATGAACTGGGGGGTCGTGGCCGACTACGACCTCGTCCCGGACATGACCGAGTTCCTGGAGTGCATCAAGGAGTCCGAGCAGGAACTGTTGGCGGCCGCCGCCGAGTGACGGATCAGTCCTCGGTCTCGATTCCGAGCAGCGCCGGAAGTCGGGCGAAGAACCGGGACCGGGGAAGGGCCATCGCTCCCGCCGCCGAGGCCGCGGCCAGCACGTCCGACTCGACGTGAGCCCCGTAGGCGACCACCGTCGCCATCTCGGCGTGGGCAGTGATCTCCCGAGGTGAAACGGTCCGGAGGTCGACGAAGACCACGTTGGCCACTTCGGTGTCGGTGACCTCTCCCCCGGCCGCTCGGACGACGGCCGCGATCCGTATCCGGTCCATCAGGTCGTTCGTGAGGATTGCGACCTTCATCCGTGGAACACCTGGACGACCACGAGGCCGTAGGGCGTGTCGGCCACGCCCACCCCGAGACTCCGAAACTCGGGGTGTTCGATGTTCTCCCGGTGCCCCTCGCTCTCCATGAGCCCCTCATGGGCGATCTCGACGGTGACCGCCAGCGCCAGGTTCTCGCCCACGATGCGATAGGGCACCCCGGCTTCGGCCACACGATCGGCGACCGACTCCCCCTCGGGCGAGTAGTGGCTGAAGAACCCGCGGACCGCCATGTCCCGGGCGTACCCGGCCGCCACCTCGGCCAGCCGGTCATTCCAGTCGAGTGGCTGCACCCCGGCGTCGAGCCGGGCGATGTTGACGAGATCGAAGATGGTCCGCTCGGCCTCGCGGTCCCGGAAGACCTCGTCGTCCGGGGCTTGTTCGATCTCGTACGTCTCATCCGGGTCGAGGACGACGCGGTCGTCACCGATGAGGCGGTCGAAGTTGAGCGCCGACTGGAGCGTCCGGTCACCCGTGAACCGCCTGATGGCGACTTGGACCGGCTGGCGGTCGTTGGTGAGCATGCCGGCGAGTTCGCTCTCGGCCAAGCGCCCCTGCCACTCGGCAGGGAGTGGCGCCACCGCCGCCACCGAGATGACGATCGTGGCCAGCACCCACCCCCACCCGAACGCAAGGCCACTCCCCCCCAGCCGGTTGGAGAGGTTCAGCCCGGGGAGCTTCATGACCCGTCCCAGGTAGCGGGCAACCACCGAGGAGGCGATCCCGACCCCGAGGAAGACGACCATCCCTCCGAGGATCCTCGACGTTCCCGGTCCGAGGCCACTCCAGCCCTCGACGAACGCCCCGGCTGCCGCGCTGAAACGGACGCCGAACACCACACCCACCAGGAGGCCGACAAGGTCCATCACCTCCCGCACGAGGCCGCGCATCCACCCCCGGACGACAAGGGAGGCGAAGTAGAGGCCGAGGACGAAGTCGATCATCCGGGGACCGCGATCCGCATGCGCTTGTTCGCCTTCCCCTTCGACTCGGTGCCGATCACCCTGATCGGGCCCACCTCGTGGGTGTTGTGGACGTGGGTCCCTCCGTCGGCCTGTCGGTCGAGCGAGCCGATGTCGACGATGCGCAGCACCTTCACCGACTCGGGGATGAGGTTCACCTTCGTACGGATGAGGTCGGGGTCGGCCAGGGCCTCGGCCCGTGCCATGTGGTGGATCCGGGTCGCGTGGCCGACGGCCAGGGCTTCGTTGAGTCGAGCTTCGACCAGCTGCCCGAACTCGACCGAGATGGAGGGCAGTTCGAAATCGATCCGGGCCTCGCCCGGGGCCATGTTCGACCCGGTCGCCTTCGCCCCGAAGCCCTTCCAGATGATCGCGGTCAGTCCATGGAGGGCGGTGTGGGTCCGCATGAGGTGGTAGCGACGCTCCCAGTCGATCGTCGCCTCGACGAGGCTTCCCACCGGGGGGGCGGCACCGGCCATCCGGTGGACCACGGCCCCGTCCTTGCGGTACGTGTCGACCACCTCGAAGGCGCCTTCATCGGCCGCCAGGATCCCGATGTCACCGGGCTGGCCACCACCACGGGCGTAGAAGACGGTTCGGTCGAGGATCACGCCTTCCGGGTGATGATCGATGACCCGCGCCTTGATCGCGCGGAGATAGGAGTCCTGGGGTGCAAGTTCCTCGGTTGGCACGGGTCACTCGTCGAAGAACGAACGGTGCTCTTCCGTCGCGCCCCGGTCCTTCTCGGCCTGTTCCCTGCGCGCTCGGATCCGCTCCACGAGGATCTCACCGGTCCGGGTGATCTCGGGTTCCTCGATGATCGCTTCGACCGCCTGGCGCCACGGCTCGCCCAGGATGCGGGTTCGCCACAGGTGGGAGGCAACGACCTTGACGATCGCCGTGAGCGGCACCGCCAGGATCACGCCGAGGAGCCCTGCCACCGATCCGCCCACGATGAGGGCGAGGATGATGAGGGACGGATGCAGCTTGACCGTGGCCCGCAACACGAGGGGGCTCACCAGTTGGTTGTCGATCTGCTGGACGACGAGGGCCACGACGCCGACCGCCACGACGAGCCCCAGGTTCCCCGACACGAGGGCGGCACCGATCGCGGTGGCGCCACCGATCCACGGCCCCACGAGGGGAATCATGTTCATCAGCCCGGCGATGATCCCCACCACGAGCCACAGCTCGAGTCCGACGATCCGGTAGCCGAGCATCGACAGGAGCGCGACGATCGTGGCTGCCAGCAGTTGCCCCCGCACGAACCCGCCGAGTGCTCGCCCCAGTCGATCTGCCACATGAAGGGTCTCTTCGCGGGCCGACGGTGGCAGGAGCGCGCTGAGCACGCCACGGAGCCGGGGAAGGTCGACCAGGATGTAGAACGCGATCACCGGGGACAGGAACACGAGGCCCACGGTCCCCAAGAGGCCGACCGCCAACCCGAACGCAGTCCCCGCGAACTCCTGCACCCCTTCGGAGAAGACGAACCCGGGCTCGGCGACGAGCGCGACGAGTTCGTCAAAGGTGAGGGTTTCGACGCCGCCGATTCCCACGGAGCCGGCCGTGTCGGCCACCCACCCCGTGACCCGGTCGTAGATGAGCGGGACCTGGTCGATGAGCTGGGTGGTCTGGGCCGAGAGCATCGGGGCCATGACCGAACCCAGGCCCAGCAGGAGGACTGCCACCACGAGGTAGCCGATGGCCGACCCGAGGATGCGTCCGATGCGGAGACGCTGCAGGCCGGTCACGAACGGGTTCAGGAGGTAGACGATCGCGAACGCGAACACCACCGGGATGACGATCACCTTGGCCTGGATGACGAGCCACACGACGATGGCGATGACGGCGAAGACCCCCACGATCGTCCACGCGGCGATGCCGACGCGGCGGGTGATCTGGTTGGTGTCGGTGGGCCTCACGATCCGCCACAGCCTACCGCTCGGTGACCCGGATCCCCTGACCGGCCACCGTGATGACGTAGCCCTCGCCGGCGGTCGGCGACGTGGCGCCGGCGTCGGTGCTCTCCCACCCGGCCGGGACCTCGGCCGCACCGACGACCTTCACCGGGACGCCGAACGGGACCGACACCTCAACATTCCCGTCGAGGTGGACGGCCACCGGCCCGACAGGGTCCCCCAGGGCGATCGTCCCGTCGCCGGCCACCTGGAGTTCGCCGATCGGGATCCCGGTGAGGTCGAGGGATACGGTCCGGGCGGTGGCGTCGATCCGCCACAAGGCAGCCGGGTGCAACGTGACATCCCACCCCGACGAGAGGTACCAGCCGCTGTCCGGACGCTCGCGCACCGTCATCGCCATCGCGTCGTCCTGCCGAGCTTCGAGAACGTCGGGGGCCCCGACTGCTCCACCCCGGCGCGCGAGACGAACCGAGTAGACGTGCGCCGAACCCGGCCCGATCGTCAGCTCGCCGTCGAGCGAGATCCCGAGCGCGACCTCCGCGGGCACCTGGGGTGGACCGAGGATGTCGGCGGCCCGGGACGGCGACGGGGGCGTCCCAGTCGACCACCAGCCAACGCCGAGGATGAGCCAGGTCACCAGGAGCAGCGGCCCGACGACCCGGCTCACGCCCCTCAGTCGAAGTAGGCGCGCAATGAGGGCCGCCACAACCGCCAGGGCCGGGACCGGCCACAGGGCGACGAGGTCGAGCGCCATGACCACGGGGAACAGGCGGCCGATGATGGCGGTCCCGATCGCCACCATGCTCAGGCCCGCCATCAACCAGGCCCAGAGCGACGAGAACTCGCTTGCCTCCACCGCCCGCCCGAAGCCACGGCCGAACGGATCGCCGGACTCGGGGGTCACGGCTCGTAGTTCGTGCCGAGGATCACCACGAGGTCGGGATCGGCCGCGGTGAGGCCCTCGGTGTCCAGGAGAACCTCTGCATCGGGGAAGAACGCGTTCGCCAGCTCGGCCGCCTCGATGCCCAGCCCCTCGGCGTGGACGATGCGGGTCACCCGGAGTTCCGTCGCGTAGTTGTCAGGGGTGAGCACGAGGTACCCGGCTTCATCAAGGAGGCCCGTCACCCCCCCTGCCAGCCCGGCCCGTCCTGTCGAGTTCAGCACCAGGACCCACAGCTGACCGGGCTCGAGCACCGGGGGAAGCGTCGTCGTCGTGGTCGTGGTGGTCGTCGTGGTCGTCGTCGTCTCAGGGGTGGCGGTCGTGGCCGGCTCGGTGGACGGGGCCACCGTCGTTGTCGGTGCCGCCACGGCGGTGGCGGTCGTCGTCGAGTTCGTCCCCAGCCAGGTCGGAAGCAGGTTCGAGATGAGCCAGAACACGCCGACGAGGGCCCCGACGATCGCCACCCACGCCACGACATACCGGGCCAGTTCCCACAGGAAGCGGCCCTTGCCGGGGCCTAGGTGTTTTCCCGCCATGTCGTTCTCTCCAGGTTCTTCGGAGCTGGCGGCGGGACTCGAACCCGCGACCTGCTGCTTACAAGGCAGCTGCTCTGGCCGAACTGAGCTACACCAGCGTTCGGCCCGTCAGGATACCTCCGCCACCACCTTTGGCCCTGCACCTGTCGGAGATCAGGGCTCCTGGGTGCGGGCCCGCAGCACCTCGAAGCAGGCGAGGGCGGCCGCCACCGACGCGTTGAGGCTCTCGAACGGGTTGGCCATGGGGATCGACACGGTGACGTCGCACCGTTCCTCGACGAGCTTCCCCAGGCCATCGGCTTCGGAACCGACAACGATCGCCACCGGTGCTGTCAACAGGTCGAGGCCAAAGAGAGCTTGCGTCGCCCCGGCCACCAGGCCGACGGTCCAGACACCGGCCTCCGACAGGCGCTTGACCGCGTCGGCGGTGGAGCCGACCTCGGCCACCATGAGGTGCTCCAGGGCACCGGCGGCCGCCTTGAAGGCCGCCCCCCCGAGAGGGGCCGCCCTCGCCCGGGCCAGGACGATGCCATGCATCCCCGCAGCCCACGCCGAGCGAGCAATCGCTCCCACGTTGTGCGGATCCTGGAGGTGGTCGAGCACCATGAGTCCCGCCGGATGAGGGGCCGCCTTCACCAGCGCCTTCACCGTCAAGGTCTCGATGGGCCGGCACTCGGCCACGACGCCCTGGGGAGCGGAGGTCTCGGCTCGTTCTCGCACGTCGGGCACCACGTTGACCGGGACGCCGAGGTCACGGGCGGCCGTCGCCAGCCGGTCGGCATCCTTGCGCCGGGCTCGGTCGAGCCACAGCCCCTCCACTCGACCTGCGGCAAGGGCAGCTTCGACGGCGTGGATGCCCTCGACCCTACGACCGATACCAGCGGACGCCATCAGGCGTGTCCTCCAGAACGACGCCGGCGGCGGCAAGGTCATCACGGATGGCATCCGCCCGCTCCCAGTCGCGGTTGGCCCGGGCGGCCGCTCGGGCCGCGATGAGACCGTCCACGACGTCCCCGGCTTCCTCGCCCGCGACTCCCTCGCGGGCTGCCAGGTCGGCCAGCCGGGGCCACGCCGCCGACGAGGTCCGGGCCCCACGCTCAAAACCGAGGATCCCCGCAATGACATCGAACGTCGCGGCCAGGTCCGACGCGTCCTCACCGGCATCGAGCCGCCGGTTGCCCTCCCGAACGAGATCGAAGAGCACACCGATTGCCTCCGGCGTATTGAAGTCGTCGTCCATCGCAGCGGTGAACCTGGCCAAGAAGACCGCATCGGGGTGATCGCCAGCGCCGGCCACCCGACGCCGGAACGCGTCAAGCCGGGCGTGGGACGCCACGGCCTCATCGAGGAGTTGAAGGCTGTGCTCCAGCTGGGACCGGTAATGGGCGCGGAGGTAGAAGAGCCAGAGGGCCGGCGCCGGGTAGTCGGTCACGGCCTGGCGCAACCCGATGACGTGGCCCGTCGATTTCGCCATCTTCTCGCCGCCGAGATTGAGCATCCCGTTGTGCATCCAGTACGACGCAAAGGGAACGCCGGTGGCCGCTTCCGATTGGGCGATCTCGTTCTCGTGGTGCGGGAAGATGAGGTCGTCACCGCCTCCATGGATGTCGAACCCCTCCCCCAAGTAGGTGCGGGCCATCGCCGAGCACTCGATGTGCCACCCGGGGCGGCCCTCTCCCCACGGCGACTCCCAGGACGGCTCGTCCGGCTTGGCCGCCTTCCACAGGGCGAAGTCGAGCGGATCCGCCTTCTTGTCCCCGGGATCGACCCGAGCTCCGGCTAGGAGGTCATCCACGTTTCTGCCGGAGAGCTTGCCGTACTCGGGGTACGACCTCACGCCGAAGTAGACGTCACCGTCGGCGACGTAGGCGTGGCCCGCGGCCACGAGCTGCTCGATGAGCGCGATGATCTCGGGGATGTGGTCCGTGGCCCGCGGCTCGAGGTCCGGAGGCTCGGCCCCGAGGGCGGCCATCGTCTCGCCGAACCGCGACTCGATCTCGCGGGCATGCACATCGAACGACACTCCTCGCTCAGCCGCGATCCGAATGATCTTGTCGTCGATGTCGGTCACATTCCGGACGTAGGTGACGTGGAAGCCCTTCCAGGTGAGATACCGCCGCACCATCTCGAACACGACGAACGCCCGGCCGTGCCCGAGGTGGGGAGCAGCCTGCACGGTGGGTCCGCACACGTACATCGTCACCTTCCCCGGTTCCCGGGGCCGGAACTCGACGAGTTCGCGGCCGAGGGTGTTGTGGATGCGCATCGGAAGCAAGGATACGCCAGCCCACGGAGTCTGCCTCCGAAGGGGACGACGGCCCGGTCAGGCCACCGGACCCCCGATCGTGACGACGGCGGTGGCGGCAATACCGCTGCCATCCCCGAGGAAGCCCAGGTGATCGGTCGTCGTCGCCTTCACGGATACGCCCGACAGGGGCAGGTCAAGGGCGGCGGCAAGCCGTGACCGCATGGCCTCCCGGTGAGGATCGATCCGTACGACCTGGGCGATGATCGTGACGTCGACCTGCGCGGGGGTGAACCCGCGGTCGGCCAGGAGCGACAGGGTGGCCGTCAGCAAGTCCATCGAGTCCGCTCCGTGCCAGCGCGGATCGTCCGAGGGGAAGTATGCCCCAAGGTCGCCAAGGGCCGCCGCGCCCAGCAACGCGTCGATGAGCGCATGGACGGCCACATCCCCGTCACTCGTGGCTGCCACGCCGCGCGGGTGGTCCACCGTGACCCCGCCGATGACGAGCGGCCCCTCCCCGGCGAACGCGTGGATGTCGAGGCCAAACCCGACCCTCATCGGGTCACCTCCCGCAGGATTCGAAGGTCCTCGGGGTAGGTCACCTTGAGGTTCGTGGGCTCACCGGGCACGATCACGATCGTCCCGCCCGCCCGCTCGATCATCTGGGCGTCATCGGTGGCGTCGTCCCACTGGGTCGCATGTGCCTCCCTGAGCGCGGCCAGGCGAAAACCCTGCGGGGTCTGGACCGCCACGAGGTCGGAGCGGTCCACCGTCCCTTTCGTCTCCTCCCCATCGACCCGGCGGATCGTGTCCCGCACGGGAACGGCGGGAACCACGCCGTCGACGTCACCCTCGGCCAGCCGAGCGATGACCGCACGAACGAGTGCCGGCGTGGCGGCGGCCCTCGCCGCATCATGGACGAGGACGAAGTCGACGCCGTCGGGGACGTGGAGAAGGCCACTTGCCACCGAGTCCTGGCGGCGTTGCCCGCCGGGCACACCCCCCGCCGACTCCCCAACCACGATTACCCGCTCGGCTCCCCCTTCCATGAGGGACGTGGTGGCGGCCTTCCACAAGGGCAGGCCGTGGAGGTCCTCGAGTTGCTTCTCGCCTCCGTACCGAGTGCCCGCACCGGCGGCGACGACGATGGCCCACGTTCGCATGGCGCCAATGTAATCAGCGGTCGGAGCCGGACCCCACCCTGGCGAACAGAAGCTGACCGACTGCCGACCTGGTCCAGGAGGTGACCTCGACCTCGAGCTCCTCGCCCAACCGGTCTGCCGCCTCCTCCACCACGACCATCGTGCCGTCGTCGAGGTACCCGACGGCCTGTCCCTGCCTGGTCCCCTCCTTCGTGAGGTGAATGGTCACCGTCTCTCCCGCCTTGACGTCGGCCTTGAGCGATGCAGCCACGTCGGCCGGATTCACCACCCGCACCCCACGCAGCTCGGCCGAACGGGCCAGGGCACCATCGAGCGTGATGAGCTGGGACTCCGAGCGAAGGGAGAGCTCGATGAGGCGGGCATCCACCTCGTGGACCCCGGGGACCGGCTCGTCGAGCGCGGTCGTCCCGGTTATGCCCCCCAGCGAGTGGAGTACCTCGAGGCCTCGCCGCCCCCGACGCCGCGTCCCCGGGTCGGCAGAGTCGGCCAGGGACTGGAGTTCGTCGAGGACGTCGGTGGCCACCCACACGTCGCCCTCGAGCAGCCCCATCCGGAACATCTCGAGAATCCGGCCATCGATGGCCGCCGACGAGTCCACGAGGTAGGTGGGTGGGCTCTCCGACAGGCTGCGGGTGCGGAACGGGCTGGCGGCCCGCATCCCGAACACCGACAGGACCTCGTTCCACCGTTCGCCCAACAGATGCCCGCCGAAGCCGCCGACGATGACCGCCGAGAGGAAATAGACCGCTCCCGCCACCACGGGGTCGAGCACGAAGAACACGGGGAAGGTGAGGACTCCGCTGGTCACGACGCCCAGCCCGGTGCCCAGTGCTCGTGCGAACATTTCCGGGCCGGGTCGGGCCTTCTGGAGGGCAGTGGAGGCCGAGGCCACCTGGCGGGTCAACAGCCGGCCCAGGGCGCCACCGAGGACGTAGCCGGACCCGGCACCGACGATGGCGCCTAGCAACTGGGAGACGTCTTCGCTTCCACCCGGCGGCGGCAGGCCCCGTCGGTAGCCGATCGCCGTGAAGAGCAGCGTGACCCCGAGCCGAATCAACTCGACCATGCCGCTCCTTTCCCGTAGCTAGTCCTCGTCGATCTCCACCTTGGGGAGTGCGCGATCGATCTTCTTGATGACGCTGTCTTCGTCAAGATCGAGGGCGAACTGAAGCTCTGAGCTCAACGTGAGGCGAGCTTTCGACAGCATCCGCTTGAGGGCAGGGGATATGCCCTTGAGCTGCTGGGCGTAGGTGAGGTCACGAACGACCTCGGCAACCTGATAGATGTCACCGGACGTCATCTTCTCGTTGAGCACCTTGTACCACCGGCTCCAATTGGAGCCCGACTCGACGGGCTCCTCCTTGAAGGTGGCGAACACCTTGCGGGCAGCCGTCTTGGAGATGACCGGTCGAATGGTCTCTTCGATGGTGTCGACGAGGACCATGACGGTGAGGGGTTCGGTGGCCACTTCCAGTACGAAGTAGTCGCGCTTCTCGCCGCCCACGTTCTGTTTCACACGCTTGACGATGGTCGCGGCACCGTGGTGGGGGTGGACGACCTTGTCCTTCACGGCGAACTTCGACTTCTTGGCTGGGGGCATGCACTCGGCTCCGGGGGGCGTTGGGAGTGTACAGCGTGACCGGGAGAACCGATCAGTACCGGCGCTGGTCGCCCTCCGCCAGCTCGATCGCGCGGTCGAAGAGGCGCCGGAGCTGGATCGCCCGCGACTCACCGATGCCGTCGACGGAGACCAGGTCGGAGACATCGGCGTTGAGGAGTTCGTCGAACCCGGCAAAGTGCCGACGCAGCGCCTCGCGCACGGCGTCGGGGAGGCGGGGCACCGAGGCCAGCAGCCGATAGCCACGCGGTGCAACCTCGGTATCGGGGTGACCGAGGCCGAGGGCGGCTGCGACTTCGCGGGGATCGGCCAGGTCGGCCGGGGCCAGTCCGGCGAGGCGGGCAAACGCACCTTCCTTCGCATCGTCGTCGAGGTAGTCGTCCATCACATGGCGAGCGACGTCGACAGACCCCGAGAGAAGGTCACCGTATTGGAGATCGACGAACTCCGCCTGGCCACCCAACCCCACGGTGTCGAGCTCGATGCGGGTGCCGATCCGACGCATGAGCTCCATCCGCTGGAGGACGGAGACCACATGGCGAACGGTGGCCAGGCCCGCCACCTCGAAGCGGTCCAGTCGCTCGACCGCCGTGTCGAACCGGCGTCGGAACCGTTCCAGGGTGAGGAGGAGTTGATTCACTCGGGTGAGGAGCGCCGCCGCGGACTCGAGTTCGTGCTTGATGCCGGGCAGGAAGATCGTGGCCACACCACGGGTCTCGGAGACGGCCAGGACCGGCAGGCCGGTCTGGGCGGCCACGCGTTCGGCGGTCCGGTGACGGGCTCCCGTCTCGGTCGAGGGCAGGGTCGCGTCGGGCTGCAGATGGGTGTTCGCCTTGACGATTCGCTGGGTGGTCAGGTCGAGGACCATGGCGCCGTCCATCTTCGCCAGTTCGGCGAAGCGGGCGGGAGTGAAGGCGCAGTCGTGTAGGTCGAACCCGCCCGAGCACAGGCTGGCCACTCCCTCGTCGAACCCGAGGACCGCCAAGGCTCCGGCCCGCTGCTGAACGACCCGTTGGATCGCTTGGCGTAGCGGCGTCCCCGGGGCCATTCGCTGGAGAAGTGCTGTGAGTTCCCGAGGAGCGACCATGCGAGGACTGAGGGTATCAGGGGGGCGGGTGTTTCTTGGATCCATTCAACGCAGGCCGAGCCGCCCCAGGGCAGCCCCGACGGTCATGCCGGGATCGGGGCTGACGACCGCGAGGCCCATTCGCTGGGCCTCGGCTCGTCGGCGGTCGCCGTGGCCGGGGAGGCGGATCTCGCCGGTGAGCCCGATCTCCCCCCAGGTGGCGGTCGATCCCAGCGGTCGGTCGAGGAGACTCGACGCCACGGCGGCCACGATCGGCAGGTCGACCTCCGGTTCCCTGACGGCGACGCCACCGGTGACGGCCACGTACACCTCCTTGTCGAGGAGCTTGAGCCCGGCGTGGCGCTGCATGACGGCGAGGAGCTGATGGATCCGGGCCGTTTCGACGCCACGCACCGACCGCCGCGGCTGTGGGGCGGACGTCGGCGACACGAGGGCTTGGACCTCCACGAGGAACGTGCGCCTGCCCTGCACGGTCGGGAACACCGCCGAGCCGGGGCTGGTCCCCTGCCAGCCCGCCACGAGGGCGGCCGAGGGGTCGGGAACTTCCATGAGGCCCTCTGCGCGCATCTCGAAGAGCCCGGCGACGTGGGTGGCACCGAAGCGGTTCTTGAGGGCGTAGAGGCTCCTGATCCCGCGGTCCGACTCTCCCTCGAGGTACAGCACGACGTCGACCATGTGTTCCAGGAGCCGCGGGCCGGCGATGCCGCCGTCCTTCGTGACATGCCCGATGAGGACCGTGGCGATCCCCTTGTCCTTGGCGAACCGAATGGCGCGGGCCGAGCACTCTCGCACCTGGCTGACCGCCCCGGCCGTCGGCCCGGCCTCGGCGGCCCGCACCGTCTGGATGGAGTCGATGACGAGCAGCGACGGCCGTGCTGCCTCGGCCGCTTCGAGGACTGCGTCGATGTCGTCGTGGGCCAACAGGGACATGCCCTCGGTGTGGATGCCGAGACGCTCGGCGCGCAGCTTGACCTGCGCTGCGGACTCCTCGGCAGTGGCAACCAGGACCGGGCGGCCGGCACGCGCCAGGCCACCCGCCACCTGGAGAATGAGTGAGGACTTGCCGACACCCGGTTCGCCGCCCAGGAGCACGACGCCACCGGGCACGATGCCGCCGCCGAGGACGCGGTCGACCTCCCCGATGCCAACCGGGATTCGTCCCTCCTCGCTGGTGGTGACATCCGCCAGTGGGGTTGCGTGGGTCCGCTCCCCGGACCGGCGGGGAGCCGCCTCCTCGACCAGCCCGGACTGACTCCGGCACTGGGGGCAGAACCCCATCCACTTGGGCGAGCGGTATCCACACTCGGTGCATCCGTAGGGCATGTGGCCGATCGTACTCCCCGGGAATGACACGAAACACGAGGGAACGCACCCTTGCCGGGCAAAGCCCGGCCCTACACCTCCATCGTGGCACAATGACCCCACCATGGCCCCCAGCTCCATTCCCTGCCCGAACTGCCAGGCCCTCGTCCACCACACGGAGGAGTTCTGCCCGACGTGCGGGGAATGGATGGGAATCGAGGCCGCCGACACCGACTTCGAACTCCAGGGGGGCCCGCCGGAGGACGAGGCGTACGAGCCTGCCCCGCCCGGTGGGCCGATCCGGTGCCCGCTGTGCGGGTCCGAGAACCACCCGTCCAACCGGCACTGCGAACAATGTGGTGCCCGGCTCGGTACCGGGCCCCTGCCCGTCGCCCCGCAACCGATCATCCAGGCGACCGCCGCCATGCGCACCGCCATGCTGGCGGCGGGAGCCCTCATCGTCGTCGTGGTCATAGCGTTCGTCGTGAACGCGATCCGCGGCGACGACCCGCCTCCCGACGAGGTCGCCCTCACGTCGACGACCACGTCGACCACGGAGCCGGTCATCGGTCCCGCGGTCATCATCCGGGCGTCCTGCTCGGCCGAGTACGCCAACCGCCCGTGCGAAGCGCTTTTCGACGGTCTCCCCGACACCGACTGGAACGCTCCGCTCCCCGGCAGCCCCGACACCAACCTCACCATCACCCTCACGTTCGACCGTCCGTACGAGGTCGGCTACATCGAGGTCACGAACCTCGAGGCGGGGACCGAACGTTTCCTGCGCAACCACCGGGCCAACGGCCTCCGGATCACGTCGTCGGACGTCACGACGCCGCAACTGGCGACGCTCAACGACCAGGGCGGCGTGCTCGCCCCGATCGTGTTCAACACATCGCTCTCGACAACGCTCACGATCGAGATCGTCTCGACCTATCCGTCCCAGGCGATCGGGGAGGGCGAGAACGTCCAGGCCGGGTTCAACGACCTCTCCATGGCGGAGATCCGGGTCTTCGGTTCGCCGACGAGTTGACCTCAGACGGTCGGGAGTGATCGACCGAGTTCGACGACACGTCGGATGCCGTCGTCCCCGATTGCACGCCACGGCGCCGCGTCGAGGGCGTCGGTCACCTCCTCGATGGCCCCCATCGCTTCCACCCCGACCTCGGTGACCTTTCCTCCGAGCGTCCAACCCCTGGCATCGAGCGTGGCGACGATCGCGTCGACCTGTTCGGGCCTGTAGCCGTGGCTGACGGACTCCCGGGCGACCCCGTGACGGAGCTGGCTGAACACGTGGGCCTCATCACCGGACACACCGGCGGCGGCCAGGGCGAACCAATGCCCCTCACCTCGATGCTCGCGCAGCACCGTGGCCGCTCCGAACAAGCGGGCAGCGTCGCTGTCCCAGGTGTAGGACGACCAAGCGGCGGCGAGGGGCCGGCCGTCGAGGTCGCAGGCGGCCACGGCCCGGGTGAGCAGGTTGCTCAACTCCCCGAGGCCCTCAAAGGGCCCGTACACCTCGTCTGCTGCGGTGGTCAGGTGGTCGCGGACCAGTTCACGAATCTGGGCGCCGGGGGCGGCACCCTGGGCCCGCCCAACCATCTTGGCCACGAGCGGGTCGGGGAAGAAGGGCATGAGGGCCTGGGCGACGACCGGCGAGACCATCCCAAGCGGTGCGACCCGAATCGAGAAGTACCCCACCGCGGCAGGAACCTGAAGGCGATCCAGGAGCTTCTGGACGGTTGGGTGGCTCCACGAGAACTGGAGCATGGCGATCGAGTTGGCGACGCGGGCGGCGTCACGGGCGGTTGGAGCAGTCATGGGATCGACGCTACCAGTAGCCCTCATCGCCGAACTCTTCTATCGCCGTCCAGG
>JBFKVA010000018.1:0-34062 GCA_041635475.1 Acidimicrobiia bacterium | reverse complement strand
GCAGGGGGCGATCGAGTCCCTCACGAACCGCTCCGTGCAGCTCATGAAGCGGGTGCGGGCCGAACCCGAGTACACGCTCATCGGCGGGATCCTCAGGTTCGAGACGCTGGGACGGGAGGTCAGCCACCAACTCGACGCCGAAGTGAACATCCCGGCTGGCGAGATGGTCCAGTTCGTGTCGGCCCTCGGGTGTGCCATCCTCGCCCGCCGCCGGCTGGAGAAGCTGCAGGCAAGCGGTGAGATGGTCGGGTCGAGCGTGTGATGAACGAGCCGGCGCCCATCTCGTGTGCGGAGGGCATCCGTGTGGCCTCTGCTCCCAGCCTCATCTCGGTGGGCTGGGAGCAGAGGACCGTCACCGACCCAACCCGGATCGGTGACCTCGTGACCCTCTACACCGAGCTCGGGTTCGAGACGAAGGTCGTCGGCATGGATCCATCGAGCTTCGGTGAGGCCTGCAACGAGTGCGCCATCACCGCCTGCACCACCTACCAGGCGCTCTTCACCCGCAAGGTCGTGGACGCCTGAAGTCAGACGGACGTCAGGCGTTGGTCCAGGAAGGCGAGCGCTTCTCGAGGAACGCCCGGATTCCCTCCACCCCGTCGTGGGTTGGGAGGAGTTCCTCGACGTAGATCCGTTCGGCGGCGTCGAGCCGCTCGTTCACGGCCGTGATCTTGCTTGCGCGTACGGCCTTCGTCGCCGCCCGCAGGGAGAGCGCCGAGCGGGGCACGAAGTGCGTCTCCACGAAGGCGTCGATGGCGTCGTCGAGCTCACCCGAGGGTGCCAGCGCGTTGACAATGCCCAGCCGCATGGCCTCGTCCGCCGTGAGGGTTCGCCCGGTGAGGAGGATCTCCTCGGCGGCCCGGCCGGCGAGCAGCGCAGTGGCGGCCGGGGCGATCACTCCGAGCTGGATCTCGGGGTTGCCCAGGCGGGCGCCCTCGTCGGCCAGGATGATGCCGCAGGCGAGCGCAACCTCGAGGCCGCCGCCGAGGCAACTGCCCTGGACGCCGGCGACCGTCGGGTAGGGGAACGCCACGAGGTCGCGGATGACGGCCCCGAACGCCTCGAGCATGGTCGGGGCGACGTCGGGGAGATGCTCCTCGACGCTGGCGCCGAACGAGAAGTGCTTGCCCGCCCCCCGTACGACGAGGACCTTGCCGTCGGGGGCCTCCGCCGCCTCGGCCAGGGCGGGCCGGAGCTGGCTGCAGAGGGCGATGTCGAACACGTTGCCCGGCGGCTTGTCCACGGTGATCGTGTGCACGCCGCGGTCGGCCGACACCGAGTGGGTGACCCAGTCTCCCATCGTCAGGCCTTGAACTGGGGCGACACCGCCCGCTGGAGGTCGTCCCCCCACTGCTCGCCGTGGGCGAGGCGACGACGCAGGTCGACGTAGTCGACCTCGCGGCCGACCTCCCGGTTGCCCCGGTGGAACGCCTGGAACCCGGACTTGGCCTCGGTCATCATGTTCAGCGAGAGCCAGGCGCGGTTCGTCTCCCGGTTCTGGTCCCAGTGCTCGAGCTTCTTCTTGCGCAGCGACTCGGTGGTCTTGATGGTGCAGTCCGGCATCGTGTAGAGGATCTTGGTGATCATGGTGTCCACGCCGGCGTCGAGCAGTGAGAGGTCGATCGTGCCCTCCTTGAGGAGCGCCTTGCCCGCGTCGAGGTCGGCGCCGGTCTTCGACGTCCCGTGGATGATCCGGCCCCATTCGTCGAGGTAGCGGTCGGTGACGACGAGCGGGTTCGGGACGAACTCGCCGTTGACCTTGAGGGCGGGGAAGATGTCGTTCACGAGGCCGAGGCGCAGGGCCTCGTGGGCACTCCAGGCGTCGCACAGGACGCAGCTGGCGATGGCGTTGCCCCATCCCACGTAGAGGTGGAGGAAGTCCGTCGACCCGCCGTCGGGAGCCGACCCGTGCTTGGGGCCGGCCTGTCCGAACCGCGCCAGGTCGGAGGCGAGCGTGAAGTCGCAGGCCATGCCGATCTCCTGGCCGCCGCCGATGCGCATCCCGTTCACGCGGTTGATGACCGGCTTGTCGCAGGCGAGGATCGCCGACACCATGTCGTTGAAGAGCCGCATGTACTGGCGGTACTCACCGGGCCGGCCGGCGTAGTACTCCGAGTACTCCTCGGTGTTGCCGCCCGTGCAGAAGGAACGGTCCCCGACCGCGGTGAAGACGACTGCCACCGCGGCCCGGTCCATCGATGCCCGGCGGAAGGCGAGGATGACCTCCCGGACGGCACCCGTGGTGTACGAGTTGAGCTGGCTGGGGTTGTTGAGCGAGATCCACACCGCGTGGAGCCCGTCCACGGCGGCCCCGGCGTTGTCGTACACCGGGCGTTCCTCGTAGAGGATCTCGGAGAACTCGAAGTCGGGGACGAGTTCGTGGTTGACGGGTGCTGTCATGGTGGGCTCCTTGTCAGGGAACGAGGATGGTCCGGCGGGGGTCGCCCCCGTGATGCGCATCCTCGAGTACGGTGTTGATGGTGTCCATGGGGACCTTGCGAGTGAAGGGCAGGAGTGCGACCTGGCCGGAGGTGACGAGGTCGACGGCCTCGGGATAGCGTTCAGGCGGGCACCCCCAACTCCCGAAGGCGGTGGCGTCGAACGCCATGAGGTTGGAGAGTCGCACCGATACGAGGTCGCGGGTGAACCCGACCACCGCCAGGGTGGCCGTCGGGCCGAGCAGACCGAAGGCAGTCTCCTGGCCAGGGGTCGTCCCCGAGCACTCGAAGATCTTCCACCCCCCCGAGGTGTCGGCCGAGCGGGCGATCTCACGCACCTGGTCGCGGACATCCCGCGGCGTCAGGCCCCGTGAGTTGATGGTTGCGGTGGCGCCGTGGTCGAGGAGGGGCTGGAGGCGGGTGTCGTCGATGTCGACGGCCACCACGCGGGCGCCGGCGGCGGCGGCCACCTGGACCGCGTAGGTCCCGACGCCCCCGGTGCCGACCACGACGGCCAGGTCGCCGTCGGTGACCCCTGCCCTCCATACCGCCTGCAGGGGGGTGGTGACGGCGTCGGCGACGACCGCCATGTCCGCCAGTTCGTACCCTTCGGGAAGGTGATCCACCGCGGTCAGCCCCTGGGTGGGGACGGTGACGTGGGTGGCGAATCCGCCGTCGATGTCGTTGCCGGGCATGACCTGGGTGCCGCACATGTTGCCGCGGCCGGCTCGACAGAGGTCGCACGCTCCACAGGGGATGACGGCAGGCACGAGGACGTTGCGGCCGACCCACGACTCGGCACCGGGGCCGGCGTCGACGACCGTTCCGCTGATCTCGTGGCCCAGGACGAGGGGGAGGGGAGCGCGGGTCTTGACGCCACCGTCGAGGAACCCGAGGTCGGTGTGACAGACCCCACATCCGGCGACCGCGATGAGGGCTTCGCCGTCACCCGGTGGCCGGGCCGCGTCCTCGAAGCGCTCGAGGGGCTGGCCGGGGGCGACGAAGCGCCAGGAATGTCGGTCTGTCATCGGTGCTCCTTCAGGACCTGAGTTCGGTGAGCGCACGGGTGGCCTGGACGGCGATCATCCACTTGCGGTAGCGGGATCCGATGTCGGTGTTGTCCTGGGGGCGGATCGGGCTCGAGACGAGCCCGGCGACCTCTTCGATCGTGTCGTCGGTGAGGCGCCGGCCCACGAGGTGGGCTTCGGCCGCGTGGACCCGGACCGGGGCCGATGAGACCCCGCCGACGACGAGCCGAGCCGAGGTGCAGGTTCCCTCGTCATCGCAGGCCACGGCGGCTGCCACCCCGAGGAGCGGGAAGTCGATCGATCCGCGCCGTCGCAGTTTCCGGTACACCCCCGGTCGGGTCGGCAGCGGGATGGCGACGTCGACGAGGATCTCGTCGGGGTCCTTCGTGAGGTAGGCGATGCCGTCGTTGCGGTAGAGGTCCTCGGCCGGCACCACGCGTTCGCCCCGGGCGCTCACGAGGCGAACCGATGCATCGAGGGCGATGACCACCGGTGCCAGGTCGGTCGAACTGATCGCCCAGCATCGATCTCCCCGGGGCGCCACCCAACAGGTCTCGCCGCCGTCCTTCATGCAGTAGCCGCTTGCCTGGCGCCACCCGTCGGACATGTCGGCCCAGTTGCACCGGGTGTCGAGGCAGAGGTTGCCCCCGATCGTGGCCGCGTTGCGGATCTGGGGCGAGGCGACGTCGCCGGCTGCGGTCGCCAGCATCGGTGGGACCGCGTCGGACGAAGCCAGGTCGGCGAGGAGGGTCGAAGCCCCGATGACACAGGCGTCGCCTGTCGTCGTGATCCCCCGCAGGTCCGGGATGGCCGCCAGCGAGACGAGCGTCGTGGGTTTCACCTGGCGCCGCTTCATTTTGGGGAGCAGGTCGGTTCCGCCGGCGACGAGGGCCGCCCGGGGGGAGCCGGCGAGGAGACCGACCGCTTCGGCCAGGGTCGTTGGCGTGTGGTACTCGAACGGTGGGAGCGGCATCGTCGTCATCGCGGTGCCCCCTGCGGTGGTTCGACCCGTTGGAGGGGGGGAAACTCGAACTCCGGGATGCCCGTGGGACCCACGCGGCCCTCGCCACCCCGGTTCTGGTCGCGCAGGGCGGAGACGATCTTGTCCGGGGTGATCGGGACCTCGTCGATCCGTATCCCCAGCGCGTCGTGGATGGCGTTGACGACGGCGGGGATGACCGGCAGGAGCGGGCCCTGGCCCACCTCCTTGGCCCCGAAGGGGCCCTCGGGGTCGTCGGACTCGATGAGGTAGGTGTCGACGGCCGGCATCTCGAGGAACGTCGGCATCTTGTACTCGAGGAGGGACGGGCCCCGGTGGAGGGCGTCCCGGAACGCCTGTTCCTCGAAGAGCACCTCACCGATGCCCATGTAGATGCTGCCCTCCACCTGGCCCTCGGAGAGGAGGGCGTTTATGGCCTGCCCGATGTCGTGGGCGACCCAGACCCGATCGACCTCCACGAGGCCGGTGTCGGCGTCGCAGGTCACCTCGGCCACGCACGCGGTGTAGCTGTAGGCCGGTGATATCCCGACGCCGGCGCCCTTGTAGGGGCCGGCCAGTTTGGGGGCGCGATAGCTTCCCGACTCGGCGAGCGGTCCCTTGGCGGCGATGGCGAGTCGCACCGCCTCCGGCCAGGTGACCTCGCTGCCCGGGGCACCGCGGACGCCCACGGTGCCGTCGGAGAGGACGAGGTCCTCGGGCAGCGCCTCGAGCTTGTCGGCGACGGCCTCGACGACCCGGTCCCGGACCTTGGTGGCGGCCTCCAGGGCGGCGTTGCCGGCCATGAACGTGACCCGGCTCGAGTAGCTCCCGAGGTCGACCGGGGTGAGGTCGGTGTCGCCGGTGACCACGGCCAGGTCGGAGGGGGCGAGGCCGAGGCGCTCGGCGACGACGGTGGCGAGCATGGTGGTGGATCCCTGGCCCACGTCGGCGGCCATCGAGTACACGGTCACGCCGCCGCCCCGGTCCACCTTGATGGTCACCTCGGACTGGGGCATGTCGTTCCAGTAGATGGGGAGCCCTGCCCCCGACATGTAGGCCCCGACGGCCAGACCGACCCCTCGGCCCCGAGGAAGCCGGCCACGCTTGGCCGAGAACTCGCTCTCGGCGACGACCTTCTCGATGCACGCATCGAGCGCACAACTCGTGATCCGCAGATGGTTGACGGTCATGGAGTTGGGCTCGACGCTGTTCACCAGCCGGATGGACACCGGGTCGAGGCCGAGGTCGTCGGCCGCCTTGTCGAGATGGCATTCGAGGGCGAACCTGGGCTGGGGGGTGCCGTGGCCGCGCTTGGGGCCACACGCCGGCTTGTTGGTGAAGACCCGCACGCCCTCGAAGCGGTAGTTGGGGATCTTGTAGGTGGTGGTCTGGAGGGCGCCCGTGTAGTAGAGCGAGGCCAGTCCGTAACTCCCGTACGCTCCGCCGTCGAGGAACGTACGGAACGCCATCGACGTGATGCGCCCATCCGACCGGAACCCGGTCTTCACCCACATGAGCACGGGGTGGCGTCCCCGGTGGGCGTAGAAGACCTCCTCCCGGGTGAGCGTGATCTTCACCGGGCTTCCGCTGACCATGGCCAGCTTGGCGGCGACGAACTCGTGGGAGAACGGGTCGGTCTTGCCACCGAACCCGCCCCCGGTGGGGACGGCGATGACCCTGATCCGCCCGGCCGGGAGTTCGAGGACCTTCTCGAGGGCCCGGTGCACGTAGTGGGGGACCTGGGTGGAGGACCACACGGTGAGCCGGCCGTTCTCGAAGGCGGCCATCGCCGAGTGGGTCTCGAGCGCGGCGTGGGTGTTGCCGCCGAAGAAGAAGACGTCCTCGCGGATGTGGTCGGCGAGCGCGAACCCTTCCTCGACGTTGCCGAACTCGAGGGCGGCGGCGCGGTGGACGTTGGTGCCGGTGCCCTCGCCGTGGAGTCGGGTGTGATCGCCGGACAGGGCCCCTTCGATCGTCACGGTCTCGTCGAGTGGCTCGTAGGTGACGTCGATGAGGGCCAGGGCCGCCTCGGCGGTCTCGGCGTCGACGGCCGCCACCGCGGCCACCGGTTCTCCCACGTGACGCACGCGGCCGAGGGCGAGGGCGTTCTCGTCCTGGCTCACGGGGAGGATCCCGTAGGTGATCGGGAAGTCCTCACCGGTGAGCACGGCTTTCACCCCGGGGAGGGCCCGCGCCCGGCTCGTGTCGATGTTGGTGATCCGGGCGTGGGCGTGGATGCTCCGCAGCTGTTTGCCGACGAGCATGCCGGGCATCTTGAGGTCGTCGGTGTACCGGGTGCGACCCGACACCTGGCCGTCCGCGTCGATGCGGGGAAGGCGTCCGCCGACGACCGCGTAGTCGTGGCCCATCAGGCTCGATCCCTGGCGGCAGCCAGTTGCACCGCCTCGCGGATCTTGACGTACCCCGTGCAGCGGCAAAGGTTGCCGGCGAGGGCCTGGTTGATCTCGTCGGGGTCGGGGTCGGGGTCCACGTCGAGGAGGGCCCGTGCCGACAAGAGCATGGCTGGAGTGCAGTACCCGCACTGGGCGGCCCCCAGCTCGGCGAACGCCACCTGGAGGCTGTCCGGTCGGTCCCCGTCGGCGAGGCCCTCGACGGTCGTGATCGTGCGGCCGGCGGCGGCCACCGCCAGGGTGAGGCAGGAGAGCGTCGGCTTGCCGTCGACCAGGACCGTGCAGGCACCACATTCACCCAGGTCACAGCCGTGTTTGGTCCCGGTGAGGTCGAGGTTCTCCCGGAGCGCCTGAAGGAGGGTCCGGTTGGCGTCGACCACGAGGCGATGGTCGCGCCCGTTGACGACGAGGGTGATGACGTGGTCGCTCATGGGGCCGCCACGGTAACCGCTCGGACGAAGGCCGAACCCTCGGCCAGTCGCCGGGCGGTCCGGTGGTACACCGCCTGGTCGACGACCCACACCCCTCCTTCGCGGTGGGCTCGGGCCCGGACCGGCATGACCCCACTCGTGTGGCCGATGCGGATGACGTCGTCGGCGCCGGGGTCCGTCACGGCGTGGACGGTGGTGCCCTCGATGCGGGCTGCCACCCCGGTGGTGGCCGCCAGCGTGCCCGGGTACGCCTTGTGGAGCACGGGCGGACGCCCACCCACGACCCGGGCCACGAGGTCGACGTCGGCGGCCGAGACGTGGTTGCCGGTGGCGTAGGCGGGGTAGGCCGCCGGCGCCGACACGAAGGCCGGGACCGGCGTGAGGCCGTCGGTGTCCATGCCCAGGAGGCGGGCGGCCGCCTCCTTGACGGCTTCCACCGCAGCCAGGTGATCGGCGGTGACCGCCCCCGGCCCCTCGGTGCCCAGGAGGCCGGCCGCACTGGCGGGGAAGAACACGCTGAGGTTTGCCAGGTCGATGATGGTGGCCGGCACGGGGCCGATCGAGGTGTCGAGGACGTCGGTCTCGTTCCCGGTGGGGAGCAGCGCCCCGGTGATCCCGCCCGCGGTCTGTCCGAAGTCCAGGGAGATGGGGGCACCGGACCCCGGGACCCCATGGACCACGTAGTCGCCCTCCACGGCTGCTCGTCCGTTGGCGAGCGGGACACCGGCGATGAGGATCCGCCCGGTGTTCGTGTTGTGGATGCGGACCGTGGCGGTGGATCCGCCGACCGGCACGAGGCCTTCATCGACCGCGTAGGCGCCGACGGCGGCGGAGATGTTCCCGCAGTTGATGTCGAAGTCGACGGCCGGTTCGGTGATGCTCACCTGGGCGAACGTGTAGTCGAGGTCGGCGTCGGGCCGGGTCGGGGGGCCGATGATGGCCAGCTTCGAGGTCAGGAGGTCGGCGCCCCCGAGGCCGTCGATCTGGCGGGGATCCGGGCTCCCGAACAGGCCGAGGATGAGGGCGTCGCGTTGCGCGGGGTCGGTGGGCAGGGTCTCGGCGCGCAGGAACACCGCTTTGCTCGTGCCGCCTCGCAGCAGGGCAAAGGGGACGGGGGTCTGTTCGGTCAGCGAATGAGGATCTGGACGGTGCACGCAGCTCCTTCGATGCCAACGGCCTTGCCGCCCCGACAATGGGCGAGGCCGACCTTGGCTCCCTCGATCTGGCGATCACCGCACTCTCCCCGGAGCTGGCGGACCAGCTCCACCACCTGGGCCACGCCGGTGCCGCCCAGCGGGTGTCCCTTGCCGATGAGCCCGCCGCTGGGGTTGACCGGGAGACGGCCCCCGATGTGGGCGTCCCCCCGCTCGACGGCGTCGGGGTAGGTGCCCTGCTCGAAGAGGCCGAGCCCCTCCACCCTGAGCACCTCGGCGATGGAAAAGCAGTCATGGACCTCGGCGAAGTCGACGTCACCCGGGCCCACCCCGGCCCGCTCGTACGCGTCCTGGGCGGTCGCCCACGTGAGCGGCTCGAAGGTCATCGAGGTGGGGGTGGTGTCGACCGAACCGGTGCGCAGGGCCGAGGCGGCCAGCCGAACGGCCCGGCCGTTGGCGTACTTCTTGGCAGCCCGGTCACTCATGAGGATGACGGCCGCCGCCCCGTCGGTCACGGGGGAGCAGTCGTGGAGGCGGAGCGGATCGGCGATCGGGCGCGACTCCAGGACCTCTTCGACGGTGATCGGGGTGCGGAAGTGGGCGAGCGGGTTGCGGGCTGCATTGCCCTTGTTCTTCACCGGGATGAGGGCGAGTTGCTCGCGGGTCATCCCGTACTCCTCCATGTAGCGCCGGGCCCGCATGGCGTACACCGACGGCATGGTCGCCCCCACCGCCGCCTCCGGGTCGCTGGGATCGGGGGTGAGGGCTCCTTGGAACTTGCTTGTGAGGTGCTCGGTACCGATGGCCACGACGACGTCGTTCTCCCCTGCTCGGATGGCCAGCGACGCTTCGCGAATCGCAGTCGCTCCGCTGCTGCAGGCGTTCTCGACGTTGGCCAGGGGGAGGCCGGCGAGGCCCACCTGGGCGAGCACCCGCTGGCCGGTGACCATGCCCTGGAACACATGGCCCACGTAGGCGGCCTCGACGACCCGGGGATCGATCCCGGCGTCGTCGACGGCTTCCATGAGGGCGGCGGCCCCGAGGTCCGCGGCGTCCCGGTCGGGGTGCTTGCCGAACCGGGTCATCCCGGCTCCGACGACGTGGACAGCGGTCATTGGGTCACCTCCGCAGGATGGAATCGGAACCCGGTCACGGGTGCTCCTTCGTCGTCATGTCCGAACGGTTCCAGCACGAGGCGCATCGGCATCCCGATCGTGATGTCCTCGATGTCGCAGCCGCTGATCTGACCCATGATACGGAGGTCCTCGGGTAGGTCGACATAGCCCAGGGCGTAGGGGACCTCGAACTGGGGGGCGGACTGGCGGACGATCGAGAACGTGTAGAGGATGCCCTCGGTCGAGAGGGGAACGGTCTCGAGGTCGCGGCTGAGGCATCCGGAGCATGCTTCGCGTACGGGGAAGAAGTGCGACCCGCACGAAGTACACCGGCTCCCGAGGAGGTTGCCCGAGCCGTCGGGGTGGATCTCGAGTTCACCCGGCCGGAAGGACGCTGGGGTGGTCGTCACTGCTGCTCCTTGTCGCGCTCGTGAACCGGACGATATCAGCCGTCCGGCCGTTCGGTCGATTCGCGGTCGAGTGTGTGCTCGACCGGGCCGGTGCGTCAATGAGGCGACCGCCTCATTCCACTGATGCCCCTGCCTCACTAATGCCCGGTGTTGGGCGCGCAGAACCAGCAGAATCGGACCCCAGGTCGGCTTCAAGTGATGCAATGGCATCATGGAAATGAAGCGTTGGGCGGATTGTCAGGACGGTCCGGGGCTGGGAGGCTGAACCCAACCGACCGGCCGGACGGTTACACTCGACGAGGAGACGAGCGTGGAAGAAGGACAGATGACGAAGGAACAGGAATTCCTCTACGACTGGAACCTCATCGGTGAGGCGACGATCACCCGGCCGAAGGTGGTCGAACTCAACGACGAGTCGCTGCGGGACGGCCTCCAGAGTCCGTCCGTCCGCCAACCCACCCTGCCCGAGAAGCTCGACATCCTCCGGCACATCGAGGCCCTCGGGATCCATGGCGCCGATATCGGGTACCCGGGCGCCAGCGCCGGCGTCCTCGACGACGTCGTGGCCCTGGCAGAGCTGATCGGCAGTGAGGGGTTCGCCGTCGCCCCCAACTGTGCCGGTCGCACCCACCCTGCGGACATCCTCCCCATCGCCGAGGCCCAGCAGCGCTCAGGCGTGGCGATCGAGGCCTCGCTCTTCCTCGGTTCGAGCCCGATCCGCCAGTTCGTCGAGGGGTGGGACACCGCGTTCCTGGTCCGCACCGCCGTCGACGCCATCGAACTCGCCCGTTCCCACGGGCTCGAGGTCATGTTCGTCACCGAGGACACCACCCGGGCCCACCCCGACGTCCTTCGCGAGGTGTACTCGGCCGCCATCGACGCCGGGGCTCGCCGCATCTGCCTGTCCGACACCGTCGGCCACGCCACCCCGTGGGGGGTGCGGGCGCTCGTCGGGTTCGCCCGCGAGCTCGTCGACGCCTCCGGAACCGCGGTGGCCATCGACTACCACGGCCACCGCGACCGCGACCTCAGCGTCGTCAACTCCCTCGTGGCGCTCTCGGCCGGTGCCGATCGGGTCCACGGCTGTGGCCTGGGGATCGGGGAGCGGATCGGCAACACTCCGATGGAGCTCCTCCTCGTCAACCTCAAGCTCCTCGGGTGGCTCGACGCCGATCTCCGGGGCCTTCCCGCCTACTGCGAGGCCGTGTCGGTGGCGACCGACACCCCGATCGTGCCGAGCTGGCCCGCCATCGGCAAGGACGCCTTCGAGACGAGCACCGGCGTGCATGCCGCCGCCGTCATGAAGGCGATCCGCACCGGCGACGCGTGGCTGGCGAACCGCATCTACAGCGGAGTCCCCGCCGACGAACTCGGTCGCGAACAGGCGATCACGGTCGGACCCATGAGCGGCAAGGCCAACGCCATCGCCTGGCTCGCCCAGCACGGGTACCCCGAGGACGATGAGACGGCCGAGCGCATCCTGGCCGCCGCCAAGGCAACCGATCACGTCCTGACCGAAGACGAGATCCAGCCGCTCCTCGGCGCGGTGACTCGATGAGCGTCGACACCCGCCCCCGTCTCGAGGTCGCCACCAAGGTGCTGCTCTCGGGGAACGAAGCCATCGCCCGCGCGGCCGTGGAGGCCGGCGTGCTCGTCGCCGTCGGCTACCCGGGGACTCCCAGCACGGAGATCCTCGAGACCCTGGCCCGGACCGAGGGGATCGACACCCGGTGGTCCCCCAACGAGAAGGTCGCCCTGGACGTGGCCCTGGGAGCCTCCCTCGGTGGTGTCCGGTCCCTGTGCACGATGAAGCACGTGGGCCTCAACGTGGCCGCCGACACGTTCATGACCACCGCCTACACGGGCGTCGGCGCCGGTCTCGTGATTGCGTGCGCCGACGATCCCGGCATGCACTCCTCCCAGAACGAGCAGGACACCCGGGCCTACGCCCGCATGGGCAGCGTCCCGCTCCTCGAGCCGTCGAACAGCCAGGAGGCGAAGGTCTTCACGAAGATCGCCTTCGAGATCTCCGAGGAGTTCGACACCCCGGTCATCGTGCGCACGACGACGCGTGTCTCCCACAATCGGGGAATCGTGGAGTTGGGCGATCCGGTGTCCCGCCCGGGCACCGGGTTCCAGCGCGATCCCTCCAAGTACGTCATGATCCCCGGGTACGCCCGGGGTCGCCGTCCGATCCTCCTCGACCGGATGGAGCGGCTCAGGGCGTACGTCGAGTCGAGCCCGCTCACCGTGGAGTCGGGCACGGACTCGTCGGTCGGCGTCATCACCTCGAGCATCGCCCACCACTACGTGCGCGAGGTGCTCCCCGACGCCAAGGTCCTCAAGTTGGGCATGAGCTGGCCGCTCCCGATGGACCGCATCGCGGAGTTCGCGAGCCGGGTCGACCGTCTGTTCGTCGTGGAGGAACTCGATCCGTACGTCGAGGACGCCCTCAAAGCCGCGGGCATCGAAGTCGAAGGCAAGGCATTCATTCCCCAGGTGGGAGAGCTCAACCCGGACCTCGTCCGCAACGGCTTCGCCCTCGCCGGCGTCCTCCCTGCCAGTGACGAGGTGGCGCCGGCACCGGCCACGGTCAAGCGTCCTCCGCTCATGTGCCCGGGCTGCCCCCACACGCCTCCCTACCTCGCCCTCAAACGGCTGGGTGCGGTGGTGACCGGGGACATCGGCTGCTACACGCTGGCGTCCCTCGAGCCGCTGGCGGCCATGGACACGTGTGTCGCCATGGGCAGCAGCATCGGCATGGCCGTCGGCCTGGCCGCCTCCGGCGGTGCCGAAGGACCGGTGGTGGCGACCATCGGTGACTCCACCTTCATCCACGGCGGCATCCCGGCGCTGGCCGACGCGGTGTACAGCCAGGCCAACATCACGGTGATCATCCTCGACAACGGCACGACCGCCATGACCGGAGGCCAGGAGCACCCGGGCACGGGGATCACGCTCCAACGCGCCGACGCCACCCCGGTCGACTTCGTGGCGCTGTCCAAGGCCCTGGGAGTGACCGACGTCCGCGTCGTCGACCCCTACGACTTGGCGGCCACCTACGCCGCCATCTCCAACGCAGCAGCCCACGTCGGGCCATCGGTCGTCATCACCAACCGTCCGTGTGTCGAGGCGCCCGTCAAGATCAGGGACCGGGCGTTCGAGGTGGTCGCCGCCGACTGCACGGCCTGCCAGGCGTGCATGACCGCCGGTTGTCCGTCGATCGTGTGGTCCGACGAGTTGTTCGAGGGCCGTCGCAAGGTGGTCATCGACACGGTGACCTGCACGGGCTGCACCCTCTGTGTCCAACTCTGTCCGCCCCGGGCCATCGTCCAGGTGCCCGAGAAGCCCAAGAAGACCAAGAAGGAGACCGTCGATGCCTAGTCCGACCAGGGGTCTGCTCCTCGCCGGAGTCGGCGGCCAGGGTGTCATCCTCGGCAGCATGATCATCGCCGACGCCCTCCTCCGGGCCGGGTTCGACGTCAAGCAGAGCGAGGTCCACGGCATGGCCCAGCGCGGGGGCTCGGTGTTCAGCCACATCCGCTGGGGAGAGAAGGTGGACAGCCCACTCGTACCGTTCGGTTCGGCCGACGTCCTGGCGGCGTTCGAGTGGGCCGAAGCAATCCGGTGGGTCCAGTACGTGCGCCCCGGGGGCGCCGTCGTCGTCGACGTGCGCACCATCGTTCCCCCCGGGGCCTGCGTCGACCGCCGCGCCTGGTCTCGACGGTACCCGGGGATCGAGCCGGAGGTCTTCCACGGCCGCAACCTCAACACGCGCCTCATCGACGCCGCCGCCACCGCCACCGAACTGGGCAACGTGCGGGCCGCCAACAGCGTCCTCATCGGGTCGGTGGCGGCGTTCCTCGACGTCGACCAGGAGCATTGGGAGGCCGCGATCGAAACGCTCGTGCCCCCCAAGACGATCGACGTCAACCTCAAGGCGTTCCATGTGGGACGCGACGTGGCGTCCGCCACCATCCCCGAGCGCCAGCCCGAACCCCCCGGGTTCCCGGGCCCGCACGAGATCGAGATCAACCACACCTGGTGCAAGGCGAGCAACTGCAACATCTGTTCGCGGATCTGCCCCGAGTACTGCCTGGCGGTGACCGCCGACGGCAAGCTGACCGTCCCCAACCCCGAGGCGTGCACCGGGTGCAAGCTGTGCGAGATGCTCTGCCCGGACTTCGCCATCGAGATCCACGCCCCCGGCACCGCTGCCGCCATGGGCGCCGCCTACGCCGGAGGAACCGCCTGATGGGCACCGCACAACTGATCCAGGGAAACGAGGCCTGTGCCCGGGCGGCCATCGCCGCTGGGTGCACCTTCTACGGCGGGTACCCGATCACACCGTCATCGGAGATCGCCGAGCACATGGTCCGGCTCCTGCCCGGCGTCGGGGGCACGTTCGTCCAGATGGAGGACGAGATCGCCTCCCTCGCCTCGGTCGTCGGCGCCTCCCTCGGAGGAGCCAAGGCGATGACCGCCACCAGTGGACCCGGGTTCTCGCTCATGCAGGAGCACATCGGCTACGCCACGATGGCCGAGGTCCCGTGTGTGGTGGTGAATGTCATGCGGGGTGGCCCGAGCACCGGGCTGCCGACCTCCCCCTCCCAGGGTGACGTCATGCAGGCCCGGTGGGGCACGCACGGCGACCACCCGGCGATCGTGCTCGCCCCGTCCTCGGTGGGCGAGGTCTACGACCTGACCGTGCGCGCCTTCAACCTCTCCGAGCGGTTCCGGACGATCGTGACGATCGTCTTCGACGAGATCATCGGCCACACCCGAGAGAGCGCAACGTTCCCCGACACCGTGGAGGTGGTCAACCGGCAGAAGCCAACCGTCGGACCGGACGAGTTCGTGTCCCGGGCGGCGCCTCCCGACGGCAGCCCGCCGCTGCCGGCCTTCGGCGACGGATACCGGTTCCACGTCACCGGGCTCACCTATGACGAGCGGGGGTTCCCCACCACCGACGCCGAGATCGCCGGTGCGCTCGTCGAGCGGCTCCACACCAAGATCGAAGCCCACCTGGACGAGATCATCGATGTCGAGTCGTTCCTGCTCGACGACGCCGAGATCGCCGTGTTCGCCTACGGCATCACCGGCCGATCGGCCAAGGAGGCCGTGATCCGAGCCCGGGAGGCCGGGGTCAAGGCGGGTCTCCTCCGACCGATCACGATCTGGCCGTTCCCCGACGACCACGTCGCCGAGGTCGCCGGTCGGGTCGACACGATCCTCGTCGCCGAGATGAACCGTGGCCAGCTCGTGGGAGAGGTCCAGCGGGCCGCCACGGGCCGCACCGAGATCATCGGCCACTTCCGGGCCGACGGCGAACCGATCACGCCCTCGGAGCTGTACGAAACACTCATGTCAGCCGCAGGAGGCCGGGAATGACCACCGACGTCAAGAGCTATCTGCGCGAATGGGCCATGCCCCACGTGCTCTGTCCGGGGTGTGCCCACGGCATCGTGCTGAGGTCGTTCATCACCGCCATCGACGAGCTCCAACTCGACCAGGACAAGGTCGCCATGGTGGCCGGCATCGGGTGCTCCAGCCGGCTGGCGGGGTACATCGACATCTGCACGCTCCACGGCACCCACGGTCGGGCACCGGCGTTTGCCACCGGGCTCAAGCTCGCCCGTCCCGAACTGGACGTGGTCGTCGTCACCGGCGACGGTGACGGCCTCGCCATCGGCGGCAATCACCTCATCCACGCGGCCCGCCGCAACATCGACATCACGGTCCTCCTGCTCAACAACTCGATCTACGGCATGACCGGTGGCCAGGCCGCCCCCACCACCCCGGCCGGTGCGGTGGCGTCCACGACGCCGAGTGGCAACGTCGAGGCGGACTTCGATCCCTGCAAGCTGATGATCGGGGCCGGGGCCTCCTACGTGGCCCGGGTCATGGCGGCCAACCCTCTCGAGATGACGAAGATGATGAAGGACGCCATGACGCACCCCGGGTTCTCGTTCGTCGAGGTGATCAGCGACTGCCCCGAGTACTTCGGGCGATACAACAAGGTGGGGCGGGGCGCCGAGATGCTCACGTGGATGGCTCGCCGCGACGCCGACGTCGCCGTGCCGCTCTCCATCAAGAGCTTCGTCGACCACGTCCCGTCGTCGGCGACACCGCCCGGGGCCCAGATGGGTGTGCTTCATCGTGAGGTCCGCCCGACGTTCACCGGGATGAACGGAGGTCGGTCGTGAAGCGCCGGGAGATCAGGATTGCCGGGGCCGGCGGACAGGGTGTGGTGACGGCCGGCCGGATCCTGGCCGAGGCGGCGATGGCGTCGGGCCTCAACGCGACCCACAGCCAGGTCTATGGGCCGCAATCGCGGGGCGGAGCCAGCCGGTCGGACGTGGTCATCGCCGGCCTCCCGATCGGTTTTCCCCTTGCCGACAGCATCGACCTGCTCATTGCCCTCAACGGCGAGGCGTACGACAAGTACCACGCCGAACTCGCCGAAGGGGCGGAGTGTCTCTACGACAGCCGGGTCGACTCGCCCAACGGCGGGATCCCCTTCCCGGTCGTGGACACGGCCCGCGTGGTCTCGGGTGGCGAACTCGTGACCGGGGTGGTGGCCCTCGGCGTACTCCAGGCCTACGGCGACCTCGTGGACGCCGACGCCCTGCGCGAGACCGTCGTGCGCATGGTGCCGGCCCGGCACCGGAAGATGAACCTGGAAGCCGTGAACGCCGGGATGGCGATGGTCTCGGGGAGCCGGGTGTGAACGCCGAGCAGCCGACTCGGGATCGCATTCGCCAGGCAGCCGCTGCTCTCTTTCGCTCCAAGGGGTTCAACGGCACGAGCATGGCCGACCTCGCCACCGAGGTCGGCATCACCAAGTCGAGCCTCTACCACCACTTCCCCTCGAAGCAGTCGCTGCTCGCCGAGATCGTCGAACTCACCATGGACCGGGCCTTTCCCCTTGTCAGCGACGTCGTTCACTCGGGTGCCTCCGCCGCCGGCCGCCTCGGTCAGGCGGTCGTCATCCACATCGTGGAGGCCATCCGGGACCTCGACGCCCAGGCCTGCTACTCCGAGGAGGGCCGGTACCTGACTCCCGAGTTCATGGCCGCCCACGTCGAGAAGCGGGACCGCTATGAGCACCTGTTTCGCCGGATCTACGAGGACGGCCTGGCGTCCGGCGACTTCGTTCCCCAGGACGTCGGGCTCGCGGTCAAGGCGGTGCTCGGGATGTGCAACTCCGTCGTTCGCTGGTACCGCCCGAGCGGTGACCACACGCCGCTGGGCATCGCCGACGAGTTCGCCCGGTTCGTCGTGCGCGGTGCCACCGGGACCATGGCCCACGCCGCCCTCCAGGGAGCGGCCCGTTGACGGGTGCCCTCGACGGGATCACGATCCTCGACCTCTCGCAGGGAGCAGCCGGTCCCACGTGTGCGATGGCCCTGGGCGACCTCGGGGCCACGGTCATCAAGGTGGAACCCCCCGGTGGGGAGTGGGGGCGGTTGCTGGGTCCCCCGTTCGTCGGTGGCGTGGCCGCTTCGTTCCTGGGGATGAACCGCAACAAGCGCAGCATCGTCATCGACCTCAAGGTGCCCGGGGGTGCCGAGGTGGTGTTGCGGCTCGCCGAAGCCTCCGACGTCGCCCTCGAGAGTTTCCGGCCGGGCGTCGCCGATCGCCTGGGGATCGGCTACGAGGCGATGGCGGCCCGCAACGGCCGGCTCGTCTACGCGGCCATCTCGGCGTTCGGCCAGGAAGGGCCGTGGCGCGATCGGCCGGGCGTCGACGGTGTCGCCCAGGCGATGGGTGGGATCATGAGTGTCACCGGGACGCCGGACGGACCTCCGGTCAAGGTGGGGGTTCCCGCCGCCGACATGGCCGGTGGCATGTACGCGACCCAGGCGATCCTCGCCGCGCTCCTGTCGCGGGAGCGAACGGGCCGGGGCCAGCGGGTCGACGTCTCGCTCCTCGACGCCCTCCTCGCCTACCAGGTGGTTCCGCTGTCGATGTTCCTCGCCAGCGGGGAGTCGCCCCGTCGGCTGGGGAGCGCAGCTCCGTATGCCGCTCCCAACGAAGGGTTTGCGACGAAGGACGGCCACGTCATGGTCGCCGCCTACACCCCCAAGCGGTGGCCGGCACTGTGTGGGGTACTGGGTCGCCCCGAACTCGCCACCGACCCGAGGTTCGACACGAACGAGAAACGGGTCCGCGACCGGGCCGCCATGCGGGGCGTCCTGGAACCGCTCTTCCTGGCCCGGACCACGTCCGAATGGATCGAGGCGCTCGACGAAGCCGACATCCTGTGCGGCCCGCTCCTCAGCTACCCCGAGCTCGTGGCCGAGGAGCATGTCGTCGCAGGCGGCATGCTCGGTGCGGTCGAGCATCCGGCCGTCGGAGTGGTTCGGGCTCCGGTCTACCCGGGCCGCCTGTCGGGGACCCCCACCGACGTGACGGGCCCACCCCCGCCGATTCCGGGTGAGCACACGACCGATATCCTCGTCGAACACGGTTTCGGAGCCGACGAGATCGCACACCTCATTGCCGGTGGCGTCGTGAGCGGCCCCGCCGGAGCCAATTGACCGAGACGGAGGAGATGACCGTGACGACCGACCAAGACCAGGCCCCGGCCGATGAGGTGCTCTACGAACGCGTGGGGGCTGTCGGTGTCCTCACCCTGAACCGGCCCCATGCCATGAACGCGATGACGGTGAGCATGCTCGAGACCATGAAGGGGCTCCTCGATGAGATCGAGGCCGATCCCGACACCCGGGCCCTCGTCCTCACGAGCGCCGGGGAGCGGGCCTTCTGTGTCGGGGCCGACCTCAAGAGCCGCGGCTCGGAGTTCGAGCCCGGACTCATCCATGATCCGCTCGGCCTCCTCGTGCGCGAGGTGTTCGGCCGTCTCGAGAACCTCCACGTCCCGGTGATCATCGCCATCCGCGGGTTCGCCCTCGGCGGGGGGCTGGAGATGGCCCTCGCCGGTGACCTGCGGGTCGCCACCGAGGGGTCCCGGCTCGGGTTTCCCGAAGCGAAGGTCGGTAGCCTCCCGGGCGCCGGCGGCACCCAACGAGCCACCCGGCTCATCGGGCCCGGGTACACCAAGGAGCTCATGTTCACCGCCGACCACGTGAGCGCTGCCGAGGCTCACCGCATGGGCCTCGTCAACCGTGTCGTGCCGGACGACGAACTCATGAGCGCGACCATGGAGTTGGCCGAGCGGATCGCCAGTCGGGCACCGCTCTCCCACGACAGGGTGAAGGCCCTCGTCAACCGGGCCACCGAGACCGATCTCGAGACCGGACTGGAACTGGAGTCGACGAGCCATGCCGTGCTGCGGGCCAGTGAGGACCGCAACGAGGGCATCGCGGCGTTCGTCGAGAAGCGTGCGCCCGAGTTCAAGGGCCGATGAGGAGGTAGCCGCCATGAACGTGAAAGACCGTGTCGCCATCGTCACCGGCTCGGGGCAGGGGATCGGCCTGGGGATCGCCCGGGTCCTGGCCGGGGCCGGGGCCAAGGTGGTCATCAACGACCTGTTCCCGGAGAAGGTGGAAGAGGCAACGGCCGAGCTCACCGCGGCCGGCCTCGACGTCGTCGGTGTCGCCGCCGACGTGTCGGTGGCAGACGGTGCCGAAGCCCTCGTCAACGGGGCCCTGGAGTCCTACGGTCGGGTGGACATCCTCGTCAACAACGTGGGGATGGCCCGGGACGGGTACCTCGCCAAGATGAGCGAGGAGAACTGGGACCTCGTGCTCCAGGTCAACCTCAAGTCCCAGTTCCTCACCTGTCGGGCGGTGGCGCCCCACATGATGGAGCAGAAGTCGGGCCGGATCATCAACATCTCCTCCCGGGCGTGGCTGGGCGGACCGGGGCAGGCCAACTACGCCGCCTCCAAGGGCGCGGTCATCAGCCTCACCCGGACGCTGGCCCTCGAGATGGCCAGGTTTGGGATCACGGCCAACGCCATCGCGCCTGCCCTCGTCGACACGCCGCTGTTCCGCGGCCTCGACGAGGAGGTCCAGGAACGGCTCATCAAGACCATCCCGGCCAAGCGGATCGGCACTCCCGAGGACATCGGCAACGCCGTGCTCTTCCTGGCCGCCGACGAGTCCTCGTACGTGACCGGCCAGACGCTCTATGTTTGCGGGGGAAGGAGCCTCGGGGCCGGATGATGGAGACACCATGGGAATGACCCTTGCCGAGAAGATCCTGGCCCGGGCGTCGGGCCGGGACGAGGTCCGCGCCGGCGAGTTCGTCGTGGCCCGGATCGACCGGGCCATGCTCCACGACGTCTTCGCCGCGGGCGTGTTCGACCTTCTCCTCGACGTGGGGGTGGACGGGGTGTTCGACCCGGATCGGACGATCGTCGTCATCGACCACTTCGTCCCGGCGCCCACCGCGGCCGCCGCCGCCCTCCACACCCGCATCAGGGAGCACGTCGCCCGCCTGGGGCTTCCGTGGTTCTACGACGCCGGGGACGGCATCTGCCATCAGATCATGCCCGAGCAGGGTCACGTCCGCCCGCGCGAACTGATCGTGGGCACCGACTCCCACTCCACCACGTACGGCGCCCTCGGTGCCGGGGGCACCGGGATCGGCACCTCCGACATGGTGTACGCCCTGGCCACCGGGAAGATCTGGATGCGGGTGCCCGAGACGATCCGGTACGAATTCAGCGGGCAGCTCGAACCGGCCGTGACCTGGAAGGACGTCCTGCTGTTCATTGCCGGTCGGTTCGGCGCCGACTCCGCCCAGTACAAGTCGATGGAGTTCGCGGGACCGGGGGCGGCCACCGCCGACATGTCGAGCCGGTTGACGATGTCCAACATGGCCGTGGAGGTCGGCGCCAAGTTTGGGCTCTTCGAGGCCGACGAGGTGACGTCGGCCTACCTGAGCCGGCGCGGGGGCGAAGGGTGCGAGCCGTTCGGGGCCGACCCCGACGCTGTCTACGAGACGGTCCACGAGATCAACCTCTCGGACCTCGCTCCGCAGGTGGCCCTCCCCTCGGAGATCGACAAGGTCACGTCGGTGACCGACGCCGGTCACGTCGCCATCAACCAGGCGTTCATCGGTTCGTGCACGAACGGACGCATCGAGGATCTCCGGGCGGCGGCCGCGGTTCTCCAGGGACGCAAGGTGGCCCCCAACGTCCGCCTTCTCGTGGCTCCCGCCTCCCGGGAGGTCATGCAGGAGGCGATGGCCGAAGGCGTGATCGGCACCCTCGTCGAGGCCGGGGCGACGATGCTGGCGGCTGGGTGCGGACCGTGTTTCGGCGGGCACGGCGGCCTCCTGGGTCCGGGGGAGCGCTGCATCGGCGCCCACAACCGGAACTTCATCGGGAGGATGGGCAGCGCTGAGGCCGAGATCATGCTCGGGTCGCCGGCCACAGTGGCCGCCTCGGCGGTGGCGGGCCGGGTCGCCGATCCCCGGGACCTGGAGGTGCTCGGTGGCGAGTGACGTGTTCGGTGGTCGGGTGTGGCGGTTCGACCACGACATCAGCACCGATCTGCTGTCCCCCGGTCAGTACGCGGTGGCGCCGGTCGAGGAGCGAAAGCTCCACGTGCTCGAGTCGGTGAACCCGCGCTTCGCTTCTGATGTCACCCCCGGCGACATCCTCGTGGCGGGTCGCAACTTCGGGTGTGGCTCCAGCCGTGAGACCGCCCCCGAGAACCTCAAGGCGCTCGGCGTCGCCTGTGTGGCGGCCGAGTCCCTCGCCCGCATCTTCATGCGCAACGCGGTGGCCGTGGGCCTTCCCGTCATCGTGTGCCGGGGCGTCCATGAGTCGTTCGCAGACGGCCAGCAGGCCGAGATCGATCTCTCGACGGGACGGGTCGCCAACCTCGACACCGGGGTCGAGCTGCGGGGTGACCCCCTCCCGGAGGAGATGCGGGACATCCTCTCGGCCGGGGGCATCCTGGCCAAGCTCAGGAGCCAGCGAGGGGCCTGACCCGTACCGGTGTGCCCGAGGACGTTGACGTACCGCCGTCAGCGGCCGTACAGTCAGTGGCCATGACCGACGCCAAGACCTCACAGGGCGCCGACGAACACCGCCAGGAGTTGCTCGACATCCTCGGCCGGACGTCGGATGCCATGGTGGCGATCGATGGTGAGTTCCGCATCGTCGGCTGGAACCAGGCGGCCACCGACCTCCTCGGCTATGACCGCGAAGAAGCGCTCGGTCGTCCCTGCCACGAGGTGTTGTGCTGGGGTGACCGCCACGGTGAGGTCGTGTGCAACGGGTCGTGCCCGGCCGGTTCGCCGGGTGAGCCCGATGAGATCATCGGGACCCGGGAGGTCCTGGGACGCTCGGCCACCGGTCGTCGCCTCTGGCTCACGTCGTCGACGATCGTCCCCCCGGCCGAGTTACGCGACGGGATTCGGCTCGTTCACCTCGTACGCGAGGTGTCGCTTCCGCCCGAGTTGGAGCGCCTCGTCGCCGATCGCCTCGGAGGGCAGAGCCCGGTGCACTCCGAGGAGGCCTCACCGCTGGACGTCCTCACCAACCGGGAACGGGAGGTTCTCCAGCTCCTGACCGAGGGCCTCGACGGGGCGGCGGTGGCGGCCAAGCTCTTCGTGTCCCCGGCGACGGTGCGCAACCACATCCAGCACATCCTCACCAAGCTCGGTGTCCACAGCCGCACCGAGGCGGTCGCCCTCGCCCTCAGGCGTCGCTGACGCCCGCGGCAGGCTTCCTCCGGCTACCGTGCCCGGCGCATTGGAGACCGCGCCGACCTTCGCCCCGCCCCACGCCATCTCGTGGATGGACCGGCTCACGCTCTGGATCGACGACCTTCCGATCCCGACCTGGACCTTCTACGCGGCCCTCGGCGCGGCCACGGTCGCACTCGGCTCGGTCTTCTACCCGGTCGACGAGCCGGAGATCCCGGGGTGGATGCTCACCATCCTGACGCCGTTCGGGATCGGCATCTACCACTGGCTCCGGGTGAGTACCGAGCGGTTGTTCGAGAGGAGCCGGGCCGCCCTCGACCTGTCCGGGAGCGACATCGAAGAGCTCAAGTTCCGCCTCAGGTACTTCCCGTCACGGGCGGCGTGGGTCATCACCGCAATCGAAGCCACCTACCTTCCCGTCTACGTGTTCCTCGGCGAGGAGGCGATGGGGTACCGGCATCTGCCCATGGCCGCCCTGATCCCGGGGATGGCCATGTGGGCGGCCGGCGAGGCTTTCATGTGGACCCTCACCTTCCAGACGATCCGTCGGCTCGTCCTCATCGCCCGGATCCCCCGGCAGCTGGCCCGGATCGAGCTCTTCCGCCAGCAGCCGCTCCACGGACTGTCCGCCATCGCCCAGCGGGGAGCGCTGGCGCTCTTCCTCATCCACGGGTATGTGCCTGCACTCCAGCTCGGCCGGGAGGCGTTCCAGGATCCCGTGTACCTCTGGAGCCTTGTGGTCGGCGCCGTCCTGGCGGTCTCGGTGACGATCCTCCCGCTCCTCGGTACCCGACGGGTCCTCGTCGAGGAGCGCCGAGCCCGAGCGCTGGCGAACGGGCACCGGATCCAGGTGGCGGTGGACGCCCTCGAGTTGGCCGTCGACGCCGGCGACCAGGCTGCCATCGACCGTGAGCTGAAGGCGCTCGGGGCCCTCACCACCCAGAAGGCCCTCATCGACGGGGCTCCGACATGGCCGTGGGCACCCGGCACCGTGCGGACCTTCGCGACGACCTTCCTCATCCCGGTCGGGCTGCTCGTGGCCCGGGAGTTCCTGGCCCGGTCGCTCTAGCCGTACGCCAGGATCGAGTCGCCGAGGTCCTCCAACTGGGCCTTCGTGTGCCCCTCGAACGTCCGGGCGCAGACCTCGTCGTAGCTGGCGCACAGGTCCTTGCATTCGGGCCCGACGATCATGCCGTCGGCGATGTTGAACAGGATGCCGTCCTCTTTGCCGATGTGGGCCACGATGAGTTCGATGTACCCGTTGGCGGCGTCGCGCAGTTCCGCATGGGCCGCCGAGTCCCCTTCCCTGGCGTCCGGGGCAGCGGCCGCCATGCGGCCGACGAAGGCCCGGCCGAGGCCGTGTTCGTAGAGCATCATCGCGATCGGTCCCTCGTCTCCGGGCATGCCGTTGTCGACCATGGCGGGGAAGAGAAGATCCTCCTCCTTGCCGTGGTGGCAGGCGTCCGCGAAGAGCCGAAAGAACGCGATCGACTTGTCGATGAGGTCGTAATTCGTGGGGGTCCCGCCGTCGGTGGCGGTGAGGTGTCGCTCGAGGGCGTGGGCGACCTTGAGGATGAGTCTGTGCTCGTCGCGCAGGACGTTGGTGGCGGTGTCGTCGATCATCGCCCCAACCTAGGGTTTGCCGCTTCCGACGCCAAGACGGCAAAGGAGGTACGAGAGGCGAGGTACGAGAGACGAGCCTCCGTCTTCGTCCTTCGTCCGTCGTTCTCCGTCCTTCGTCCTTCGTCCTTCGTACTTCGTACTTCGTACTTCGTACTTCGTACCTCGTACCTCGCCCTTCGTCCTTCGTACCTCGTACTTCGTACTCCATCGTCCGCCCCTCTTCCCCGGCAGCGCTGGTTTGGATATGCTTGCGGTGGGCAACGATGGATGAGAGGACCGTGAGTCAGGAAGCGCCTCGCGCCAACACGAGCGACTATCCACCGATCATGGACACCGCCATGGTCGCCGAGTTCCTGGGGATGAACGTCCAAATGGTGCGCAAGTACGCGCGCGAGGGGAGGATCCCGGCCTACAAGCTCCCGGGCGGTCGGACGATCAGGTTCATGCGCGACGAAGTGGTGGCGTGGTTGCGGTCCAACCCGGTCGTCAGCGCCCGGGGCGCCCCGCAGGAATAGGGCGGGTCACCAGGCCGATCAGGCGCAGCGGCACGTACATCTCACCCGATCCCCGGTCGAGCACCACGTGGTCGGCTGCCACCGACCCGATCGCGCCTTGTTCCGAGAAGAACGGGCCGACGACGGTCACGGGCTCCCCACTCAGTTCGAACTCCAGCAGACGTGCCCGGAACGACCGGGAGCCTCCCCGGGAGGGAGCACCTCCGCGCCGGGACTCCTCGACGAGCGCGACGACTACCGGCCCTTCGAGGTTGACGTTCGCCTCGGTGTCACCGGCCACGAGGATTGCGAGGTTCCCGACCGCGATCGTGAGTATGCCGGTGAGCGACGAGGTGCCACATGTCACCCGGACTCGATCCCCGCGGGCGGCCAGGTCCGCCATCGCGTCCACCATCGAGCGGCCGCGGAGCCGAGCGGTCTCGGCCGCTTCCTCGACCTCGACGGCCTCGTCTCTCAGCGCGTCGTCGAAGGCCTCCCAGCCTGTCCTGTCCACGGTCGAACGGTACCCGAGCCAGTGGCGCGATGCCGTGGTCGCTTCTAGTCTCGACCCCGCAACAGGGAAGGGATGGGTTGCGTGACTGCTGGGGTCAAGCGGGCCGTGCGTGCCAGGGTCCTGCCGCGCATGTCGTGGATGCATGTGACGGTGGTGGCCGTCGGCGTCGCGGCCGCGATCCTCAACCTCACCGTCATCAACGCCAAGGTGGCAACCCAGCCGATCGCGGTCCTCGCCACCGACCTCGGCGCGGGGAGCGTGCTGCGGGCTGACGACCTCGCATACGCCGCCATCCAGGCCCCGGCCGACGTCGTGGCGTCCCTCGTCGGTCGCGAACAAGCGGCGGAGGTGGAGGGTCTCGTCGTCACCCGTGCGATGAGCGCGGGCGAGCTGCTCACCCGGGATGACCTGCGCCCCCCGGGGGCTCCGTCCGACCTGAGGGCCTACTCCATCCCGCTTCCGCCGGAGCGGGCGGTTGCCGGTGCGTTGTCGGCCGGCGATCGGGTCGACGTGGTCGTTGCCCACGACGGGACCGCGGCGTTCCTGGCCGGTGGCCTCGAGGTCATCTCCGTGACTGGAGGGGAGGGAGGCATCGGCCTCAGCTCGTTCTCCGTGACAGTGGCTGCTGATGCGGAGACCATTCTGCAGGTGGCGGCTGCTCTTGAGTACGGCACCGTGAGCCTGGTCCGTTCGACCGGTGCAGCCCCACCCACCGTCTGGGACTTGGCACCGGAGGAGGACCCCGATGCGTGAGCTCGAGCTGGGGTTGGCGGTGTCCGCCCGTCCCTGGGCCGACCGGCTCCACCGGCACACGCTCGACCATGGCGGAGCGCGGGTCCGGGTCCGGGTCATCGGGACCCGGGATGCGCTCGACCAGGAGTACGACGTTCTGTTCATCGACGACACGTGTTCCTTCCTGGACCGCCGCCTCGTCCAGGACCTGGCCCGCCAGGGACGAGGGGTCGTCGCGGTCGTGGACGCGGACCACCACGCCGATGCCCGGGAGTGGGTGGAGCGACTGGGTGTTGCCGACACCGTCTCGGGGACGGCAACGCCGGAGGAGTTCATCGAATGCGCGACAGCCGTCGGTCGCTCCGGTCCCCGGCCCTCGGTTCCGCCTGGCGACCTCGCCCCTTCGGCCCCGGGGCCCAGCGGCCGTCTGCTAGCGGTGATGGGATGCTCGGGTGGGGTGGGGGCGACCGAGATCGCCATCGCCATCGCCGGGGCGTGGCCGGGCGAGGCCATCCTCGTTGACCTCGACACGGTGTCGCCGTCTATCGCCCAGCGCCTGGGTCTCCGGCTCTTGCCCAACGTGCGGTCGGCCCTCGGGGCGCGTCGAGCGACCGTGACCCAACTCGAAGGGGAACTCCATGTGCTCCCAGAGGGCTTTCGAGTCCTGCCCGGGCTGGCGTCCGCCTCGGACTGGCGCGACCTTTCGGCTGGCGACCTCGTGGACCTCCTGGCTGACCTCCGACGCTTTGGGGACACCATCGTCAACCTTCCTGCCGGCGTCCCAGCCCGGTCGGGCCCCCATGAACGGAGTCCACTCGCAGCCACCCGGCAGATGCTCGAGGAGGCCGATACCGTCGTGGCAGTGTCGGTGGCGACCCCGGTGGGGGTCAGCCGGCTCTTCGAGTGGGCCGCGGTCGCCCGTTCGTGCGGCGTCGAGCGGCCGGCGGTGCTCTTCAACACGGCTCCCCGATCGGCGTTTGCGCGTGCCGAGATCGAGCGTGAGGTGGGCCGGGTCATCAACCCGATCTCGGTCGACTTCCTGCCGGGCGACGACCGGGTGCGCCGGGCCGGCTGGGACGGTCGGACCGTCAAGGGCGGACCGTTCGTCCGGGCGACGGCGCGGGCCACGCAGCAGTGGGTGGGTGGATGAGGGCCTCCGCGTACCACGAGATCCGCCATCGGTCGCTGGCCGTCATCGAGGAGCGGCGGGTGGATCCCACGCTGGCCCCCGACGAGGTGACGGCGATCATCAGGGAGGCCGTCGACGGCTACCAGACCAAGGCCCATGTCGGGGAAGTGAAGGCGTTGCGGGACCCCGGCGAGATGCTCGACCGGGTCCTGCGATCGATCCTCGAGTACGGACCCCTCACCGACCTCCTGCGCCGCCCGGACATCGAGGAGGTGTTCATCGAGGGAGCCGGGGTCAGGTTCATCGATGGGGGAGGGACGCTTCGTCCGCTCGAGGTTCCGACCACGGAAGAAGAGAACCGCCACGTGGTCGACCAGCTCCTGGCCGAGTCGGATCGCCGGCTCGACGCCTCGAGCCCCATGGTGCAGGCCCGGGTCCTGGGCGGGACCGCGCGGCTCACCGCCGTGACGCCGCCCATCTCCGATGAGCTCTCGGTGACGATTCGCAAGTACGCCCTTCGGCGCCTGAGCCTCGACGCCTTGGTGCGTCTCGGGTCGCTGACCACGACGGCGGCCGCCTTCCTCCACCTGGCCATGCAGGCCGACACGTCCGTGCTCGTCAGCGGCCAGCCCGGGGCCGGCAAGACCTCGCTCCTGAGTGCGCTCATCGATGCCGCCCCTTCGACCCACTGCCTGCGCTGCTGTGAGGAGGTGCGCGAGCTCTCCGCTCCCCTGCTCCACGGGTCCTACTACGAGGCACGACCGGCGTCGCTCGACGGGTCGGGGGAGATAGACCTGCGAATGCTCGTCAAGACGGTTCTCGCCATGCGACCGGACCGCATCGTCGTCGGTGAGGTTCGTGGCCCCGAGGCATTCGAATTGACCCGAGCGGTGAACGCGGGATGCGGCTTCCTGTGCACCGTTCACGCCAACTCGGCCCGGGAGGCCCTCACCGCCATCGTCAATGCCGCTCTCATGGCAGGCGAGAACGTGACCGAACCGATCGTCCGCAAGGTGTTCGCAACGTGCCTCGACCTCGTCGTCCACCTCTCGCGCCAGACCACCCCCGAGGGCACGATCGTTCGCCGGGTGGCCGAGATCCTGGCCGTCGTGCCACCGATCGGGGACGACTTCACGACCGAGCCGATCTTCGTCCGCGATGCGGTCGGGGCCCTTCGATGGACCGGCGCCCTCCCGCCGGCAGGTCTCATCGAGCGAATCGAGCGAGACGGCCGGAGCGGAGCGGTGGGCGCGGCGCTGAGGGGTGACGACGGATGACGGGTGTGGCGGCTGCGATGACCGGGCTCTGGGTGGCGCTCGTCTTCCATGCGTGGCGACGATCCGCCGTCAGGGCCGCGACCGCGCCACGACCGCCCCGGATGCGCACGTGGCTCGCCCAGAGTGATCTCGAGATGAGCCCGGCCCGGTTCCTGGCGCTCGTCGGGGCGTGTGCCAGCGCGACCTTCGTCCTCGTATTCGCGGTCACGGGGGTCGTCACGATGGCCCTTCCCCCGGCCGCGGGCGCATCCTTCATCCCGTTCGTCTACCACGACCGCCTGCGCCGACGCCGGCACCGGGAGACGGTGGCGGCGTGGCCGGATGGAGTCCGGGACGTCGTCGCCTCGCTCCAGTCAGGAATGTCGCTTGCCCGTTCGCTCGATCGGCTCGCCGACTCGGGCCCCCACGCTCTGCGGGAGGCGTTCGAGGGGTACCCGGCGATGGCCCGGGCCGTGGGTGTCATCCCGGCGCTCGACGCGGTCAGGGAGCGCCTGGCGGACCCCATCTCCGACCGGGTGATCGAGGTCCTGCGCCTCGCCCACGAGCGAGGGGGAGCCAGCGTCCCGGGCGTCCTGGCCGACCTGGCCGACGCGACCACCTCGGATCTGTGGGCCGCCGAGCAGTTGCGGTCGGAGGTACTCGAACAGAAGATCAACGCCAGGGCGGTGTTCGTCCTGCCGTGGCTCGTCCTCGTGTTCCTGTGCGCCACCCCGGGCGACTTCCGCGACTTCTACTCCTCGGCCGGCGGTGCCGTCGTGATCGCCATCGGCGGCCTCGTCTCGGGGGTGGGCGTGGTCATCGCCGAACACCTCGGGCGGGACGAGATCGAAGAACGCGTGCTGGGAGGGTGGACATGATCGACGGCCGGGACATCGTGACGTCGCTCATCGTGGGTGCTGCCTGCTCGGGAGGGGCGTTCGTCCTCATCCGTCCTCCGCGGCGGCTGGCCACCAGGGTCCGGCCGTACGCCCCCGGGGCCAGGGCCGCCCTGGGAGCCCCCGAGGACTGGGCCCAGGACAGGCGCGAGGGATTCAAGGCCGTCTTCTGGCCACTTGTTGTCGCGATGGGCCGGGCCCTGAGCGCGGTGGTGGATGCCGAGCCCGAAACGGTCCTCCGCCTGCGGATCACCCAGGCGGGGCTCTTCCCCGGGCTGCCCGAGCATCGACTGGTGGCCGCCTACCGGGGCCGTCAACTGCTCGCGACCGGGCTGGGCGGGCTGGTCGGGTGGGTCGGGGGAGGCGTCCTGGGTGTTGGTGGGGGAGGCGTCGTGCTGCTGGCCGTCCTCGGGACCATCGTCGGGTCGACCCGGCAGCGAGGGCGGCTCGATCGAGCGATCGAGCGCCGGCGTTCCCGGATGCGCATCGAGATCTACACGGTCAACCAGTTGCTGGCGCTCCGCGTGAGGTCCGGGGGCGGCATCGGCCAGGGCATCAACGAGCTCGTGGCCCGCCTGCGGGGCGACGTCGCCCTCGAACTGCGTGAGGGAATGCGCATGGTGAGGGCCGGGCTGCCCCTCGACGAGGCGCTCGACCACCTCGCCCAGCGGACCCCCGAGCCCTATTGCGCCCGCACCTACGCCGCCCTGGCCACCGCCGGGGATCGGGGAGCGGACCTCGGGGGTGTTCTCCTCGACCTGGCCGACGAAGTGCGCAAGGCCCGGCGGGAAACGATGCGGCGCCGCGCCGTCAAGCGACGCGCCGCAATGCTCATCCCGACGATCGGGCTCATGGCACCGGTGCTTCTGTTGTTCATCGCCGCCCCTCTCCCTCGCATCGTGCTGGGGAGTTTCTGACCCGAAAGGAGAAGGAGAGATGCAGGAGATCCTGCGACAACTGAGAGACGACGACCGCGGGTTGAGCACCGCCGAGTTGTTGGGGAACGCGGCCCTGGCCATCGCTGCCCTCGTGGCGATCTGGGCCGTTCTCCAGCAGTTGGGGGTCGACGTCGTGTCGTGGATTCGTGGGCAGGTCCTCGGCTAGACGCGCCGCGGTGAGCCACCCCGGGCGGGCCGGGGACCGTGGGTTCACGACCGTCGAGTTCGTCGCAGCAGCAGCCCTGGCGCTGCTGTTCACCGCCGGCCTCCTCGATGTGGCGGTCGTCCAGTATGCAACGGGGTCCGTCCGCTCCGCCCTCGAGGCTGGAACCCGGGCGGGAGCGCGGATCGGCGCCGACGACGGTGACTGCGAGGCGGCCGCCGGCCAGTGGCTGGATGACGTGCTCGGGGGCAGTCGCGGAGATCTGGTCGAGCTGACGTGTTCGCGGGACGCCGTGACGGTGCGGGCCGAGGCTTCTGCCACCTGGGACGCGTGGCTGCCGGGGGTCCCCGACTGGGAGGTCCACGTGGTCTCGGCCCGTCCTCGCGAGGTGATTCCGTGAGCGACCGGGGAGGGGCGACGGTCGAGTTGGCCGCCGGCATCGGACTCCTGCTCCTTCCGCTGGCCGTGGCGGTCCTCGTGGCCCCGGCGTGGGTGTCGGCCCGGACGACGGCGGTCGCCGCCGCCCAGGCGGCAGGCCGCATCGTTGCCACCGGCCCGGGAACAGCCGAGTCGGAGGCGTCCGCCCGCGCCCACGCCGTCGAGGTGGCGTCCACCCGCGCCTACGACGTGGTGCACGTCCGCCTGTGTCCCGATGCGGGCTCGTGCCTTCCCTTGACGCGGGACAGGCGGGTGGTCGTGGAGGTGGAGATCCTCGTTCCCGCCGTCGACCTTCCGGGGGTCGGTTCGTTCGGTGCCCGCTGGGTTCGGGGCAGGGCGACGACGCCGGTCGATCCCTATCGGAGCCTCCCGTGAGGGCGGATCGCGGCTCGGTCACGATCTGGATCCTCGGCCTCGTCATGGTGGTCCTCGGCCTCGGCGGTCTCGTCCTCGACATGTGGCGGGTCCTCGACGAGAAGCATCGTCTCGAGGTCATCGCCGACGCCGCCGCCGTGGCCGGGGCCGGTGCCCTCGACGAGGCCCACTACCGGCAGACCGGCGAGATCGCGCTTGAACCGGCGGAGGCGCGACAGCGGGCGGTCGAGGTGGTTGCTTCGGCCGGGCCGGTGGAGTCGACGTCGGTGACGATCGATCCGGGTGAGATCCGGGTGGTGCTGGCCGGAAGCGTCGAACTCGGCCTCCTCGGCCTGCTGCTCCCCGAGGAGGACCGGGTGCTGGTGAGGGGCCGGGCCACGGCGGCGCCCCGGGTGTATCCGTGATGCAACCCGGTTTTCCCACGTGCGTTGTCCGGCCCAGGCGGACAAGCGCCGTGGGAAAACCGTCTGCGTAGGCTCAGCTCATGCCGTATCGCACCATCATCGAGCCGTTCAAGATCCACAGTGTCCAAGCGGTCGACTTCCCCGACCGGGAACAGCGAGAGGCGGCCCTGGACCAGGCCGGGCTCAACCTCTTCGGCCTGCACGCCAGCGATGTGATCATCGACCTCCTCACCGATTCGGGCACCGGGGCGATGTCCGCCCGCCAGTGGGCGGGGATGATGGTGGGCGACGAGTCGTACGCCGGTAGCCGTTCGTTCTTCCGGTTCGAGGACGCCGTGAAGGACCTCACCGGGTTCTCCGAGATCATCCCCACCCACCAGGGTCGGGCCGCGGAACGGATTCTCTTCCAGGTGATGGTGGGGGCCGGTGACGTCGTTCCCAACAACACCCACTTCGACACCACCCGGGCCAACGTCGAGTACCAGGGGGCCGAAGCGCGCGACCTCGTGAAGGCCGAGGGAAGGGATCCCCAGTTCATCGGCCCCTTCAAGGGCGACATGGACGTCGAAGCCCTGCGAGCGACGATCACCGAGGTGGGCGTCGACCGGGTGCCACTGGTGATGATGACGATCACCAACAACTCCGGCGGGGGCCAGCCGGTGTCGATGGCCAACCTGCGGGAGGTGCGGGCGGTGTGCGACGAGTTCGGGCTTCCGCTGTACCTCGATGCGGCCCGCTTCGCCGAGAACGCCTGGTTCGTCAAGACCCGCGAAGACGGGTACGCCGAGAAGACCCCCAAGGAGATCGCCCAGGAGATGTTCGCCCTGGCCGACGGGTGCACGATGTCGGCCAAGAAGGACGGCCTCTCCAACATCGGAGGGTTCCTGGCACTCAACGATCCCGACATATCCCGGGACTGCCGCAACCTGCTCATCCTCACCGAAGGCTTCCCGACCTACGGTGGGCTGGCCGGGTACGACCTGGAGGCGATCGCGGTCGGCCTCGAAGAAGTCGTGCGGGAGGACTACCTGCGGTATCGGATCCGGTCGACGGCGTACCTCGGGGAGAAGGTGACCGCCGCCGGGGTGCCGATCGTGCAGCCGGCCGGGGGCCATGCCATCTACATCGACGCCCGGGCGTTGCTTCCCCACATCCCGCCCCATGAGTACCCGGCCCAGTCGCTCGCCATCGAGTTGTACCTCGACGGCGGCATCCGGGGAGTGGAGATCGGGACCGTCATGTTCGGCCGGGTGCGGGAGGGCCAGCCCGACGAGCCGGCCGCCATGGACCTCGTGCGCCTGGCCGTGCCCCGCCGCACCTACACCCAGAGCCACATCGACTACGTCGGCGAGGTGATCGTCGACGTGGCCGAACGGGCACCCCACCTGCGGGGGCTACGGATCACGTCCCAGGCGCCGTGGCTCCGGCACTTCACCGCCCGCTTCGAGTACGTCTGACCTACGAGGGTCGAAGCCGCACCCAGCCTCGCTCGAGGTCTTCGGTACCGGCTTCGTAGCCCGGTTCGCCGGGCATGAGGATGTCGTAGCCCTCGTCGTGGAACACCACCCGGGCTCGTTCCCACGGGCCCTGCGACCGGGCGACGGCCATGACCCGTTCGGCCGAGTCGAAGAGCGCCAGGTTCCGCAGCATCCGCACCGTCGGCCCCATCATCGTGAAGGCGCCCGCAGCGTGGTGGGCGAGGGCGGTGGCCGGGCGGACCCAGTCCCAGTCGATGAGCTCGCCCCCGTCGTGTGACGGCTCTTGGTGGGCGGGGGGATGGGTCACGAAGAAACGGGCGTCGAACCGCCGCGGCGGCCCCATCGGGGTGATCCACTGGGCGACGTAGTGGACGTCATCGAGGACGAGGCGAAGGTCCTCGTCCCGCACGATCTCGATGAGTGTCACCTCGCCTCGGTTGAGGCGGTCGCGATGCGTGGCGAAGCGATCCGCCTCCACCGGATCGTCCAGGCGGATCGGTTGGCGTTCCCCGGTTCGGTGGGCCAGGAGGATCCCGGACTCCTCGAACGTCTCACGGACCGCGGCCACCCAGAACGAGAGCCCGTCGTCGGGCAGATGGAGCTGGGCTGACGCCTCGGCGTCGTCGAGGCCGTCGACGAGGCCACCGAACGAGTCGGCGTCGGCCGGGTCGACACGGCCCCCGGGGAAGACCCACATCCCCGACCCGAACACGGTGCGGGCGGTTCGGCGCACCATGAGGACGTGGAGTTCGGGGCGATCGTCGACGACGATCACCGTCGCCGCCGGCGAGACCGGGACCTCCGCGGGGTCGATGGACACGGACAGACCCTATCGGGCACGCTCCCCCCCAACCCACCCGTCGTCCTCTCGCCCCTCGTCCTCTCGCCCCTCGTCCTCTCGTACCTCGTGCTCTCGTACCTCGTCCTCTCGTACCTCGTCCTCTCGCCCCCCACCTCTCGTACCTCGTCCTCTCGTGGCTCGACGCTCATATTGGCGTTAGCCCACGGCACCTTGCATAATGCGGT
>JBFKVA010000017.1:0-34193 GCA_041635475.1 Acidimicrobiia bacterium | reverse complement strand
GCGCCCATCCGGCCGGTGACGGCGCCCACGAACTCGTCGGGCACAAGTACTTCGTGTCGGCACCGATGTGCGACGCGTTCCTGACGCTGGCCCAGACCGACGGGGGGCTGACCTGCTTCCTCGTTCCGCGCTGGCGCCCGGATGGGTCGAAGAACCCCCTCGAACTGGTCCAACTCAAGAACAAGATGGGCAACGCATCCAACGCCACCGCCGAAGCCGAGTTGAGAGGAGCTCTCGGGTGGCAGGTGGGTGACGAGGGACGGGGCGTGGCCACCATCATCGAGATGGTCTCCATGACCCGCTTCGACGTCATGCTCGGATCCTCGGGACTCATGCGGCAAGCCACCGTCCAGGCGATCCACCACACCCGTCACCGCCGGGCGTTCGGCGCCAGGCTGGTCGACCAGCCGCTCATGGCCAACGTCCTGTGTGACCTGGCGATCGAAAGCGAGGCGTCGCTGGCCCTCACGATGCGCATCGCCCGGGCCCTGGACGACATCGACGACGAGCGGGAGCGCCTCCTCGTCCGCCTCGGGACCGCCGTCGGCAAGTACTGGATCTCCAAGCGCACCCCCGCCCACACCTACGAGGCGATGGAGTGCATCGGGGGCATGGGCACCATGGAGGACCTCATCACCGCCCGCCTCTACCGGGAGGCCCCCATCAACGCCATCTGGGAGGGATCCGGCAACGTTCAGGCCCTCGATGTGCTGCGGGCGGTCGGCAAGGAGCCGAAGGTGCTCGACGTGTTCCTCGACGAGGTCCGTCTCGCCGGGGGCGAGAGCCGCCTGCTCGACGAGCGAGTCGGACGGATCGAGTCCGCGCTCGCCGACGAGGACTCGATCGAGTACCGGGCCCGGGCCCTCGTGGAGGACATGGCCCTCGCCCTCACCGGGTCGCTCCTCCTCCGCTCGGGATCCCCCATCGCCGACGCCTTCATGACGAGCCGCATGGACCCGACGGCAAGTGGTCTCGCGTATGGGACCCTGCCCACCGGACTCGACCCGGACGCCCTCATCGAGCGCTGCCTGGCCCGCTGAATCGACACCCCTCCCGGCAGCGGTATGCTGATGGGGCCCGCCCACGGGGCGCCGTGTGGTTTCCCCGCCCAAAGGGGGACGCAAGAGCGAAGTCCGGTTGGATCCCGGCGCTGTCCCGCAACTGTGAAGCCTCCCAGGAGGACGAGTCAGGTCGCCTGCCATCCGGCCCGACACGGACCCCGAGGAGGGCGACCAGCACGATGCCTCCTCCCAGCCCGAGGAGGCTTTCTCAATGCACCGGCTCACCCTGCTCCTGGCGGCACTCCTGCTGTTCACCGCTTGCTCGCCAGCCACTCCCTCCTCCACCGCCGTGGCACCGGACCCGGCCCAGGACTACCCGGTCGTGATCACGACCGGGGCCGGGGAGGTGACGATCGCGACCCGACCGCAGCGGATCGTCTCACTGTCCGCCTCGGCCACCGAGACCCTGTTCGCCATCGGGGCCGGCGATCAGGTGGTCGCGACCGACTCGTTCTCGACCCATCCGGCCGCGGCACCGACCCAGGACGACCTCCTCGCCTTCGCTCCCAATGTCGAGGCCATCGTCACCGCCTACGCCCCCGACCTCGTCATCCTCGCCTTCGACCCCGGTGATGTCGTTGCTGCGTTCGGGGCCCTCGGGATTCCGGTCATCGTTCATCCGACGGCGGTTTCGTTCGCGGACGCCTACGCCCAGTGGGAGCAACTGGGCGCCGCCACGGGACACTTGGCGGACGCCGTGGCCCTCGTCAACGAGGTCCAGGACACCATCAACGAAGCAGTGGCCTCCGTCGACGGGGCGGGCGAAGGGATCACCTTCTATCACGAACTCGACTCAACGCTCTACACGGTCACCTCGACGACGTTCGTCGGGGAGATGTACCACCGTTTCGGCATGACGAACATCGCCGATCCTGCCGATCCCGACGGTTGGGGATACCCCCAACTCTCCCCCGAGTACCTCATCGACACCAGCCCCCAAGCGATCTTCCACACCAACTGCTGCGGCGACAGCCTCTCCTCGATGGCGGCTCGACCGGGCTGGGGTACGATCGCGGCCGTCCGCGCCGGACACGTCTTCGAACTCGACGACGACATCGCCTCCCGCTGGGGTCCCCGCATGGCCGATTTCGCATGGGCCATCGCCGCCGCCCTCACCTCGATCGGGGCGACGGACGCATGAGCCACGCGCGAGCGGCGCGACTGACGCTTCGGTCGCTCATCGTCGCCGCGTTCGCCGCGCTTGCCGCCGTCGTCCTCGGTCTCGCCCTCGGGCCCGCCTCCCTCTCCCTGCGCGGTGTGGTCCTGTCACTCGTCGATGCCGTGCCCGGAATCGACCTCGAAAGCGGCCTCTCCGACGCCCACCACGCGATCCTGTGGGAGTTGAGGATGCCGCGGGTGGTACTCGGGTTCCTGGTCGGCGCGCTCCTCAGCATCGCCGGGGGCGCCTACCAGGGCGTCTTCCGCAACCCACTGGCCGACCCGTATCTCCTGGGCGTGGCGGCGGGCGCGGGCCTCGCCGCCACCATCGGAATCACCAGCGGCTTCGCCACGCCGGCCACCCTCCCGATCTGGGCATTCGTGGGCGCCCTGGCCGGGGTCGCCCTGACCTACGGGCTCGGCTCCTCGATGGGGTCGGCCGGATCGGCCACCCTCCTCATCCTGGCGGGGGTCGCCGTGGCCGCGTTTCTCACGGCCATCCAGACCTACGTCCAGCAGCAGAACACCGACTCGCTGCGCGAGGTCTACTCCTGGATCCTGGGGCGACTCACCACCGTCGGGTGGTCGGAGGTCGGGATGCTGCTGCCGTACGGTGCCGTGGCGGCCGCCGGCCTGCTCGCTTCGCGCCGCCTCCTGGACGTCCTCGCCCTCGGCGACGCGGAGGCATCCGCCCTCGGGGTCCCGGTGACCCGGGTGCGACTCACCATCCTCGCCCTGGCGTCACTGGGGACGGCGGCGGCGGTGGCGGTGAGTGGGCTCATCGGCTTCGTCGGCATCATCACGCCCCACGCCGTCCGCATGGTCGCCGGCACCTCGTACAAGGTCATCCTGCCCCTCAGCCTCATCTTCGGCGGCGTCTTCCTCGTCCTCGCCGACCTCATCGCCCGCACGGTGGCAACCCCCTCGGAGGTGCCGATCGGCGTCGTGACGGCGTTCTTCGGGGCGCCGTTCTTCCTGGCGATCCTGCGCAAGGCGAGGTCGGACGCATGAGCCTTCGCGTCGACTCCCTCACCGTTCGCTTCGCCGACGCCTTGATCGTCAGCGGGGTCTCGTTCGACGTCGGCCCCCACGAGTGGGTCTCGCTCATCGGGCCCAACGGCGCCGGCAAATCAACGGTTCTTCGCACCGTCATGGGGCTCCATCGCCACGACGGCGCCATCCTCCATGCCGGGGTTTCCGTGGGCGACATGAGCCGCCGCCAACTCGCGCGACGCGTCGCCTACGTCCCCCAGGAGCCCACCAGGCCCCCCGGTGTCCGTGTGCGGGACTACGTCCTCCTCGGAAGAACGCCCCACCTGCCGCCGCTCGGCAAGGAGTCGGCCGCCGACCGCGAGATCGTCGCCGAGGTTCTCGCTGCGCTGGACATCGAGTCGTTTGCGCGTCGCGACGTGTCGACCCTGTCCGGCGGCGAGGCGCAGCGGGCGGTGATCGCCCGGGCGCTCGCCCAGCAGCCTGCTCTGCTCGTCATGGACGAGCCGACGTCTGCCCTCGACCTCGCGGCCCAACTCGATGTCATGGAGACAATCGACTCCCTCTGTCGAGACCACGGAGTGGGCATCCTCTCCACCACGCACGACCTCACCCTCACGGCCAGGTTCGTCGATGTCGTCCATCTCATCGCACAAGGCCGTATCGTCGAGTCCGGATCACCGGCCGAGGTGCTCACGGCCGACAAGATCGCAGCCCACTACGGCGCAGCAGTACAAGTACTCACCGACCCGAGTGGGGGGCTCATCATCGCTCCCCGCCGTTCACCCAGGAGACAGCCATGACCGACGTTCCCCTCGAGGGACCAGATGTCAGCGACCTGACACGGGTCCCGTCCCTCGTCCTCGTCAACACCGGTGATGGCAAGGGCAAGACGACCGCCGCCATGGGCATCGTCGTGCGGGCCATCGCCCGCGGATGGCGATCGATCGTCCTCCAGTTCCTCAAGTCTGCCGAGTGGAAGTACGGCGAGGCGAAGGTCCTCGGTCAACTCGGCGTCGAGTTCGAGGCGCTCGGAGACGGGTTCACTTGGGACTCGGACGACCTGGAACAGACGAAGGCGCTGGCCCGGGCTGCCTGGGACAGGGCCGCCGACGTCATCAACTCCGGGCGCTACGACCTCGTCGTCCTCGACGAAGTCACGTACCCGATCTCCTGGGAATGGATACCGATCGATGAGGTCGTCACCGCGATCACCGGTCGTCCCGATCACGTCAACATCGTGATCACCGGACGCGACGCCCACCCGGCCCTCGTGGAGGTCGCCCACACCGCGACCGAGATGCGTCCGATCAAGCACGCCTTCGACGCCCGCATCGCCACCAAGAAGGGGATCGACTACTAGTGGTGTCCGAGGCGAGGGGAGCGCGATGACATGCGGCGCAGCGTCGTCGGATCTCCAAGTCACCCTGCCGGACCCGCACCCACCCCACACATCCGGAAGCATCGTAGGATTCGTCCCATGAAAGGCTTCTTCAAACTCCTCCTCGCGGCCGCTGCCGTCTTCGGCGTTGCCAAGCTCATCCAGGGGCAGCGACAGTTGCCGATGCCCGGCGACGAGATCTGGAAACCGGCCGACTCTTCGTGAGGGTGGCCCTCACCCTCACCGACGACCGTCTCCTCCTCCGGGTCAAACGGGTGCTCGCGGCGTTCCCCGACGTCACCATCGACGACACAGCCACCCGGACCGCCGCCATCGGCGGTGATGACATCGCCCTCCCCCGCACCCCAACCACCCACTTGGCCATGCTGCTGGGCCGGGATGTCGAACGCCGGTCGGGATCACCCGCCGATGTGCGGGCAGCCACCGTCTCCGAACCACCGCTTTCTGCGGGCACGGCGGCTGTGTTCCCGCCCCCGGTCGGACCGACGTGGGCCCGTGACGACGATGAGATGCTCATCGCCCCCGTGAAAGGGGCCCACGCCGCGGCCATGGCGGGCAATGCCCGGGTGACGTTGGCAGTGGTCGACGACGCCCGGTTCCTCGAGGCAATCGTCGTGGCATCGCCCATCCTCGCCGCGGCACGCGGGATCAGCGAGTTGGACGCGGCGTACCTGGCCGGACTCTCGGTGGCCGAACGCGCCTGACGGCCCCCGTCACATCGCTTCGGTGGGGATGTCGGCTATCGCCCTGTCGACCTCATCACTCTCGGGCACTTCGACGGGCGCGATCACCGGCACCGGGGCCGGTTGGGCCACCACGGGCGGTCCCATCGTCTCTTCGAGCACGACGACCTCGATGCCCCCGACAACGTCCGAGATGAGGTTGTAGAGCACCGCTCCCAGGGTCGTGAAGCCCGTCATGACGACGGCCCAGGCGATCCCGAGGAAGACGGCAGCCCGGAACAACTGCTCCTCGGGCGGGATGATGTTCACGTCGGAGAACAGCCCGATCGACGAGATGGTGGTCTCGATCATCTGGGGGATCCCCGCCGTGCGCACCAGGGTCCAGAAGATGACGAGTCCCAACAGGATGGCCAGGGCGGTGACGAGGTAGAGGACGAACGACACCTTGAGGACCGTCCACGGGTCGAACTTGCGGATGATGCGGCGGACACGCCGGACTTGGGTCATTGGTGACGCCTACGAAGAGCGGGCCCGTCCAGTGTACCGACGGCGTGCCCAACGAACGGGACGGGCGCCGGCGCTGCGCCGGCCGGCCCGATCCATGTGGGTCTGGGAACTGCCACTCAGGCCACGGCGTCGTCGGTGGGAACGATGGCAAAGGCGGCGATGCGGTCGTCGCCCTCGAGGTTCATCACGCGGACACCGGTCGCCTCTCGCTTCTGCCGAGAGATCTGCTTCACGGCGGTGCGGATCCCCACCCCCGACGTGTTGATGACGAAGATCTCGTCGTCGGGACTCACCGCCCTGGCCCCGATCAGCGTTCCCCGCACCCGGGTGAGCTTCATCGCCTTCACTCCGATCCCGCCCCGCTTCTGGGCGCGGAAGTGCTCCAGGGCGGTCCTCTTCCCGTACCCGCCGGACGAAAGGAGCAGGATCTCCTCCCCGTCGTTCGACGAAGCGGCCGCCACGACGGTGTCCCCTTCTCGCAGGCGGATGCCCCGGACGCCCTGGGTGGCCCTGCCCATCGGGCGCAGGTCCGACTCGGCGAACCGGATTCCCATGCCATCGGAGGTGAAGAGCAGCACCTCGTTCTCGCCGCTGGTGGCTCGCACCGCCACCACCTCGTCGTCTTCCTGCAGCCGGATGGCGATGATCGACGCCTGCCGGCTGTCGTACTCGGCGAATTCCGTCTTCTTGGCAACGCCGAGTTTGGTGATGACCGTCAGGTACTCCGCTTCGGAGAAGTCCTTCGTGTCGATCACCGCCTGGATGTGCTCGTCCGGCTCGAGGGGAAGGACGGCCTGGGCGACGACACCCTTGCCGGTGCGGGTCTGCACTGGGATCTGATGGGCCTTGATCCGATGGACGAGGCCCTTGTTCGTGAAGAACAGCAGGTTCTGGTGCGAGGACGTGTGGATCATGGCGTCGACGATGTCGTCCTCCCGCAGTTCGGCGGCGATGACCCCTCTCCCGCCTCTCCCCTGGGACCGGTAGACGTTGGACTTGACCGACTTGATGTACCCGTTGGTGGACACCGTGATGATGAGGTCGTCGTCGGCAATGAGGTCCTCGAGCGTCATGTCACCGTCATCAGGGATGATCAGGGACCTGCGGTCGTCTCCGTACTTCTGGCGGATCTCCTCGAGTTCCTCGGCGATGATCGCCCGGCGGCGGGCCGGGTCCAGAAGAATGCCCTCGAGTTCGGTGATGAGGTCCATGAGGTCTCGGTACTCGGCCCGCAGTTCGTCGGTCTCGAGGGCGGTGAGACGCCGCAGTGGCATGTTGAGGATGTGCTGCGACTGGACCTCCGAGAGCCCAAAACGGTCCATGAGTCGCTCCCGGGCGTTCTCGACGTCCTGGGATCCCCGAATGATCTGGACCACCTCGTCGATGTTGTCGAGGGCGATGAGAAGCCCCTCGACGATGTGGGCGCGATCCTTGGCCTTCTGGAGGCGGAACCGGGTACGGCGCTCGATGACCTCCATCTGGTGGTCGACGTAGTAGCCGATCATCTCCGCCAGGTTGAGGGTCCGCGGCACACCGTCGACCAGCGCGACGTTGTTCACCCCGAAGGTGTCCTGGAGTTGTGTCATCTTGAAGAGTTGGTTGAGCACCACCTGGGGGACCGCGTCGCGCTTCAGTTCGATGACGAGGCGGGTGCCCGCCCGTTCGCTCGACTCGTTGCGCAGGTCCGAGATCCCCGTGAGCTTCTTGTCGTTGACGAGGCCGGCGATCTTCTCGAGGACCCGGTCCTGGGACACCATGTACGGGAGTTCGCGCACGACGATCGCCGTCCTGCCCCGCGGAAGTTCCTCCATCTCCGTCACCGCCCGCACCTTCACCGAACCGCGGCCGGTGAGGAGTGCGTCCTGGATGCCCCTCCGGCCGACGATGAGGCCGCCTGTGGGGAAGTCGGGACCCTTCACGAAGTCCAGGTAGGCCTCGGCGGGGGCGTCCGGGTTGTCGAGGGCGAACGTGACCGCGGCGATGACCTCGTTGAGGTTGTGGGGTGGCATGTTGGTGGCCATGCCCACCGCGATCCCCGTCGATCCGTTCACGAGAAGGTTGGGGAACCGGCTGGGCAACACCGAAGGTTGCTGGTACTCGCCGTCGTAGTTCGGTTCGTACTCGACCGTGTCCTCGTTGATTCCCTCCGTGAGGAACTTGGAGAGCCCCGAGAGGCGGCACTCGGTGTTGTGATTGACAAGACCATTGGCAAGGAATGCGTGGTCCTCGGAGTCCACGCGCACCGAGTAGACGGGTGCAACCCCGGCGGGTTCAACCCTGTCCACCGTCGCGTAGAAGTAGCCTGCTTCGACGATCGGGGCAACCACGGAGAGCGCCTCCGGGTCCCTGACCCCAGCGAGGATCCCCGCGCCGTCATCCCGGCGTTCCACCCGGTCCGCATTGGCAAGGAACTCTCGGTCACCGCGGGGGGCGATGCTCCGGATGTACTCGCCAATGAAGGGGATGTCGTCACCTGACGGACCACCCGTGCGGGGCGGCAGCGCCCCGAGAAGGTCCTGCAGCTTCGCCTGCTTGGCCCCCCAGAAGCCAACACGCGATCCGAAAACCTCCGCGTCGCGGCTGTTTGACACGACCAGCTTCACCTCACCACATCGGTGGGTGACACGTCTGAACACGGCCCCGAACTCGAGCAACAGCAACTGCAGGTCCTGGGCCAACCGCTCGCTACGAGTCGAGTACGAGACCTGAACAGCACCGCCAGGGAGGGCCGAGCACGACCCGTCTCGCTCAAACGCGCTCTGCAGGAACGCCCGCTTGGCGGCAGGCGACCCTGCCCACACCACCTCCGGTACCCGCTTGTCGGCGGATTCCAGGCCCACCTCGAAGCCGACCTCCGCAGCCCGGATGGCCGTCATGTCGTGCACGTCGAGTTCGTGGAGCGTCCTTCCTGACGGCAGCAGTCGCTCGGTGGTGTACCGGGGTCCGCCAACCGTCCGGTCGAAGGCTGTGACAACCTCTTCGAAGAACGCCTGGTCCGTGGTGTTGAAGCCGGCTCGGTCCTGGGACACGAAGCCTTCGGCACCGAGCGCTCCCAGCAGGAACGCAACATCGGACTCGTGGGTCTCGCCGCCCCCGAGGGACTCGATCGACGATCGGTCCACGGCCACGCGGTCCCCGGCTTGTAGCTCCGAGAGCAGCCGCCACTGGAACATGGGGACACCGGCGACCGGCGTCAGGCACAACACGGGGTGGTTGTGAGTCCCCGAGATCGAGAACCCCTCCTTCGTGTGCAGAGCGAGGATCTCGTGCGAACCGGAGTGGAAGAACGCCGACGCCCGGACCGGGTTCCCGTGCCGATCGAGGAGCTTGATGTCGATGTCGGTGTCGGAGTTCGGCTCGGCGCCCGGGACCAGGCTGTCGATACGCGGGGTCGACCCGTCGGCCGTCCTCACCCTTGTTTCGCCGACGACGCAGTAGCGCATGGCCGCCGGGGGGTCGTCGACCGTCCCGAAGTTGCCCTGGGGGTCGATGAGTTGGTACCGGGTGTTGAAGTCCTGGCCCAGCCGGACGAGGGCGTCGTAGATGGCGTCGTTGGAGTGCGGGTGGTACCGCCCCATGACGTTGCCGACCACGTTGGCGCACTTGCGGTGGCGACTCGTGAAGTGCATGCCCTCCTCGAACATCGAGTACACGATGCGTCGCTGCACCGGCTTCAGGCCGTCCCGCACGTCGGGCAGCGCCCTGGAGACGATGACCGACATGGCGTAGTCGAGGAACGCGGTGGCGATCTCGTCGTTGATGTCGACGGTGGGAATCCCGTTGTCGACGAAGTGATCCCGGGTGGTGGTGGTGTCGTCGCTCATGATCTAGATGTCGAGGAACCGAACGTCCTTGGCGTTCTGCTGGATGAACTCCTTGCGGGGCGCCACGAGGTCCCCCATCAGGATGGAGAACATCTCGTCGGCGAAGGCGGCATCCTCCACCCGGACACGCACCAGACGACGGGTGTTCGGATCGAGGGTCGTCTCCCGCAGCTCGCCGGCGTTCATTTCCCCCAAGCCCTTGAACCGGGTCGGGTTGATGTTCTTGCCCGGGTTGGCCGCACGCAGGGCATCGAGGGCGCGCTCGTCGTCGAGGTAGTGGACGTTCTTCCCCAGCCGGACCCGGTAGAGGGGCGGGACGGCGATGTAGACGTACCCCGCCTCGATGAGTCCCTTCATGTGCCGGAACAGCAGCGTGAGGATGAGGGTCCTGATGTGGGCACCGTCCACGTCGGCGTCCGTCAGGATGACGAGTTTGTGGTACCGAGCCTTGTCGATGTCGAACTCGTCGCCGATGCCGGTCCCCATCGCCGTGATGATCGCCAGGACCTCGTTGTTCTGGAGCGCCTTGGCGAGACGGGCCTTCTCCACGTTGAGGATCTTGCCCCGGATGGGAAGGACGGCCTGGACCCGGGAGTCCCGGCCTTGCTTGGCGGGGCCGGCGGCCGAGTCTCCCTCCACGATGAAGAGTTCGCACTCGTCCGGAGTCCGCGACGAGCAGTCGGCCAGCTTCCCGGGCAGGCTCGTCGACTCGAGCAGGCTCTTGCGCCTGGTGAGTTCGCGGGCCTTGCGGGCGGCCAGGCGGGCACGCTGGGCCTGGAGAGCCTTGTCGACGATCCGCCGGGCGTCCCCCGAGTTTCGCTCCAGCCACTCGGGGAGCAGGCGGTTGAGTTGACGGGTGACGTAGCCCTTGATCTCGCTGTTGCCGAGCTTCGTCTTCGTCTGGCCCTCGAACTGCGGCTGGCGGACCTTCACGGACACGATTGCCGTCAAGCCCTCGCGGCAGTCCTCCCCGGAGAGGTTCTCGTCCTTGTCCTTGATGATCCCCTTGGCCCTGCCGAACTCGTTGAGGGCCTTGGTGAGGGCGGTGCGAAAGCCTTCCTCATGGGTTCCACCCTCGTGGGTGTTGATGTTGTTGGCGAAGGACAGGACGTTCTCGTTGTACGTGTTCGACCACTGCATGGCCACTTCGAGTTCACCCTCGTCGGAGGTGGTGTCCTCGAAGTAGATGATCCGGGCATGGGTCGGCTCGCGCTTCTCGTTGAGGTGCTTGACGAAGTCGATGACGCCCTGGGAGTACTTGAAGATCGTCTCCGGCTCCTCGTCTTCTCGCTCGTCGCGCAGGATGATCTCGAGGCCCTTGTTGAGGAAGGCCATCTCGCGCAGCCGGGTCGTGACCAGGCGGTGCTCGAACGTCGTCGTCTCCGTGAACGTCGCGGGCGACGGCCAGAACCTGATCGTGGTTCCGGATCGTTTGGCGTCCTTGACCCTCCTCAGCTTGCCCGGGACGCCGTTCTCGAAGATCTGCTCCCACTGGGCTCCGTCGCGGGTCACGACCGCCTCCAGGCGGGAGGAGAGCGCGTTGACCACCGATACCCCCACGCCGTGGAGTCCACCGGACACCGTGTAGGCGCCTGCCTCGAACTTGCCCCCGGCATGGAGGGTGGTGAGGACCGTCTCGAGGGTGGGGAGGCCTGTCTTCGGATGCTTCTCGACAGGGATGCCGCGCCCGTTGTCGATGACCTCGACTCCCCCGTCGGAACGGAGGGTCACGACGATCCTCGTGCAGTACCCGGCCATCGCCTCGTCGATCGCGTTGTCGACGACCTCCCAGATGAGGTGATGGAGACCTCGGGGACCGGTCGTCCCGATGTACATCCCGGGGCGCTTGCGAACGGGGTCGAGGCCTTCGAGGACCGTGATGTCGGAAGCGCCGTAGCTTCCGTTGCCTTTCTTCGTCACAGGGTTCCTTCTGGTCGGGGGTCAGAGCTCCGCCGCACGACGGGCGCGGGTTCCGTGGCACGAGACTGGCGAGCAGGCGGCTCGATCACTCAGGCCAGCCGCCCGGAGGACGCTCTGGACCGGGTCCTCCCGGACCCAATTCACATGCATGTGATTCTACCGGACTCGGGACCACAACCGAAGCTCTCCGGTCCGAGAAAACTGCCTCTACACGGGCTCTTTCGCTGAGTGGGAAAAGGAACCTCGCCCGAGTCCGGGGATCCTCCGCGGGATCCTTGTCCGCCTGGCGCGCCCGCTCCGGCCGCGGGTGGTGGAGGAATCGCCAAACGGGCGGAATCGCCGTACTCTCCCCGCCCGTCCGCCATGTCACTTCCAGCTCCCCAACATCTCGTGGCCCTCGACCTCGAGGGGGTCGTGACCCCGGAGATCTGGATCACGCTCGCCGAGCACACGGGGATCGACGGACTCCGCCGGACGACCCGCGACGAACCCGACTACTCCAAGCTCATGGCAGGCCGAAAGGCGATCCTCGATCGGGAGGGCATCCGGTTCTCCGACATCTACCGCGTGGTGGAGGCCATGGAGCCGTTCCCGGGAGCTGTCGAGTTCCTCCACCGTCTGCGGTCCCTCCACCCGGTTGTCGTCGTGTCCGACACCTACGAACAACTTGCTGAGCCGCTCTTCGCCAAGCTCGGCACCCCGTTCGTTGTGTGTCACCGCCTCACCGTGGCCGAGGATCGGATCGTGGGTACCGAGGTCAGGGTGACCGCGAGCAAGCGACGTACCGTCGAGGCGTTCCGAGACCTGGGATACACGACGCTCGCCTTCGGGGACTCCCACAACGACCTGGCGATGATTCGAGCCGCCGACCACGGGCTCCTCTTCCGACCACCGCCGGCGATCGCCGCAGCCGAGACGGACCTCCCCATCGCCACCACGTACGACCAGGTCCTCGCCTGGGTGAGCAGCCGGACGGCCTGACGACCGGCCGTCCGTCAGCGTGGCCCGCCCGGGGGGGGAGCGATCACCTTCACCCGATCCACCTGGCCCTTGCCGAACCGGTCATCCACCGCTTTCACGAGCGCGCCAGTCGCGTAGCGAAGCATCGAGACCGCGCCCGGTTCGAGGGCCTCCACGACGAGTTCGCCGGCGGTGATCCCGATGGGTCGAGATGCCCCCGCCCAAGGGCGGCCGGCGATGGTGTCCCAGTCCTCCTTCAACTCCAGGAGGACCTGGACGTCGCCCATCCCCAGCTTGCGCAGCATCCGGGCCACACCGCTGGAGATGTCGTGCATGTCCGGTCGATCCATCACTTCAGCCCTCCCGGGCGCACCCTCCACCGTCGGCCGGCCACCGGCACCTCTTCGTCCCGGGCGGTCGTGATGAAGGTCTGGCCCTCCGGCAGGGCCGCCGCCAGGGCACGAGCCCGGTCCATGTCCAGCTCGCTGAAGACGTCGTCGAGGAGCATGAGTGGTGGATGGCCGACAGCCCTGTCCACTGCCACCTGCTGGGCCAATCGGAGTGAGAGGACGAGCGATCGTTGCTCACCCTGCGACGCCCGGAACCGGGTGTCGCGCCCGTCGATCCTGAGGATCGGATCATCCCGATGTGGCCCCACCGTCGTCACCCTCCGTTCCATGTCGCCGCGCCGGGCCCTGTCCAGGGTCTCCCACAGTCTCGCCTCCCACTCGGAGACACCGCCGCCGTCCTCCAGGGACGAACCCCATGTGCTCTGGTAGTCGATGGAGATCTCGACGTCGGCGCCGGCCAGTGTCCGGTACGCCTCGCGGGCCGGTTGGAGAATCTCCCCCGCGGCCGCAGCCCTCCGCCCCATGACACGCGCCCCGTACATGGCGACGCGCTGATCCCACACATCGAGGGTCGGACGATCCGCGTCCCGCCCCATCTGGCGCAGGAGGGCGTTGCGCTGGCGGACCGCCCGCTCGTAGTCCGCCTGGTCCTGGTGGGCGACGGGCCACAGGTGGGCGGCCGCCTCATCGATGAACTCCCGACGGTGGGACGGTGACCTCTTGGCGATGTCGAGGTCGTCCGGTTGGAAGACCACCGCCCGTACGTGTTCGAGCAGGTCCGCCACCCTCGACAACCCGGAACGATTCACCAGGGCCCGTCGTCGTCGCTCCCTGGGGATTTCCATCTCGATGAGCGACGCTCCGTCGGGGCGGGCCACCTCACCTCGGACCACGGCCGCCTCTGCCCCTTCTCGGATGAGCTCACCATCGGGCACCCGACGGAACGACCGCATGCGGGCGAGGTACCCGATCCCTTCCAGGAGGTTCGTCTTGCCCACCGCGTTGGCCCCCACGAAGACGTTGACGCCCGGGTCCGGTTCGAGGCGGAGTTCGTCATACGATCTGAACCCCGAAAGCTCGAACCATGTGAGCTGCACGCTCAGGCTCCCAGGCCGCGGCAGCCGGTGGACGCGGCCGGGGGACCCACCTCAGATGCGAATGGGCATGAGCAGGTAGAGGAAGTCATCCGTCTCCACGCCCCGGATCACGCTCGGCTTCTGCCCGTCCCTCACCTGGATCTCGACCTGGTCGGACTGGATGACCGACACCCCATCGCCGAGATACCGGGGGTTGAACGCTATGAGGACCGACTCGTCCTCCCCCGAGTACGACCCCTGGACCTGCTCCACCTCGCCCCCCACGTCCTGACGGGTGACCGTCACCTCCATGCCACCATCCCCGAGTTGGAGGCGAACGGGGATGTGGTCCTCGGCGACGAGCGAGGCGCGCCCGAGCGCGTCCAGCAGCGTTGCCTTCTCCACGACGAGGCGGTTCGGGTACTGCTCCGGAAGAAGGCGGCGATAGTCGGGGAAGGCACCCTCGATCAGCCGAACGGTGACGCTTCCCCGATCGGTCACGAACGACGCTTCCCGGTCCCCGATCGCTACCTGCACCGCGGCGCTCCCGATCGCCGGTGGGATCTCCTTGAGGGCACGAGCCGGGATCAGGGCACCCTTGGCAACGTGCACGCCCTCCAGCGTGCGCACGGCCAACCGGTAGGAGTCCGTTGCCACCATCCGCATTCCGGCCTCCGAGTCCTCCATCTGCACCCCGGTGAGTACCGGCCGGGCCGAGTCGAGTGAGGCTGCCACCGTGACCTGTTTGATCGCCTCTGCCAGCAACACTCCGTTCACCTCCACCGCCCCCGTCAGGTCGGGCGACGGAACGTCGGGGAACTCGTCGACCGGCAGCTCACGAATGGCGAACCGCGGCCCCCTTCCCGTGATCTCCAGTTCGTGGCCGTCAGACCTCAACGACACGACGCCGCTCGGCATCTTGCGGATGGCCTCGGTCACGAGCTTCGCAGGCACCACCGACGCTCCCTCTTCCATCACCTCCACCACGCACGCCGTTCGAATCGTCGTGTCGAGGTCGGTGCCCGTCACCTCCAGGTTCGTGCCGGTCACTCGGCACAGGACGCCGGAGAGAATCGGAAGGGCAGCTCGACTGCCAACGGCCCGACTCGCCCGCGAGAACGCATCTGCCAGGTCGTCTCTGTCTGCTCGGATATGCACAGTGATTCGTGTCCTTCGTACTGACTATCTGATTTGAATCAAACCTAGTAGGGGTAGTAGGGGCTGTGGATTGTGGACACGACGTGCTTTCCCTCGTGGATGCTGGCTGTTTGCGTCAACAGGCTCTGTGGGCAACAACGGGCTTGTCTACCGTACGGAAACAGATGTGTGGATTGTCACGGTGTTTTGCGCAGGCGTTGGGACAACTCGTTGACTTTGCCGAACACGGTGTGGTCTGTCTGGAGCAGGGTCTTGATCCGATCGATTCCGTGGACGACGGTGCTGTGATCGCGACTGAAGTGGCGTCCGATCTGGACGAGGGAGTCGTCGGTGAACTCCCGGCACAGGTACATGGCGATTTGGCGGGCGGTGGCGAGAGGTTGCTGACGACCGGGTGACGTCATGTCGTCGGGATGGAAGCCGAACCCCTCTGCCACGGCCGCGATGATGCCGGGGCCATCGAGCACCCGATTGCGCGATGAGATGTCGGCCAACAGCTCCTGGGCGCGAGCCAAGGACACCTGTCGGCCGTTCAGACGCGCATCGGCCGTGACCCGGGTGAGGGCCCCCTCCAACTCGCGGATGTTCTCCGACACCTGGGACGCGATGAAGTGCAGGACGTCACCAGGGACCGTCACCGGCGCCTGGCGGGCGTTCTTCTCGAGGATGGCAAGCCGGGTCTCCACGTCGGGTGCTTGGATGTCGGTGAGGAGTCCCCATTCGAACCTGCTCCGGAGCCGGTCCTCGAGGGTGGCGAGGTTGCGAGGGTGCCTGTCGGAGCTGATGACCATCTGCTTGCCGGCCTCGTAGAGCGTGTTGAACGTGTGGAAGAACTCCTCGAGGATGTTCTCCTTGCCCTCGAGGAACTGCACGTCGTCGAGGAGAAGCACGTCGATCGTTCGGTATTTGGCCTTGAACCCGTCGACGCGGCGTTCACGGATGGCGTCGATGAAGTCGTTGAGGAAGTTCTCCGAGGTGACGTACCGGATGACCTTGTGGGGGTCCAACTCGTGGGCGAGGTGCCCCACGGCATGGAGCAGGTGGGTCTTTCCCAGGCCGGCACCACCATGGATGAAGAGGGGGTTGTAGTGCTCGCCGGGCTGCTCGGCCACGGCTTGGGCTGCTGCATGGGCGAAGCGGTTGGAGCTGCCGACGACGAAGTTCTCGAACGTGTACCGAGACATCAACGAGGGAGAGGCTGCTGGTGCGCCTGGCACTGAGTGGGTCAGCGGGGCTGCCACCGGTGAGGCCTCCGGGAGGTCGAGTTGGGGCTGGGAGGAGGTTTCCACAGCGATGTCGGTACCGCCGTAGACCCGTTGGGCGGCGGCCTCGATGAGGGGGAGGTAGCGGTCGAGGAGACGCCTGGTGTGCAGATCACTCGTGGTGAGCAGGAGAAGGTGATCGTCCTCCTCGCGGTACTGGAGGGTCTCGAACCACCGTTCCCAGGCGCCGTCGGGGAGGGATTGGCGAAGCGTTCGTCGGAAGCTCTCCCAGTTGCTCACCCGGGTTTCCTGAGCAGTTGTCACGCTTCCTCCATCAGATTCGTTGTCCACAGGGATTTCCACAGTTGTGGATAAAGACCCGCGCGCTGGATGCACCGCTGGCTGTGGATGGCCAACCGGGGGAAGTGGCCGGGGGCGAGTATATGGGCTTCGCTCGGGCGCACAAGATCGGGAAAATCGCAGGCTGGGCGTCTTGCCCCACCGCGTCTGGGCCGGTCACAGGCCCTTTTTGCGCGGCGCTGGCCCGCTGCCCGCCGACCTCAGGGAGGGAAGGGACTTTTCGCGCGAGGCAATGGGGTTTTCGCGCGTCAGGCCGAAGCGCCCCCCGGCTTTGCAGAAGATCGGCCGGGACCGTATCCTCATGGGGAGTTCGGCCCATGGGGCCGATTTCTCCGTGCCCTTTTTCGCCTCGAGGAATACACCATGAAGCGCACCTTCCAACCGAACAACCGCCGCAGGAAACGGAAGATGGGCTTCCGGGCCCGGCAACGGACCCGTTCCGGGCGCACACTCATGAAACGCCGCCGGCTCAAGGGCCGCCAACGTATCAGTGCCTAGGCGACGATGGAAGGCCGCGTGGCGTCCGCCAGCGTGCCTTCCTCCCCCCTCGTGCAAAGCCTGACAACCCGCAAGGACTTCGATGCCCTCTTCGCCACCGGCCGTAGGTGTCGCCTCGGCGACCTCACGGTGGTGCGCGCCTCGTCGGGGGACGCCATGACCAAGGTGGCAGTGGTGGCCGGCCGTCGAGTCGGCAATGCCGTGGCTCGGAACCGGGCCAAGCGGCGGATCCGGGAGGCCCTGCGCAAGGTCGACCTTCCGCGGGGCGAGCACATCGCCGTCGTCGCCGGCCCATCGGTCGTGACGGCACCGTTCGATGCGGTCGTGGCGTGGTTGCGAGGAGCGCTCGATGACTGAGGGGCGAACCCGCATGTCCCCGGCGGCGGTCATCGCCACGTGGGCGATCAAGGCCTACCAACGCCTCGTTTCCCCGGCGATGGGGAGGAACTGCAGGTTCCAACCGACCTGCTCGACGTACGCCTTGGAGGCCGTGACGGTGCACGGCTTCGTCCGAGGGTCGTGGCTCGGCCTGCGACGCCTCGCCCGGTGCCACCCCCTCCATGACGGTGGATACGACCCGATCCCGGAGAAGCGATGAACGCGTTCATCAAGGTGATCGGCGATCCGATCCTCGCTCTTCTCGTGTGGTTGTACGAGGCCGTCCCCAACCTGGGCTTCGGCATCATCGTGCTCACGATCATCATCAACACCCTCCTCTTTCCATTAGTACTAAAACAAGCGAGGGCTACGAAGGCGTTTCAGAAGATCGGCCCGGAGATCAAGAAACTCCAGGCCAAGTACAAGGATGATCAGAAGACCCTCCAGATGGAGATGGTCAACCTGCAGCGCGAGGCCGGGGCGAGCCCGGGCGGGTGCCTGCTTCCGATGCTCGTCCAACTCCCTATCTGGTGGGCCCTGTTCCGGGTCCTGCGCGATCTCGGCAACCACACCGACCCCCTTTTCGCCGCCCCGACCGGCTCGGCCCTCGGCCATGCGCTGTCGGACGGAGCGGCGCGGTTCCTGGCGATGGACCTCACGCTCACGCCGTCTGACATCTACGGGAGCGAAGGGCTCGGCCTCATCATCCTCCCCTACCTGCTGCTCATCCTGGCAATGGTCGGCCTCCAGTTCTTCCAGCAGAGGGTGCTCCAGCGCTACAACACGGCTGGACAACCCGACACGCCCCAAGCACAGCAGATGCAGACCGTGACCAAGATCATGCCGGTCATGTTCGGAGTGTTCTCCTGGAACTTCGTGGCAGGGCTCACCGTGTACTGGGCAGCGTCGAGCGTTGTTCGCCTGGGTCAGCAGGTGATCATCAACAAGATGGACCTGAACGGTGATGAGGGACCACCCCCGCGGGAGGAGCTTGCGGAGGGCAAGCCCAGCGAGGCCAAGGGAGCGGCGAGCGATGGGTCCGGGGTGAAGCCGCCCCCGAAACGACCCCAGGGCTCTGCCAAGAAGCGCAAGCGGCGAAGGAGGAAGTAGGCGTGGAGTACGTTGAAGTAACTGTGACCGATCGATCGGTGGAGTCCGCGATTGCCACGGCCCTCGAGGAACTGGGTCTTGAGTCCCGGGACCAGGCGAACATCGAGGTGCTGGACGAAGGCGTGAAGGGCTTTCTCGGGATCGGGGGCCGGGACGCGGTCGTCAAGGTGTCTCGCAAGCCGAAACGCCGTCGGCGCCGGCGGCGCGGATCGGGCTCGGGAGGCGACAGTGGCGAGCAGAGGGCTTCCTCCAAGCGCTCTGGCGACGGGCGCTCCCGCTCCGACAAGGGACGGGCAGATCAACGGCAGGGCTCGCAGAGCGGGTCACCGAAGAAGGAGAGGACGTCGATGGACCGCGCTGCCCAAGCCGAGACCGACGACAACGTCGAGGACCAGGTCCAGATGGTGGAGGAGTTCCTGAAGGGTCTCATCGCCTCGCTGGGACTGGAGGGGGCGGTTTCAGCGAGGGTCGACGACGGGATCATCAAGGCGGAGATCACAGGCGATCAGACCGAGGTCCTCGTTGGACACAAGGGCTCCATGATACGAACGGTGCAGGAACTCGCCCGGACAGTCCTGCAGCGCAAGAGCCCGCGGCCCCGGCGGGTCATCGTCGACATCGCCGGGTACGGGGCCCGGCGGCGAGAGGCCCTGGCCATCTACGCGCAGCGACTGGCCGAGAGCGTCCTGGCCGAAGGCGGCGAGATCATGCTGGAGCCGATGACGTCGGCAGATCGCAAGGTGGTACACGACACCATCGCCGATATCGAGAACGTGAGGTCGTACTCCGAGGGTGAGGACCCCCGGCGATGCGTGATCATCGCGGTCGTGGAGGGCTATGTGGTCCCCGCCGGTGCTGCCGCTGACGAGGCGGGCTCCGAGACCCAAGATGACGCCTTCGCCGAGGTGGACGCAGACGACGCGGATGACGTAGACGACGCAAACGACATGGATGACGACGAGGATGTCGACGATGAGGAAGAGTAGTTCCTCGACGGCACGGTGATGAGAACGGGCCCCGCGGGGCCCGTTCTGCTGTTCGGAGAGACACGGCGGCCAGTGCCGTAGGATGTTTCACGTGAAACGGCGGCAACTGGATGACGTCCTTGCCTGGACCGGCCACCCTGCGCCGGCGCGCCTCTTCGACCGGTTGGAGGCCTTCGAAGCATGGCTCGCGACCGAGGCGGCCGTGAGTGGTGGGGTGGGGCCCAATGAGCGCGACGTGTGGGTCCGGCACGTGCTCGACTCGCTCATGTTCGCCCGGGGCTTCGACACGGCGCCCGCGAGCATCATCGATCTGGGGAGTGGGGTCGGCCTGCCCGGCGTGCCCCTGGCCCTCCTCTTCCCCGGGTCGGCCGTGGTGCTCGTCGATCGATCGGGTCGGAGACTGGCGTCGGCACGACGGGCTGCCCGAGTGCTTCGCCTGGAGTCCGTGTCAACAACCCAGGCCGAGTTCTCGGGGTATTCTGGCGTAGCCGACGCTGTCGTGATGCGCGCTGCCCTCGGCCCGGGTGACGCCGTCCATGAGATCCGACGACACCTGACCCCCGGCGGAGTGGGCGTGCTCGGGATCGGACGGGCTGCCACGGAGACGGAGGACGGCGTCCTCGAGCGCTTTCCGGGTTCCGAAGTGCTTGACCCGGGTCGGTGGCTCCATATCATGCGGGGATAATGCCCACCGTCTCAGCGATCTCCAACCAGAAGGGCGGTGTGGGGAAGTCCACAACGGCCATCAACCTGGCCGCCTCCCTCGCCCTGCGCGACGAACGCGTCCTCCTCATCGACATGGACCCCCAAGGGAACGCCACATCGGGCCTCGGGATCAACCGATCGGAACTGGATGCCTCCATCTACGACGTGCTTCTCAAGGAAGCAGGAATGGAGGACGTCATTGAACCGACGTCGGTTGGCGGCCTGTTCCTGGTGCCGGCGTCGATCGACTTGGCGGCGGCAGAGATCGAACTGGTGAGCGTCATGAGTCGCGAAACCCGACTGAGATCCGAACTGACGCCGATCCTCGACGACTACGACCACATGCTCATCGACTGCCCGCCCTCCCTCGGCCTGCTCACCATCAACGCGTTTGCTGCAGCCCAAGAGGTACTCATACCCATTCAATGTGAGTACTACGCCCTGGAAGGGGTGAGTCAACTCCTTCAGAACATCAAACTCGTCCAGTCCTCGCTGAACAAAGACCTGGTGATCGGCGGTGTCGTCCTGACGATGTTCGATGGCCGGACCAACTTGTCTGCGGACGTTGCGGCCCAGGTCAGGGAGTTCTTCGGGGATGTTACTTACAACACTGTAATTCCACGGTCGGTCCGCTTGTCAGAGGCCCCGTCGTACGGAGAGCCGATCGAGGCGTTCGATCCGATGAGCCGGGGCGCGATCGCCTACCGGTACCTCGGTGAGGAGTACCTGGCGCGGCACGGAGGAGGAGAGGCACCATGAACCAGAAGCGACGGAGCGGCCTGGGGCGCGGCCTCGAGTCACTCATCCCGACGGCCGACGACGCGGACGCGGCGACGCTCCTCGAACTTCAACTTGACGACATCCGCCCCAACCCTCGCCAGCCGAGGCGGGTCTTCGACGATGCAGAGTTGGAAGGACTGGCCTCCTCGATCAGGGAGGCCGGTGTCTTGCAGCCGATCGTCGTGCGCGAGGCGGAGTCCGGGTACGAGCTCATCGCGGGCGAGCGGCGACTGCGGGCGTCCCGCCTGGCCGGCCTGCACAGGATCCCGGCGGTCATCCGGACGGCCGAAGGCGACTTCGACCTGCTCAGCCACGCACTCATCGAGAACATCCAGCGTGAGGATCTCCGGCCCCTGGAGGAAGCGGGGGCGTTCCAAGAGCTCGTCGAGACCTTCAGTCTCACCCACGAGCAGATCGGCGAGAAGGTCGGGAAGAGCCGGGCAACGATCTCCAACAGCCTCCGCCTGCTCACCCTTCCACCCAGTGTTCAAGCCCTTGTGGACAAGGGTGACCTTTCGGCAGGTCACGCCAGGGCCCTCGTCGGCCTCGAGGACGTGGCGTTCGTCGAGCATGTGGCCTCCCGGGCGGCGGCAGAGGGGTGGTCGGTTCGCCAGGTGGAGGACGCCGCCCGGCTGAGGAAGGCCAAGGACGGCCCTGCGACGCAGACGAGGGTCATCGAGCTTCGCCCGCCGGCGATCATCCAACTCGAGGAGCGCCTTGAGGAGAAGCTGGGCGCGAAGGTGAAGATCTCCCACAGAGGAACGAAGGGCCGTGTGGTGATCACGTACTCGAATCTCGACGAGCTCGAGAAGATCTCCCGACTCGTGTACGAGGTCTGAGCGCGACCTCAGGCCAACGCGTCGGTGGTGCCCCGGAAGAAGTCGACGACTCCTTGGACGACGGCCGCCGCCAACTCCCCGTCGAGGTGTGGTGAACTCACCACGATGGCCGGTGCCCTGGTCCCCCTGAGGATGGGCAGGGAGCGCCCTCCCTCCTCCAGTCCAGTCGTCACAGTGACGAAATGGGCGAGTGACTGACCGGCTGGGGAACTGGTCCTACCCGAGTCGAAGTAGAAGACCCCCGGCCGATCTGCACGGGGGAACTGGAACCCGATGACGAGGTCGCTGCCGAGGCGGTTGGCCCGCCGGGCCCGAACCTCTTCGCTGGCCGGGACCGAAGCAGAGCGACTCATGAAGGAGATCCCACCAAGGTCGCGGAACGTCGACGCGGCCCGGGCTGACGCCTGCCACGCGGTCCGGGTCTCGTCGGGCGTACGGCAGGCGGCATCGAAGCAGGCGCGGGCGGCGACGACGGTGGGAGGGAGGCTGCGGAGCCACTCTCGCTCCCGGACGGCGTCGCGTCCGATCTTGCGACTCGATCGCTGGACGGCCACGAGTTCCTCGACGACCCGGGGTCCGGCCATGCCGTCCTCACCGAGGCCCCGGTTGGCCTGGAACTCAAGGACCGCCTTGGCCGTCAGGGGCCCGAAGACGCCGTCGGCCTTGTCCGCATCGAAGCCGAGGTCGTTGAGGAGGTGCTGGAGTTCGGCCACGTCGCCGCCCCGGAGCATCGGTCGGCGGTGATAGAGCACCCGATCGCCGAGGCGGTAGCCGGCCTCTACCAATAACTGCCAAGCGACGGAGTCGATCTCACCGTTGGGGTCGACCCCGTTGGCAGCCTGGAACGCCACGACGGCCTGAGCCGTCCCCTCCCCATACTCGCCCTTGTGGTCAGGGTCACAGTGGTAGCCGAGGACGGTGAGGCGCTCCTGGATGTCGCGAACGGCCTCGCCCGAGTCACCGATCGTGTAGCGCCGCATCACCTCATGATGCTACGGCGGGAGGCGTAGGCCGCTACGAGAGGAACTCGCTGAGCGCGGCAACCATGGCCGCCTTGGGCCGGGAGCCGACGATTCGCTTCATTTCCTTCCCGTCCTGGAACACGATCATGGTCGGGATGCTCATCACGCCGAACGCAGCCGGGGCGTTGGGGTTGGCGTCGATGTCGAGTTTGGCGATCTTGATCTTCTCCGGGTACTCGGTCCCGATCTCCTCGAGGACGGGAGCCACCGCCTTGCAGGGGCCGCACCACTCGGCCCAGAAGTCGACGAGGACCGGGGTCTCGGAGGCGATGGCGGCCTGGAAGTCTGCGTCGGTGATCTTGGTACTTGCCATGTCGGGGTTCCTTCGTGGGGTGGTGGGTTGTAGAACGTACTGGGTTGGAGCGTATTCCCGGCTCAGTGGGTCAGCCACCGCTCTGCGTCGATGGCGGCCTGGCAGCCACTGCCGGCGGCCGTGACGGCCTGTCGATACACGGTGTCGGCGACGTCACCGGCGGCGAACACGCCCTCCACGGAGGTTCGGGTTGAGCCGTCGCCGGCCAGCACGACATAGCCGGTGTCGTCGAGGTCGAGGACACCGGCGAACAGGTCGGTGTTGGGGTGGTGGCCGATGGCCATGAAGACCCCGTCGGCGTCGAGATGATCGGCCTCGCCGGTTGACGTGTCCTCGAGCGTGACGCCGGTCACGGTGTCGTCCCCCAGGATCTCGGTGACGACGGCGTTCCAGCGGACCTCGATCTTGGGATGCGCGAGAACCCGAGTGGCCATGATCCGCGAAGCCCGGAACTCGTCGCGGCGATGCACGATCGTCACGTTGGAGGCGAACTTCGTGAGGAACTGAGCCTCCTCCATGGCGGTGTCGCCACCCCCGACCACGACGACGTGTTTGTCACGGAAGAAGAACCCGTCGCAGGTGGCGCAGGCGCTCACCCCCCGGCCACGCAGTCGCTCCTCGCCGGGAACCCCGAGCCACTTGGCAGAGGCCCCGGTCGAGATGATGACAGACTCCGCCTCGTAGGTGTCTCCTCCGGCCTCGACCCTGAATGGCCGGGAGGAGAAGTCGACGGCGGTGACGTCGACGGTGTGGAGACGGGAGCCGAATCGTTCCGCCTGCTTGCGGAAGTTGGCCATGAGATCCGGTCCCATGATCCCATCGGGAAAGCCGGGGTAGTTCTCGACGTCGGTCGTGATCATGAGTTGGCCCCCCGCCTCGGACCCTTCGAAGACGAGGGGCTGGAGGTCGGCGCGGGCGGCGTATAGGGCGGCGGTGAGTCCGGCGGGACCCGAACCGATGATGATGACCTTTTCAGGCATGGGAGTACTCCGGTGTCAGGAGGGATCGCGCTTCGCCCAGAGGAACGCCGCGGCCACGACGAACATTCCACCGAAGATCCCGTAGGCGCCGGCTTCGGTGACCACCACGGCCAGCAGACGGAACAGACCCTTGATGAGGACGACGACGGCGAACAGGGCCAGGGCAGCAGCGGCGATGCCGATGGACACCGCCGTGATGGTCGACCGGGCCCGGTCGACGGTGAGGGCGCGGGCTCGGGCGGCGTATCTCTCGAGGTGATCGACGGCCGCGGCAGCAAGGTTGTCCATGGGCCGAAGGTTACTCCGCCGTCTGGGCGGACTCGCCTACGGGAGGTAGACGTGGATCGTCGCGCACGTCGTCGGGTCGATGACGACGATCGGGCCACCCGGCTCGGTCATCTCGAGGACGACGACGTCGAGCCCGTCCCACGACGCCGTGGCGGCGACCGTGTAGGTGAGGAGCATCTCTCCGTCGACGTCGACCCCGTCGCAGGACGCGATCACGTCGAACAGGGGGGTGGCGACGTACCCCTTCTCCAGGACGTAGTCGTCGACGGTGTCGGCGAAGCCGGGGAGGCCGTCGGGTTGAAGTGTGCCGAGGGCCGGCAGCATCGCCATCCGACTGGCGACGTCCTCATCGGCGAGCGGGGCTTCGGCCGCCATGGCTCCCGCTGCGTCCTCGGCCTCGAGGGCCATGGACGACTCGGTGGCGGCCGGCGCCATCTCGGCGGCCGCTGCCTCGGTGGCTGCCACGGCCTGGGTGGCGACCGCGTCGGTGGCCTCGTCGAAGGTACCGGCGGAATCCCGCCCCGCATTCGAAAGGAACCCGATGCCGAGGACCACGACCGCCAGGGCGGCCGCCACCGGAAGCAGGCGCCCGACCCAGCGAGGCGTGACCCTGGTCGGAAGGGGGGCGACCGTATCCAGGACCGCACGACGCATCCTGGCCGCCTCGAACTCCGCCATGGGGGCCGCGCGGGCCGTGTCGAGGAATGCCAGGGCTTCGAGTTGGCGGTCGTGTTCGGCTCGGAGCATCGGGTCGGCTCGTACCTCGTCGAGGGCGTGCACGAGGGCGTCATCCGACAGGCTCCCGTCGGTGAGGGCGATGAGCAGGTCGAGCTGCTCCGGCGTCAGGTCCGGCGTCATGTGCTTATGGGACGTTCGTTGGTGTGCGAGTGGTTCCTGAGAAGCTCGGCGAGGAGACGGCGACCCCGGAATACCCGAGACTTCACGGTGCCGATGGGCACATCGAGGATCTCGGCCACCTCCCCGAGCGGTAGACCCTCGAGGTCAGAAAGCACGACGGCCGCCCGGAACTCGGAGGGGATGGACGCCAGCGCGTCGGCGATGTCGGGCCTGACATCCGCCGATTCGAAGGGATCGTTGGAACCGGGGTCGGCAGGGTCGTGGGTCTCCGGGAGCGGGTCGGCGGCGTGCCGGGCCGCTCGCCGGAGCACGTCGTAGCAGGTGTTGACCGTCACCCGGTACAGCCATGTCGTGAACGCCGAACGGCCGTCGAAGCGGTCGAGCTTCCGAAAGAGGGTGATGAACGTCTCCTGGGTGGCGTCGAGGGCGAGTTCGCGGTCGCGGATCGTTGCCAGGCATATCGAGAAGACGCGATCCTCGTGGAGTCGGAGGAGTGCGTCGAACGCGGCGCGGTCACCGTTGCGAGCGGCTTCGATGAGGTCGAGGTCCGACACACCGTAAGCGTAGGGGCGCTGGGGCCCAGCGCCCGGGATGTCATCGGAAGCCGAGCTCCCCGATCGAAGCCCGATAGCGATCTCCCTCGGCGGGGACCTGGGTGATCCAGACGAGCCAAAGGCCGTCGCCCCGGACGGGGAGTTCGATGGCCAGCGTGGGGCCGGCGGCCCGGGCAGTGGCGACGAGTTCCCATTCCGAGGGATTGCGGCGGAACTCGGGTGTCCACCGCACCTCCAGTTCCGTGCCCGGCGAGATTGCCTGGAGCAGGAGCTGGCGGGGAACCCCGGTCACGGTCACCTGGAGCCCCACGCCTGCCTTGATGAGCGGTAGTGGGTCGAAGTAGGACTCCGTACGCCACGCGGTCTCGGGGTCGCCGTCGGTGAGGTTGACGAGCTCGCTGTCGCGCTCCTCGCCGTCACCGAGCGGATCGAACACGACGATCGCACTCACCCGCAGGCCCTCCTCGACGATCGTGATGGGAGCAGCCACCGTCGTTGTCGTGCTCCGCTGGCTCCCCGGCAGCGACTCGCCGGACTCGCCGGGCACCGCCACCGGGCCCGGCCGGAGCCCGCTCCCGAGGGCAATGAGGACCACCGCCAGCACGAGGAGGATGAGCGAGATCATCACCCACCGCCTGCTGGGCCCGCGGCCGGGCTCGGGGGGTGCACTGACCGGCACCGAGGCCAGGAGCTCGGCCAGGCCGGCGGCGTCGATGCGCCCGGCACGGGCGGCCGCCAGGGCGTGATCGAGGGCCGGGGAGACCCCGTCGACCACCTGCGACGGGGGAAAGGAGCCGGCTGGCTGGCCGGTGAGGGCCTCCTCGAGAACCGCGGCCAGGGTGGTCGTGTCGGTCCCGGGGAGTGACCACCGTCGATGGCGCCCGATGGCACCGAGCTTGGCCGGGCGAGCGATGGGGAAGAACACCGCCGAGGCGTCGATCGCACCGTGCACCTCCCCGTGTTCGTGGAGGGCGGCGAGGGCGCTGGCGAGGCCCTCGGCGTTGGGGAGGAACACCGAGGGATCCAGGCTGAGGTCGGCACTCGAGCGGTCCGAGAGCCGGATTCCTCCGGGCCACTCGCTCACGGAGAACGCCCCGTCCTCGAGTTCGTCGGCTGCGAAGACCTGGGCCAGGTGGAGGTGGGGGACGGCGGCGACGTTGCGGACGGCCTCGAGGAACTCCCGGCGGCGCTCGTCGGTGCTCTCGGGCCCGAGGACGCGCACGAGGCACGGGCGCTGGAGTTCCACGTCGTTGGCCAGCCACTCTTCGACGTCTCCGTCCCTTCCGATCCGCACCTCCAGCGCGTACCGATCCGGGAGCCGTGGCGGCATCAGCCGTCGTACCTCAGGACGGAGAGAGCGCCTTCCCGCACCGAGTACCCCTCTGTGAGGTAGAGGCCGGCGGCCGCGTCGTTTCCCGGCTGGGTGTTGAGGAGTTGCTGGCGGGCCCCTCGGCGTTGACACCACCGCAGCGAGGCCAGGAGGAGCGCGCGCCCGTGGCCGCCTCGCCGCGCGTCCGGATGCACCCCGAGGCGTTGGAGGTACCCGACGGTTCCTCCGACCCCGACGATGGCGAACCCGCACACCGCCTTCCCGTGACGGGTGACGAGGAAGGTCGAATGGGGCGTGGCCGCCCGCGCCTCGGCGAGGCCGATGGAACCCAATTGCCAGACGTCATCGAACGACAGCCGGTCGATCTCGACGGCCGAGGCCAGGTCCCCCACCGCCCCGTCCGTGACCGGTAGGGCCGGCTCGGCGACCGCCCGGGTGAGGTCGAACCCGTACAGGTCGAGGGTGAGGTAGGGGGCGAAGCCGGCCCGCTCCCACACCGTGCGGCCGGATGTGTCCACCGGCGGCGACCCGACCCAGGCAGCGCCGAGTTCGAGCAGGTGATCGGCCGCGGCGGTGAGGAACCCTTGGGATCCCCGTTCGAGCCGGAGGGAGGCCCCGTCGGAGACGTCGTTCCAGGGACGAGCGGTCGCTCGGGAGAAGCCTTGACGAAGGGTGAGGAGCCCCGGCCATGACCCGGAGACCCTCATGATGTTCCCGGGGACCGCATGACCCCGAGTGTAGGGTCCGCCTTGCACGGGGCCCATGGCGCGAACATCTCAAGGAGGGCCTGCGCGGCTCCGATGCAATAACCCGAAACCCCTACGTGGACGGTTGCGACATGGCGGTCCCGCTCGACGAGCTGCTCAAGAAGATGATCCAGGTGGAGGCGTCCGACCTCCACCTCAAGACGGGCTCCCCGCCGGTCATGCGCGTCGACGGCGACCTCCATCACACGACGCTTCCCCCGCTCCGCCCGGAGGACGCAGAGGCCTACGCCCAGGCCATCTTCACCCAACGAGCGGCCGTCGAGTTTCGGAACACGGGAGAAGCCGACTTCGCCTATGGCAAGTCGGGCTTGGGCCGGTTCCGGGTCAACGCCTACCGCCAGCGAGGATCCGTCGCCCTCGTGCTGCGCCGGGTGCTGCCCGTGTCCAAGACGTTCGGTGAGCTGGGTCTGCCCCGGATCCTCGAAAAGCTGGCCCACGAACCCCGTGGCCTCGTCCTCGTCACCGGCCCCACCGGGTCCGGGAAGACGACGACCCTCTCCTCGGTCATCGACTACATGAACACGAACAGGCGCCTCAACATCATCACGATCGAGGACCCGATCGAGGTCCTGCATCGCGACAAGAACTCGATCGTCTCCCAGCGGGAGATCGGTATGGACACGATCGACTTCAACGAGGCGATCCGCCGAGCCCTGCGCCAGGACCCCGACGCCATCCTCATCGGGGAGATGCGCGACGCCGAAACCATGCGGGCCGCCATGCGGGCCGCCGAGACCGGCCACCTCGTGCTGTCGACGATGCACACCATCGACGCCCCCGAGACGATCAACCGCATCCTCGACATGTTCCCACCCCACCAGGAGCGCCAGGTGAGAATGATGATGGCCGCCACCCTGCGCGGTGTCATTTCCCAGCGGCTGCTGGAACGGGTCGACGGCGGTCGGATCGTGGCCGTTGAGGTGCTCATCAACAACGGCCGGGTCTACGAGCGGATCGTGAACCCGGAGGAGTCCCTCAACCTCCTCGAGGTCATGTCCGAGTCGGAGTTCTACGGCATGCAGACGTTCGACCAGGCCATCCTGCGCCTCTTCGAAGAGAAGAAGATCACGTTCCAGACGGCCCTGGCAGCTGCGACGTCGCCGCACGACCTGAGGGTCAAGGCCGAACAGAAGGGCCTGCTGGAGGCCTAGCCGATCGCAGTCCGGTGTCAGCGCTGGCACCCACTCGGAGCCGCCCGTCGGGGCGGCTCCGTCAGTTGGATCCCGGGTCGAGCTCCGGTCGTCCATCGTCCGACGGTGAGGAAAGGCCGTATCCTGACCGGATGATCCCGGATCGCCTCGCATGGCTCGTTGCTGACGACGCGCCCGCAACGCTGCTGGCGCGGCGATTCGCCGACGCCGGTCACCGGCTGTACCTCGTCGGGGGATCGGTCCGGGATGCCCTCTTGGGTCGGGACGCCGTGGACCTCGACTTCACGACCGATGCGCGGCCGCCCGAGACCCAGGGAATCCTCGAGGGCCAGGGGACGATCTTCACCGTGGGGGAGGCGTTCGGCACGATTGGGCTCGTGATCGACGGGCACACGTACGAGGTCACGACCTTCCGCAAGGAGGTGTACCGCGACGACTCGCGCAAGCCCCACGTCGAGTACTCCGACGACATCGAGACGGACCTCTCCCGACGGGACTTCGCGGTCAACGCGATGGCCCTCGACGTCCTGGAGCGTGATCTCATCGACCCGTTCGGAGGCTTGGAGGACCTGGCCCGAGGACGCCTGAGGACACCGATCGGGCCGGAGGTCTCGTTCAGTGACGATCCCCTCCGGATGCTCCGGCTCTACCGTTTCGTGTCCGCCCTCGGGTTCGAACCGGATCGGGCCGCCGTGGAGGCGGTGGAGGAGATGGCCGGGAGGCTCGAGATCATCTCGGCCGAGCGCATCAGGGACGAACTCGACAAGCTGCTGGTCGGTGACAATGTGGCGGTTGCCTTGTGGGGCCTCGTTCGGTCCGGCCTGGCCGAGCACTTCGTCCCCGAATTCGCCGACCTCGCCCATGCCATCGATCCCTATCACCGGCACAAGGACGTGCTGTCCCACACGATCGCAGTCGTCGAGAGCACGGCCCCCCGACTGCGTCTGCGGCTGGCGGCGATGCTGCATGACATCGGCAAGCCGGAGACCCGGGAGTACGGCCAGAACGGCGTGTCGTTCCACCACCACGAAGTCGTGGGCGCACGCATGGCCCGCCAGCGCCTGCGGGAACTGAGGTACCCGCGGGAAACGGTCAGGGACGTGGGCCAGCTCGTGTTCCTTCACCTTCGCCCACACACGTTCGGCATGGGATGGACCGACTCGGCGGTTCGCCGGTACGTACGGGACGCCGGCCACCTGCTCGATGACCTCAACGACCTCGTGCGGGCCGACGTGACGACGAAGAACCGCAAGCGGGCCAAGGTGATCCAGGACCGGATCGACGAACTCGAGCAGCGGATCGCCGTCCTGAGGGAGCAGGAGGAACTCGCTGCCTTGCGACCGCCGATCGACGGGACGCAAGTCATGGCCTATCTCGGAATCCCTCCCGGGCCCCGGGTGGGAACGGTCATGGGCCTCCTCTACGAGCACCGGATCGAAGCGGGACCCTACGACGCGGATGAGGCGTACCGGATCGTCGCCGAGTGGGCGGCAGGGGAGGGGATGGCGGTCCCCGACCCGACCGCGAGGCCGGCGCCGAAGCCTCCCAAGGAGTAGCCGGTCGGCCAACATCCGGGGGCTCCCGGTACGCTGCGGCGGTGAAGCGCCTGATCCTGCCGTGTGCACTCATGTTCGCCGTCGGGGCGTGCACGGCGCCGGCGCCGTCGACCCTGCCCGCGAGTGGTCCGACGTCCACCTCGTCGACCCCGACCACATCCGTGCCTGCTCCTCCACCGACCGGGCTGATCGCGACCACCACGACGACCGTTCCCAGCACCACGGTGGCCACCACCCGGGAGGCGTATGCGGGCGTACGGGACGGGCACGGGGGGGCGTCGATCGGCGACTCGTTCTACCCACGGCTGGGCAACAGCGGATACGACGTCATCCACGTCGACCTCGACCTCGACTTCCGGGCGATCGCCGATGACCAGTTCTCGGGACACGCCACCCTGCTCATCGAGGCCACCGAGGACCTCACCTCGATCGTCATCGACACCGGCACACTGGCGGTGCACGAGGCCGCCGTCGATGGCACCCAGGTCAAGCACACCCCCGAGTCCACGTCCGAGTCGAGGATCCCGTTCCGGGCCGCCGCCGGGGAACGCCACACGGTGACGCTTGCCTACGGCGGGCGACCTCACCCGATCTCGGACCCGGCGGTCCCGTTCACCGTGGGCATCCAGGCGGCAGAGGACACGTGGTTCGCCGTCTCCGAGCCGGCAGGCGCCACCACCTGGTTCCCGGCCAACGATCATCCGCTCGACAAGGCGACGTACCTGATCAGCATCACGGTCACCGATGGCTTCGTGGGTATTGCCGGGGGAGTCCTCGCCGGGGAGGCCCCAGCCGAGGGAGGCGGAACCACATTCGTGTGGGAGCACGCCCATCCAGTCGCCAGCTATCTCATCCCGCTGGCGGTCGGTGAGTTCCGGCGCATCGACCGTGATCCGATCGGGGGTGTCGCCATCCGGGACTACGTCGATCCCGACCTCGCGCCTTCGCTCCTGGAGGAACTCGCAGAAGTCGGGGAGATCCTCGAGTGGATGATCGGTGTGTTCGGTCCCTACCCCTTCGATACCTACGGAACGCTGGCGCTCGACGCCGAATTCGGAGGGGCGTTGGAGACCCAGACCCTCTCCACCCACGACGTGTGGGCCCTCAAGACGACGGTGGTCGTCCACGAAGCCGCCCACCAGTGGTTCGGCAACAGCGTGAGCCTGTCGGACTGGTCGGACATCTGGCTCAACGAGGGCTTTGCCACGTACGCCCAGTGGCTGTGGGCCGAGCATCGCAACGGTCGCGAGGTCTACGAGCGCATCGCCGCCGCCGGCTTTGACGACTACAAGACCCTGCGGGCGCCGGGACGTCCGGCGCCCAACGACCTCTTCAACGGTGGGGCCTACGTGGGCGGGGCAGCCGTGCTCCATGCGCTCCGCGTCGAGATCGGGGACGCGGAGTTCTTCACACTCCTCCGAGCCTGGGCCCAGGAGCACGCGTACGCCAATGTCACCACCGAGGACCTCATCGCACTCGCAGAACGGCTGGCAGAGCGCGAACTCGACGGGTTCTTCGACACGTGGCTTTCGGGGGAGGGTCACGCGTACACGCCGCTGGACGGGTGAGGGCATTCGCCGGGGTGCGAGCCGAAGGGCGTAGCCTTGCAGGATGACCGTCGATGCATGGACCGTCGTCCGCTTCTTCCACATCATCGGGGCCATCCTCTGGATAGGTGGGCAGATGACGTTTGGGCTCGTCGTGACCCCGGCCCTCAGGCGGGTGGAGGGGAGCCACGAGCGGGTGGTGGCGGCCCAGACCGCGGTGGCCCGCCGGTTCGCCAGCGTCGTGTCGTACGTGGGGATTCCGCTGCAACTCGCCACCGGCTTCGCGTTGTCGTACCGCGCCTTCGACCTGGGAAAGGGCACCATCCCCAACTACGGGTTCTGGCTCGGCCTCAAGATCATCCTCTTCCTCGGCGCCATCATCCTGGCCGCCGTCCACGGGATCATGGCCTCACGGGGCGTGAACACCCGAACAAAGGTGCTTGCCGACGTCGGTATGGCCGTCTCCCTCGGTATCCTCCTCATTGCCGTCACCCTGGGTGGGGGGTGATTGGCCTCCGAGGGCCGTTCGCATAGTCAACCGAAGAGCTGTATAGTCATACCGCAATGAAGACGGCAATCCTCGGGGCGTCCGGATACGCCGGTGGAGAACTCGTGCGGTTCGTGGACAGCCACCCGGACCTCCATCTCGTCCACCTCGGAGCCCACACCCAATCCGGGATGCACCTGGGCTCGGTGCATCCGCACCTCAGCGGTGGCGACCGTGTGCTCGGGAGCAACGACCCCGACGACATCCCCGACGTTGACGTGGCGTTCCTCGCCCTCCCCCACGGCAGCTCTGCCGACCCCGGCAGGACCCTGGCCCGGCGGGGTGCGAGGGTCATCGACCTCGGCTCCGACTACCGGCTGGACAGCGAGGATCGCTACCTGGCCGCCTACGGGACGCCCCACCCCTACCCCGACGATCTCGCCTCCTGGACGTACGGCCTGCCGGAGCTCTTCGACTGCACGGGAGCGTCCACGGTCGCATCACCGGGCTGTTACCCGACCGCCACGGTGTTGGGGGTGGCGCCGCTGCTGGCCGCAGGCTTCATCGAACCGTCGAGCATCATCGTCAACGCCGTCTCCGGTGTGAGCGGAGCTGGGCGGAAGATGGCCGAGCAGTACCTCTTCGGCTCCATAGACGAGGGTGTCGTGGCGTATGCGGTGGCTACGCATCGCCATCGTCCCGAAATGGAGATGGCCCTCGAGCTCGCGGCGGGCCACGAGGCGGTGAGCGTCACGTTCACTCCTCACCTCGTGCCCATGCAGCGGGGAATCGTGGCCACGACGACCGCCCCGGCCACCTCTGATCACATCACGCGTGCCGACCTCCTTGAAGGGCTGCGGGACGCCTATGCGGGCCGGCCGTTCGTGGACGTGGTCGATCATCCGCCCCAGTCGCGGTGGGTCGTGAACTCGAACCGGGCCCTTGTTACCGCCTACCTCGACCGTTCGTCGCACCAGGTCATCGTCATTGGGGCCATCGACAACCTCGTGAAGGGGGCCGCCGGCCAAGCGGTGCAGGCGGCCAACCTCATGCTCGGGCTGGAGGAGGAAACCGGACTCCCGCTCCACGGGTGGATGCCGTGAGCGTGACACTCCCGAAGGGGTTCGTGGCGGGCGGGGTTCACTGCGGCATCAAGGCCCCCGGCCTCCTCGACCTCGCCATCGTGGCGGCCGACCGTCCCGTGGTGGCCGCCGCCGTCTTCACGACCAACCTGGCCGCCGCCGCCCCGGTACGACTGTCCAGGGAGCACGTCGCCAACGGCTACGCCCAGGCCGTCGTTCTCAACTCGGGCAACGCCAACGCGGGAACCGGCCTGGCGGGCGAGATGAGCGCGGCCCGCATGGCCACGGTCGCGGCCGGGGCCCTGGGGTGT
>JBFKVA010000016.1:0-34825 GCA_041635475.1 Acidimicrobiia bacterium | reverse complement strand
CCGAGGCGACGGAGGGCGCCCGCCACCAGGGCGACGCGGTCGCGCAGCTCGGCGAACGTGAACGTGGTCACCACGCCGGTCATCGGCGAGTCATGGACGAGCGCCGGCTGGGATCCTCGACCGCCGTCGGCGTGGCGGTCGAGGGCGTTGTGGCACGTGTTGAGGACGCCGTCCGGGAACCAGCGATGGAAGGGCGGGTTCGAATCGTCGAGGGCCCGGGTGGGCGCCTTGACCCAGTCGATGGCCGTGGCCGCTTCGAGCCAGAACCCCTCCGGGTCGGCCAGGGACCGTTCGTACACGTCCTTGTATGCCATCGTCCCTCCTGTTCCGGGCCTCAGTCCTCCGATGCAGTGGCGGCGTGGCTGGCGATGTCGGCCACGATGTCGGCGTTGGCGAGGGTCGTGACGTCCCCCAGCTGGCGCTTCTCCGAGATGTCCTGGAGGAGCCGCCGCATGATCTTGCCGGACCTCGTCTTGGGGAGGTCGGGCGTGAACACGATCGACGCCGGCTTGGCGATGGGGCCCAGGACCTTGGCCACGTGGTCGCGGAGTTCGGCGAGCAGGCCCGCGTCACCGTCGTTGGTGCCGCGGAGCGTGACGAACGCGGCGATGGCCTGGCCGGTCAGCTCGTCCTTGCGTCCCACGACGGCGGCCTCGGCCACCGCCGGATGGGACACGAGGGCCGATTCGACCTCCGTCGTGGAGATGTTGTGTCCGGCTACGAGCATGATGTCGTCCACCCGTCCCAGCAGCCAGAAGTACCCGTCGTCGTCCCGCTTGGCGCCGTCGCCGGCGAAGTAGACGCCCTCGAACCGCGACCAGTAGGTGTCGACGTAGCGCTGGTCGTCGCCGTAGATGGTCCGGAGCATCGAGGGCCACGGGCGGCGGATGGCCAGGAAGCCGCCGCCGCCGAGGGGCACCGATTCGCCCCGCTCGTCGACGACGTCGGCGAAGATCCCCGGGAACGGGATCGTGGCAGACCCCGGCTTGGTGGCCACGGCCCCGGGGAGAGGGGTGATCATGATGGCGCCGGTCTCCGTCTGCCACCACGTGTCGACGATGGGGCAGGACCCGGACCCGATGACCTCGTGGTACCACATCCACGCCTCGGGGTTGATGGGTTCGCCGACCGTGCCGATGAGACGAAGCGACGACAGGTCGTGGCGGGCCGGGTACTCGTCGCCCCACTTCATGAACGCTCGGATCGCCGTCGGCGCGGTGTAGAACACGGTGACGGCGTAGTCCTCGACGATCTGCCACAAGCGGTCGAAGTCGGGGTGGTTGGGGGCACCCTCGTACATGACACCCGTCGTGTGGTTGGCGAGGGGTCCGTACACGATGTAGCTGTGGCCGGTGACCCAGCCGATGTCGGCGGTGCACCAGTACACGTCGTCGTCCTTGAGGTCGAAGACGTAGTGGCAGGTGGTGGTGATTCCGGTCAGGTAGCCGCCCTGGGTGTGGACGATTCCTTTGGGCTTGCCGGTTGTCCCCGACGTGTAGAGGATGTAGAGGAGGTCTTCGGCGCCCATCTCCTCGGGCGGACAGTCGTCGGACTGGTCCCTGACGAGGTCGCCCCACCAGATGTCCCGCCCCTCGACCATCACGACGTCGTTGCCCGTTCGTTCGAGCACGATGACGTGTTCGATGGTGGAGGTCTTGGCCACTGCGTCGTCGGCCGCGGCCTTGAGGTCGAGGACGGTGCCGCGTCGCCAGGCGCCGTCGGCGGTGATGACGGCCTTGGCGGAGGCGTCGTTGATGCGGTCGGCCAGCGAGTCGGCGCTGAACCCGCCGAACACCACGGAGTGGATGGCCCCAATCCGGGCACAGGCGAGGAGGGCAACGGCCAGTTCGGGCACCATTCCCATGTAGATGGCGACTCGGTCACCCCGGCCGATGCCGAGGGACTTGAGGCCGTTGGCGAACCGGCTCACGTCGGTGAGAAGCTCGGCGTAGGTGATCGTCCGCTTGTCACCGGGCTCACCCTCCCAGTGGTAGGCGACCTTGTCGCCGCCACCCGCCTCGACGTGACGATCCAGGCAGTTGTACGAGACGTTGAGGGTGCCGTCGGCGAACCACGTGAAGAAAGGGGCGTTGGAGTCGTCGAGAACGGCGGTGGGCTCCTTGAACCAGGTGATCCGCTCCTTGGCGTTGCGCTCCCACCAGCCAAGCCAGTCGGCCTCGGCCTCGGCGTGGATCCCCGGCTTGGCGTTGGCCTGGGCGACGAAGGCCTCCGACGGCGGGAACGAACGCTCTTCCTTCATGAGGTTGGCGAGTGTTTCCGACACCATGACTCCATTCGTGGACGGCGATGGGAAGCCTACGTGGACCCGGACGGAGGTGCTCACGAACGACCGGCCGTTCGATGACGACCCGGGTCGAACCGCCGTCAGCCCGGGCGGAGCCCCTTGGGTGTCGGCTTCCATCCCGCAGCTGCCAACGCCTCCCCCAGCGCGGTGCGGGTGACCGGTTCGCCGTCGACCTCGCGGATCTCGAACCGGGCCCGCTGACGGGCGACCGGGGCCAGGAGGGCCGGGAGGTCCGCGGGGGGCACCCCGAAGAGCGTGGCCTTGCCATGGTCGACATAGGCGACGAGGGTGCCGTCGCCCACCACGACGTGTGCGTCGGCAACCCGGGCCAGGCGGGCCGGCGAGACCGGCCACGGCAGCACCGAGCCGTATGGGTTGGCGGGGTCGGTGGCCGCCAGTAGGACCGTGCTGGGTTCGGTTGTTGCCCGGAGACGGTCGACGGCCCCGGGGGAGGCGAACTGGGCTCCACCCAAGCCGTCCACGAAGTACCCCCGCCGAACCTGGCCGCGTTCCTCCATCGCCGAGAACACCGGATAGAGCCCGGTGAAGCCTCCCGGGATCTCCTCGGCGGCGACCGTGGCCCGGGTGACGACGCCGTGGCGGGCGAGCAGCATGGCGGCCCGGGCGGTCGCAACATCGGTCGGTGTGGACTCGGCTGGGGCCGGCACCAACGACCAGCGGCCCTGCACGTCCGGGTTGAACCGACCCGAGACACGGCGCCGCGACGATCGTCGCCGGCCCTTGAGGTGCTCCCACACCGGCGCCAATGAGTCGTTCGTCACCTCGCCCGCCCAGACCAGGTCCCACAGGTGCTCACCCACCGCCTCAGGGTCCCCGCCGCCGGCCGCGGCGTACAGGTCGGCGAAGAACGACGCGCCGGCCGCGTCCAGGTGGCGGCGAACGGCCTCGTGGACGGGCTCGGCCGGGGCCTCCTGTCGCGGTGGTCGAAGGGTGTGCCACGTCGAGCGCCGATACAGCGCTATCCGTCCGTTTCTGCCACCGAGCGTGCCCCGCCCCACCCACAGCCACTCACCCGAGCGGAGCGGCTCGTCGAGCGCGTCGATACCGTGCGTGGTGCGGGGAGGGAGGATGGAATGGCGCCATACCGTGGCGGGGATCGGCACCCCTTCGAGCGGGGCCAGCACCTCGACGATGGGGCGTCGGCCGGGGCGGTCGCTCACGCCTTGCCACGCCATGGTGAGGCGAGCGAGCCCGGCGGTGCCGACCGGTTCGATCTCGGAGCGCAGGGCGGCCAGCGTGCCCCTCTTGACCCGCCGCAGCACGCTCGTGTCAATCCACTCGGGGTCGGTCCGTCCCGGCCGGAATGCACCCCGGGTGACCCTCGGTTGGAGACGTTCCAGGGTGGAGAGCACCACCGCGGGTGGCAGGTGGAGCGATGACGCGACGTCTCCCACGGTGAACGCCCCGTGGGTTCGGGCGAACCGTCCGACGAGGTCCCCCAATGGGTCGGGGACGGGCTCGAGGAAGGCGAAGGGAACCCCGAGGGGAGGCTGGACGCCGAGCCCGTCCCGGAGGCGCCCGGCGTCCTCGATCGCCGCCCACCGCGGCTTGCCGCTGATCATCACCTCGATGATGCGGCCGTCCAGTTCGGCGATTGCTTCGTCGAGGTCGGTCAGGTCGGAGCGCGCCGCGATGCCGGCGATGGTGAGCGGGCCCACCGACCGCAGCATCTCCCAGATGGCGTCGGGATGGCGGGCCTTGCGGGACTCGGTGAGGTGCTGGCTCTCCAGCTCCACGTGCTGCATCACCTCGGGGTCCAGCAGGTCGCGTAGTTCCGCCTCGCCCAGGAGGTCGGCCAGCAGCTCCCGGTCGAGGGCGAGCGCTCCTGCCTTTCGTTCGGCGAGGGGGGCGTCGCCCTCGTAGAGGAACGCCGCCACGAACTCGAACACGAGCGACGTCGCAAACGGGCTGGGGGTCACGGTCTCGATGTCGACCACCCGGATACGGCGCGCCCGGATGTCGGCGAGCACCTCCAGCAAGGAAGGGAGGTCGAAGTCGTCCTGGAGGATCTCGCGGTAGGTCTCGAGGGCGATCGGGAACGTCCCGAACCGGCGGACGACGGCCAGGAGGTCGGCCGATCGTCGGCGCTGCAGCCACAGCGGCGTGCGTCCCTGTGGGCGGCGCCGGGGCAGGAGGAGCGAGCGGGCCGCAGCCTCCCGGAACCGGGCGGCGAACAGGGCCGTGTCGGGGAGGTGGTCGGTGAGCGCGTCGCGGACGTCGTCGGGGTCCGGGAACAGCTCGTCGGTGTCGGGGATGCGGTCGGTCTCGACGAACCGGAAGGCGATGCCGTCATCCGACCAGATGGAGTCCACATCGGTGCCGAAGCGGTCCCGCAGACGATGTGTCACCGCCATCGCCCACGGAGCATGCACCTTCGACCCGAGCGGGGAGTGGACAACCACGCGCCAGTCGCCGATCTCGTCGAGGAAACGCTCCACGATGACCGTCTTGTCCGACGGCACAACCCCGGTGGCGGCCTCCTGCTCGTCGATGTAACGGAGCAGGTTCGTCGCGGCCATTTCGTTGAGGCCATGGTCGTGGCGCAGGTGGGTCAGGGCTTCGTCCGTCCCCATCGCCGCCAGTTCGCGGGTGAACCTCCCCACTTCCCGGCCCGCCCCCACGGGACGCCCGGGCCGGTCGCCGTGCCAGAACGGCACCTTGGCGCCCGGGCCGCCCGGGTCGGGGATGACCTCCACGCGGTCGTGGGTGATCTCGCTGATCCTCCACGTCGACGCCCCGAGGATGAACGAATCCCCGGTGCGGGCCTCGTACACCATCTCCTCGTCGAGTTCGCCCACCTTGGTGCCGTCGGGGAGCGTCACCCGATACAGGCCGCGGTCGGGAATCGTGCCCGGATTGTTGACCGCCAGGCGATGTGACCCGGGAAGCGCCGAGAGCTCACCGCTCATGCGGTTCCACGAGATGCGGGCGCGAAGGTCGGCGAACAGGTCGGAGGGGAAGCGACCGGACAGCATGTCCAGCACGGCCTCGAACGGGCCGTGGCCGAGTTCGGAGTACGGGGCGGCGCCCCGCACGAGGTCGTAGAGGGCGTCGGTCGTGGTGTCGCCGATGGCGACGATCGCCACGACCTGCTGGGCCAGCACATCAAGGGGATTGGCCAGGATCCGGGTCTCTTCCACCGCTCCCCGCCGCATTCTCTCGGCGATCGCCGTGGCCACGAGGAGGTCCCCACGGTGCTTGGGGAAGATGGACACCTTGGAGATCCCACCGACGTGGTGTCCCGACCGACCCGCTCGCTGGAGACCGGAGGCGACGCTGGGTGGGGCCTCCACTTGGAGCACCTGGTCGACGGCTCCCATGTCGATGCCAAGTTCGAGGCTGGACGTGGCGACGACGGCCTCCAGTTCGCCTCGCTTGAGGGCTTCCTCGATCTCGACGCGCTGCTCGCGGCTCACGGACCCGTGGTGGGCGCGGGCGATCGTCCCCTCCGACCTCGCGTTGAGCTCCGAACAGATCCGTTCGGCAAGGCGTCGGGAGTTGGCGAAGACGATCGTCGACTTGTGCGAGTCGACCAGCCGCTTGAGTTCGGGGTAGACGGACGGCCAGATCGAGCGGGTGGTGTTCTCCTCGTCCACGGGGTCGGGTGGGGGAGCGGTCATGTCGTCGACCGTCACCCGGATGTCGATCTCGAGGCCGGGCTCGGCGACGGCGTCGACGATCCGGATCGGCCGGGGTGCAACCGACTCGCCGTCGACGTCGTTGCCGGCGAGGAAGTGCCCGATGGTCTCGAGGGGGCGCTGGGTGGCCGACAGGCCGATGCGCTGGGGTGTGGTCTCGGCGTTGGCGGTGAGCCGTTCGAGGCTGAGGGCGAGGTGGGCGCCGCGCTTGGTGCCGGCCACGGCGTGGACCTCGTCGACGATCACCGTCTCGACGTGGCGGAGCCGTTCGGCGAACCTCGACGTGAGGAGGAGGTAGAGGGACTCGGGGGTGGTGATGAGGAGGTCCGGCGGGGTACGGAGCATGCGCTGGCGCTCGTTGCCGGGGGTGTCACCGGTACGAAGGGCGATCGAGACCTCGGGAAGGTCGTCGAGTCCCAGGCGGGTGGCGGCGTGGCGGATGCCGACCAGGGGAGCCCGCAGGTTGCGCTCGATGTCGTAGGCGAGCGCCTTGAGGGGTGAGACGTACACCACCCGGCACCGGCGGTCCTTGTCGGTCGGACGGGGCTCGGTGAGGAGGCGATCGATGGCCGAAAGGAACGCGGCCAGGGTCTTGCCGCTGCCGGTGGGGGCGTGCACGAGGGTGTGCTCGCCCGAGGCAATGGCCGGCCAGGCCCCGTCCTGGGCGGGGGTCGGCGCCGAGAACGACGATTCGAACCACGCCCGGGTTGGCGCGGAGAAGGCGGGCAGCGGCATCCGCCAAGCGTATTGGGCGCGCAGGGTCCCGACCGCGGTTGTCTACACCACTAGGGCGACTTGGGATCGAGGAACGGCATCATCGCCCGCAGGGCCTTGCCCACCCGCTCGATCTCGTGGTCCTGCTCGGTGGCCCGCATCTCCACCAGCCGTGGTGAGTCCGACTGGGTGTCGGAGAGGAACTCGCGGGCGAACGTCCCGCTGCGGATCTCCGCCAGGACCTCCTTCATGGTCTCCTTGGCGGAGGCGGGGATGATCCGGGGGCCGCGGGTGTAGTCGCCGTACTCGGCGGTGTCCGAGATGCTGTACCGCATCCACGACAGGCCGCCCTCGTAGAGGAGGTCGACGATGAGCTTGAGTTCGTGGAGTGTCTCGAAGTAGGCGGACTCGGGCTGGTACCCGGCTTCGACGAGGGTCTCGAACGCCGACTTGATGAGTTCGGAGATCCCACCACAGAGGATCACTTGCTCGCCGAAGAGGTCGGTCTCCGTCTCCTCCTCGAAGGTCGTGTCGAGCACACCGGCCCGCGCCCCTCCGATGGCCGAGGCGTAAGCGAGCCCGATCTGCTTGGCGCTGCCGGTTGCGTCCTGGTGGACGGCCACGAGGCAGGGGACGCCCGAGCCTTCGGTGTACGTGCGCCGGACGAGGTGGCCGGGCCCCTTGGGGGCGACCATGACGACGTCCACGTCGTCGGGTGGAGTGATGACCCCGAAATGGATGTTGAACCCGTGGGCGAAGAACAGGGCCATCCCCGGTCGTAGGTGGGGAGCGACCTCCCTGGTGTAGAGGCCGGCCATGTGCTGGTCGGGGACGAGGAGCATGACGATGTCGGCGGCGCTCGTCGCCTCTGACGGGGTCATGACCCGAAGGCCGTACTCTGCTGCTTCTTGGCGCGACGCCGATCCTTCGCGCAGGCCGACGACGACGTCGATGCCGGAATCGAAGAGGTTGAGGGCGTGGGCGTGGCCCTGGGAGCCGTATCCGATCACCGCCACGGTCTTGCCCTCGAGGAGCGTGGTGTCGGCGTCCTTCTCGTAGTAGATCGTGGCCATGGCGGTCCTTTGTCGGTGGTCGGGGCCCGATGATAGGGCCGGACCGAGGGGTCGGAACCGGACGCGTTGCCCGGCTGATCCGCTAGATTGTGATCTACATCACAACCAAGCGAGGGAGCGAACCCTATGTCTGCCATCGCCCGCTGGCCCGTCGTTCTCGGGGCGATCCTGATCCAGGTATGCCTCGGCGCCATCTACGCCTGGTCCGTGTTCACGCCGGGCCTCAAGGAGGCCGGGTGGTCCAGCCTCGAGACCCAGCTCGTGTTCTCCCTCGGACTGGCGACGTTCGCCATCGTCATGGTCTTCGCCGGCAAACGCCTGCCGACGTGGGGGCCTCGCCGGCTGGCGGTCCTGGGCGGCACCATTCTCGGCTCCGGGTACGTCCTGGCCGGCCTCGAGGGCGGGGCCAACTTCTGGTTCGTACTGCTCGGTGTGGGACTCGTCGGAGGCGCCGGCATCGGGTGCGGATACGTCGTTCCCATCGCCGTCGGAATGCGGTGGTTCCCCGACCACAAGGGCCTCATCACCGGGGTGGCGGTTGCCGGGTTCGGGTTCGGGGCCATGGGCTGGGTGAAGCTGGCGGGGGAGTGGGGCGACCTCATCGCCAACCGGGGACTCGGCGAGACCTTCATGATCTACGGCGCCGCCTTCGCGGTCCTGGTCCTCATCGGGTCCCTGTTCATGAAACTCCCGCCGGCCGGCTGGGTGCCCGACGGGTACACACCGGCCACCACCGCCGGGTCGGGAGGAGAGGAGTTCACCTCGACGGAGATGATCCGGACACCGCAGTTTCATCTCATCTCGGTGGCGTTCTTCGTCTCGGCGGGCGCGGGCCTCATGGCGATCGGACTCATGAAGCTCTACCCGATCGAGGCCCTCACCGGGGCCGGGATGGACGCGATGGAGGCCAGCGCGGTGGCCGGCACGGCCATGGCGGTGTTCTTCAGCCTCGCCAACGGCTTGGGGCGGATCGTGTGGGGGGAGCTGAGCGACTACCTGGGCCGGAGGCGATCGGTGATCGTCCTCACCGCTTCCCAAGGCCTCTTCCTGCTGCTGTTCACCTCGATGGCCTCGTCGCGGGGCCTGCTCTACCTGGCCGCCGCCCTCATCGGGTTCAACTTCGGCGGCAACTTCGCCATCTTCCCCTCGATCACCGCCGACGCCTTCGGGAACCGATCGGTGGGCCTCAACTACCCGTGGGTGTTCCTCTCCTACGGGGCGGGCGGCATCGTCTTCCCGGTGTTGGGCGGCCGGCTCGGCGATCTCGGGAACTTCCCGTTGGCATTCACGATCTGTGGCATCGCCTGCCTCGGGGGCGCCGTTGCCGGGTGGATCGTGCGGGCACCCGACCACGACGAGGCCGAGAAGCCGTTCTCACTCCATGGGTTCACCGACCAGCTGCTCCACCACTGAGACGCACGGCGTGCCACCGCCCGTTGGCGTGCTGGAGCGAGAGCGGCATCCCGAACGTGGATGACAGCGTCGGGCCGGTGAGGACGGTCTCGAGAGGGCCCTGGTCGACGACCCGACCGCCTGCCAGCAGGAGGATGTGGGTGAACCCTGGGGGGATCTCCTCGACGTGGTGGGTGACGAGCACCACGGGAGGCGACGTGGGGTCGGCCGCGAACGACCCGAGGGCCTCCACGAGTTGCTCCCGGGCCCCGAGGTCGAGGCCGGTTGTCGCCTCGTCGAGGAGGAGCAGCTCGGGCTCGGCCATGAGGCTCCGGGCCACCATGACCCGTTGGCGTTCCCCGGCCGACATCGTGCCGTAGGCCTGCTCGGCGAGGTACCCGGCGGCCATGCGGTGGAGGAGCGACAGCGCACGGTCGAAGTCGGTGTCGTCGTACTCGTGCCATCTCGTGTCGAGGAACGACGCGTACCTGCCAGTCACAACGATCTCGATGCCCGACAGCCGATCCTTCACGAATTGGGCCGGACCCATGCCCGCGTACCCGATGCGTTCCCGCTCGGGTCGGACATCGAACGTCCCTCGTCGCCGGCCGAACAGGTGCACGGTCCCGGCCGTCGGAGGCAGGTACGTCGAGGCCACCTGGAGCACCGTCGTCTTGCCGGCGCCGTTCGGCCCGAAGACCACCCAGCGCTCGTGCTCATGGACCGACCACGTGATTCCGTCGAGGATCTTCTTGCCCGAGCGTACGAGCCGCACGTCCTCGAGGGAGACGACCGGGGTCGGCACCGGTCAGCGGCCCCGGTAGGTGGGCGGGCGCTTCTCGAGGAAGGACGAGATCGCCTCCGTGTGGTCGTCGGTGTGATGGGCGATCGCCTGGAAGGCGGCACTCATGTCGAGGAACTCGTCCATCCGCGAATGCCGGGCGTGGCGGAGGAGCCGTTTGGCGAGCCGGGTCGCATGCGGTGGGCGGCTCGTGACCTGGTCGGCAAGGGACCGCGTTCGCATGAGGAGCTCGTCGTGGTCCACCACCTCCAGGACGGCTCCGATGCGCAGGGCCTCCTCGGCGTCGATGAAGCGCCCCGTGAGGGTGAGTTCGGTCGCTCGCTGCCAGCCGACGATGGACGGGAGCAGCCACCCCCCGCCATCGCCCGGGATGATCCCCAGGTTGACGAACGGGTGCGAGAAACGGGCACGGTCCGACGCGATTCGAATGTCGCACATCGAGGCCAGGTCCCATCCGGCCCCCACCGCCGCCCCGTTCACGGCGGCGAAGGTGACGAGATCGGTGGCCAGGAGCAGTCGGGGGAGACGCTGGATGCCCCGCCGGTACCACTCGGCGACCTGGTCGGGTGTTCCCCCGCCCATCCGGTCCCGTTCGGCGAGCTGCTTGACGTTGCCCCCGGAACAGAACCCCGGATCGGCCCCGGTGATGATGAGGGCGCCGACCTCGGGGTCGGCATCGGCCCGCCCGATCGCTTCGAGAAGGTCGGCGAGGAGGTCGTCGTCGGTGATGGCGTTGCGGGTTTCCGGGCGGTTGAGGGTGGCGACCGCGACCCGCCCGTTGTGCTCGTAGAGGACCGGAGCGGACATACGGCAAGCCTATCCCCGCCGAGGGCGGCTACGACGAGCAAGAAGCCACCCCCCGGGCTGCCGTTGTTCGGTCGTGCCACCACCCACCGTGTCCCGTTGGCCACGTCGACCATGTCGCCCGGCCACCTATCGTGCAGGGCACATCAAGGAGCCGGTATTCCCCTGTCCTCGCCTGCTGGGATCTTCTTCGTCGTGGCAGTTGTGATCCTCGTCGGCCCCTTGGTTGCTGAGCGGCTGCGCGTACCCGGGGTCATTGGCCTCGTCCTCGGTGGCCTGGTGGTCGGCAGTGAGGGGCTGGGGCTGATTGACCGAGCAGGACCGATCGAAGTGCTTGGCGGCGTCGGGCTCCTGTACCTGATGTTCCTGGCCGGCCTGGAATTGGACCTCGATGTCCTGGATCTCCATCGGAGGTCGGCGGTGGGGTTCGGGGTGTTGACCTTCGTCGTTCCCTTCGGGCTTGGCACCGCGGCTGCTTCGCTTCTCGGTTTCGGAATCGCAACGTCGATCCTCATCGGCTCTCTTTGGGCGTCCCACACCCTGGTGACCTACCCGAGCATTCGTAGGCACGGCATCGCGACCGATCCGGCTGTCGCCACTGCCGTCGGTGCCACGGTCATCACGGACACCCTTGCACTCCTCGTCCTGGCAGTGGTCGCAGGAAGCGTCGAGGCGGGTGGCCTGGGCTGGCGAGTCGCGGGGACCATGATTCCGGGTTTAGGGGTCCTCGGGCTCTTGGTCTTCTGGCTGCTGCCACGACTCACCAAGTGGTTCTTCCGGGGCCTCGGCCAGGAGCGGACCCTCCGCTTTCTATTTGTCTTCGCTGCCTTCCTGGCCGGGTCATTCGCGGCCGAGTCCGTCGGGGTCGAGGGCATTGTTGGCGCGTTCCTCACCGGACTTGCCCTGAACAGATCGGTGCCGAACGGGGGTGTGCTCATGCAGCGCGTCGAGTTCCTCGGATCCACCCTCCTGATTCCGGTCTTCCTGGTCTCAGTCGGGATGCTGATCGATGTTCGAGTTGTCCTGGACCTCGAGACACTTGGACTCGCAGCCGCGTTCTCCGCCGTGGCCCTCGGATCGAAGTGGCTGGCGGCTCTCGCTCTCGGCCGAACACTCGGCTACGACCGCCCCCGGATAGGAGTGGTCTTCTCGCTCACGGGCGCACAGGCAGCCGCGACGCTGGCGGGCACGATTGTCGCTTTCAACTTGGGCATGTTCGGGGAACAGGTCGTGAACGCCGTGTTGATTGTGGTGCTCGTGACGGTGGTCGTGACGTCGTTGAGTGCGAGCCATTTCGCTCCACGAGTGACGCAGACCTCCCGGCCGTCGGTGAAGCTCGGGACATCCGTCGTCGTCCCGATCGCCAATCCGGATGCTGCCCCCAATCTTGTCCGGCTCGCCTCGCTCATTGCGTGGGCCGACGGGGGCGTGGTGGTTCCCCTCCATGTCGTGACATCGCCAGACCAGGATCGCCTCGAAGCCGGGCGGCGCCTGTTGTCGGCGATCGAGGACGAAGCGCGTCGCTCCGGCGCCGAGGTCGACGGCATGGTGCGCGTCGGTACGTCAGTGGCGTCCGCAGTGGTCCACATCGCCGCGGAGTCGCACTGCTCCCTCGTCCTGGTCGGATGGAAGGCGGACTCGAGTGCACGAGACCGAGTGCTGGGCACCATCCTTGACGACTTGATCGAACACGCCCAAGCACCAGTGGCGGCGGCAGCGCTGACGGATGGGGAGTACGACCGGGTTGTCCTGGACCTGGGGGATCTCCATCCGCGCACGCCGGACGCGGCGGTGGCAATAGGCCTTGTGGCGGCCCTTGCCAAGCGCCTCGGTCCGCCGGTCGTCAAGGCAACCGACTTCGACGACCTGCCTCACGTGTGGCAGCCGATACAGGGGCCGTTGGAGGAGGTCATCCGCCCCGGTGACCTCCTTGTTGCCGCCGGGTCCCTGCGAGGGTCCTCGATCCGACACTTCATCGCCGATCACCCGGAGGTCGGGGTTGTGGTCGTGAGTAGTGCCGCGAGTCCGGGCGGGAGCGATGTCCAGGAGCTGTTCCGGCTGTCGTAGTTCCTCCTCATTGCAGGGTTCTCCGCCATAGTCTCCCCACATGGACATCGCGGTCAATCTCGTCGAGTCGTACCTGCGGCTCACCGGCTACCTCACCCTCTCCGAGTTGGAGATCCACGCCCGCAACGAGGACGGGACCTTCCGCACGGTGACGGACGTGGACATCGTGGCGCTTCGATTCCCGGGCGACACGTTCATTGCCGAGGACGACCTCGGAACCCAGCACCAGCTGCTGCTGGCTGCCGACGAGGCGCTCATGATCGAGGACGATGTCATCGACCTCATCATCGGCGAGGTCAAGCAGGGCGACGCCATCTTCAACCCCGGCCTGCGGTCCCATCCCACGTTGCACTCGGTGCTCCGCCGGGTGGAGTGGCTCTACGAGGACGGAATCGACCAGCCCATGTCGGACCTCATCGACCACTGCGTGTCGGTGGCCCCGGCCCGAGGGGGAGGCACGATCCGGGCCCGGCTCGTCGCCTTCGGTCAGGCCCCCGAGAACGACCTCCACACCATCAACCTCTCCCACGTCATCCAGACGATGACCGGGTTCATGGAGCGATACGACCACGTGCTTCGTCCTCACAACTTCAAGGACCCGGCCCCGGCCCTGCTCCAGCTCCTGCAAAAGGTCGGTCTCGACGTGGTTGCATGATCCACCATCGATTGCCGGCAGGCCGGTTCTAGGGTCCGAGAGGTGTCAGGCTCCATGATCTCGATCCGGGACGTCACGAAGGTCTTCCCCGGGAGTTCGACCGCTGCCGTCGACCATCTCTCGCTGGAGATCCCGGAGGGGGAGATCGTCGTCCTCGTCGGCCCGTCGGGCTGTGGCAAGACCACGACGCTCAAGATGATCAACCGCGTCATCGAGCCAACGTCCGGGTCGATCCTCATCGGTGGCGAGGACGCCACGGCGGTGGAGCCCCATGTCCTCCGGCGTCGCATCGGGTACGTCATCCAGCAGGTCGGCCTCTTCCCCCACCGTACGATCGCCGAGAACATAGGGACCGTGCCTCGGCTCCTCGGCTGGGACGAAGCCCGGACGGCGGCGCGGGTCATGGAGCTCATCGAGACGGTCGGGCTCGGCATCGAACTGGCCGACCGCTACCCGACGGAGCTGTCCGGCGGGCAGCAACAGCGGGTGGGGGTGGCCCGGGCCCTGGCGGCCGACCCCCCCGTCCTGCTCATGGACGAGCCGTTCGGGGCGGTCGATCCCATCGTGCGGGCCAGGCTCCAGGGTGAGCTCCTCGACCTGCAGGCCCGCCTTCACAAGACCATCGTCTTCGTCACCCACGACATCGACGAGGCGATCCGGCTGGGGAGCCGCGTCGCCCTCCTCAACGTTGGAGGGGTTCTCGAGCAGTACGCCCCGCCGTTCGAACTCCTCCAAGAACCAGCCAACGACTTCGTTGCCGACTTCCTCGGCTCGGACCGGGGCCTGCGACGCCTCTCACTCATGCCCATCGCCGGCGTCCCCCTCGTGGAGGGACCGGTGGTCGCACCCGGGACGTCGGGCGAGGCAGCCCAGCGGTTGATGGCGGCGTCGGGCGTCGACTGGATCGCGGTTGCCGAGGGGCGTCGCCTCCACGGATGGCTTCCCGCCGACGGCGTCGGAGCGATGGTCGAGGTGGAAGCGACGCGGCCCTTCCGGTCCTTCCTGTCGGTCACCGCCACGCTGCGAGAGGCCCTTGACGTGATCGTGTCCGGCCGGAGTCCGTTCGTGCCCGTCCTCGACGGTCAGGAGTACCTTGGGATGCTCACGGTCGACCGCATCAGCGAGGAGATGCGGCGGTGAGCGAGGGACCGATCGTCGATTGGGGATGGGTCGGCGGACACCTCGATGACGTGTGGGAACGCACCGTCGAGCATGCCGTGCTCACGGGGCTCGCCGTCGGGATCGGTTTCGCCATCAGCGTTGCGCTGTGCTTGCTCATCCACCGCCACCGCCGGGCGTACGGCCCGGTCACCTGGACGGCCGGGGTCCTGTACACGATCCCGTCCCTTGCACTGTTCGCGGCACTCGTTCCGTTCACGGGTCTCAGCCTTCTCACCGCTGAGATCGGCCTCGTCAGCTACACCCTGCTCATCCTCATCCGCAACATCATGGCCGGACTCGACGGGGTCCCGGAGGCGACCAAGGAGGCAGCGCGGGGGATGGGATTCACCGACCGCCGGATCCTGTGGGAGGTCGAGGTCCCACTGGCCCTGCCCCTCATAGTGGCCGGCCTGCGGATCGCCACCGTCACCACCGTCGGGCTCGTGACGGTGACGTCCCTCATCGGCCAGGGCGGCTACGGGTTCTTCATCCTGCAGGGGCTGCGGCGGTTCTTCACGACCGAGATCGTCCTGGGCACGGTGCTGTCCGTGGCCCTCGCCGCCACCATCGACGTGGCGCTCGTTCGGATGGAGCGGGCGCTCACGCCCTGGTCCCGACGACGGGTGGTTCCCTGATGGACCTGCTCGGAGGCGTCGTCGAGTTCCTGGCAACCGGGACCAACTGGGTGGGCGAAGCCGGGATCGTCACCCGAACCCTCGACCACGTGGGCCTCACCCTTCTGTCGGTGGCCGTCGCCTGTGCCGTGGCCATCCCCCCCGGTCTCTATCTCGGCCACACCGGACGGGGTGGAACGTTTGCCGTATCGGTGGTGAACATCGGGCGGGCCGTCCCTTCCTTCGCCATCGTCGCCCTGGCCCTTCCGTTCACGATCCGTCTCGGGCTCGGGCTGGGGTTCTGGCCGACGTTCATCGCCCTCGTCGCCCTGGCGGCCCCTCCCATCTTCACGAACACCTTCACCGGGGTTCGGGAGGTGGATGCCGACCTGACCGAGGCCGCCGTGGGGATGGGCCTGTCCGGGCGAGAGGTCCTTTTCCGGGTCGAACTGCCCCTGGCGTCCCCGGCGATCCTGACGGCGGTGCGGGTATCCGCCGTGCAGGTGGTGGCGACCGCGACCCTTGGAGCCCTCGTGGCGTGGGGTGGTTTGGGGCGATACATCATCGATGGGTTCTCCCAACGCGACTCGGTGGAGTTGTTCGTGGGGGCACTCCTCGTGGCGCTCCTGTCGGTGCTGACCGATGCCGGGTTCGGCGTCGTCCAGCGCCGCCTGGCCCCCAAAGGGCCCCGGCCGGCGGGATGACCATGGGGCCTCGCGTGAAACGGCGGGCCGCGGGTAGCGTGCGCAGCTGAGGTCGCCCATACCGGCGGCCCTGTCTCATGAAGGAGTGACCCATGCGGATGACCCGCAGCGGTGTCGTCGGGGCGATGATGCTCGCCATGGCCTTGGTGGCCGGGGCGTGCGCATCGGGTGGCGACACAAGTCAAGGCACCACGATCGAGGTTGCCTCGTTCGGTTTCGGCGAGAGCGAGATCGTCGCCGAGATCTATGTCCAGGCTCTCGAGGCGGCCGGGTACAGCGTCAATCACCAGGTCCAGGTGGGGCCGCGTGAGGTGCTCAAGCCGGCGCTCGAGGGCGGCGAGGTGCACATGATTCCTGAGTACGTCGGCTCCGGCCTCGAAGCCGGGTTCGGTATCGAGCCCTCGGCCGATGCGGCCGCCACCCGTCAACTGCTCATCGACGCCTACGCCGATTCCGGGGTGACGGTCCTCGACCTGTCCAACGCCGAGGACAAGAACACGTTCGTCGTGACCAAGGCACTGGCGGAGGCACGCGGGATCACGACCGTGTCGGACCTCGCCAAGCTCGGTCCGATCGTGCTGGGGGGCCCAGCCGAGTGCCCGGTACGTCCCCGGTGCCAGATCGGGTTGGAGGATGTCTACGGGCTCGAGATCGCCGAGTTCAGGGCCCTCGACGCCGGTGGTCCACTCACCGTCGCCGCGCTCCAGGGCGGCGAGGTCCAGGTCGGGCTTTTCTTCTCGACGTATCTATTCGTCGACGAGTTCTTGGCTCTCGAGGATGACCTCGGCCTGCAACCCGCGGAGAACATCGTTCCGGTGATCCGACAGGAGATCCTCGATGAGTACGGGTCGGATCTCGAGGACCTGCTGAACACGGTGTCGGCGGCCCTCACCACCGAGGCGCTCATCGAGATGAACGAGCGCTTCTTCGCCCCGGAGGACGCCGACGTGATCGCCCGCGACTTCCTGGTTGGGATCGGCCTCGTCGACGGGTAGCGAAGCCCTCAGCGGGCGGCGACGAGCGCGGCGGCCCGTTCGGGGTCGACGGGGTTGGTGGTGATTCCATCGACCTTGATCGACGTCCCAACGATGACGGCGTCGGCGGCCGAGAACAACTCGGCGAGCGTCGCTGATGACGCGCCCGATCCGATCACGAGGGGCATCCTTGGCGCGGTCTTCTTGACCACGCGGGCGTCGCTCATGTCGACGGCGTCGCCGGTTCCTCCGCCGGAGACGACGAGGGCATCGGCCCCGGACCGGGCGGCGAGGTCCCGTGTCGCCTGCACCAGCGTCAGCCCCGGTGGGGGAGTCGCGTGTTTGACGAACACGTCGGCCAGGATGAGAACCGAGGGGCACACCCGGGCCCGCAGCCTGGCGACTTCGGCTGCCCGACCCTCGATGGCGCCTTGGTCGGTGTACATGGTGCCCGACAGGACGTTGACGCGGATCATGGTGGCCCCGGTGGCGGCGGCGACGGAGAGCGACGACAGTGCGTCGTTGCGCAGCACGTTGACCCCGACCGGGATGTCCACGGCGTCCACCACCTCGCCCACGGCTCGGGTCATGGAGGCGATCGTCACCCGGGGCACGCTGTCGGCAAAGAAGGGGGCGTCGCCGAAGTTCTCCACCATGAGCGCGTCGAAGCCGGCTCGGGCGAGGGTGGTGGCGTCGGACACCGCGGCTTCCACCACGGCGGCGAAGTCGCCGCGGAAGCCGGGGGCTCCCGGGAGCGGACCCAGATGGACCATGCCGATGAGTTCGGGGATCATGCTGGAGTGATGTAGGCGGTGGCGAGTTTGAGGGCCTTCTCGGCGGCGTCCCCTTCGGCGACGAGGCCGGGGCAGGCTTTGAGCGGGGATCGCTGGACGATGTACCGGCACCACTCCAGCGCCGGACCCTTGATCTTGGGGGCGCCCTCGGGGCCGAAGCTCCACTTCGAATAGTTGGGCCCCATCACCTCGACCCGGACCTGCTCGAACTCCTCCCCGGCACGCCGAAACGCCACGGGCAGGAGCTTCCAACCGAGGAATGAGACGTGGCGGAGGCGAGGGGTCGGTTCGACCTCCACCCCATGCTTGTCGTAGACGTCGAGGCCGTGCGCCCACGTCTCCATGAGCCGGAACGTGGCCATGAGCTTGGCCGAGAGCTCGCCGCCGAACCACTGCATGCGATCGTCCGTGTCCTTGAGCCACAGGGCGTCCATGGTGGCCGCCCGCGAGAGGCGCCACCACTCGATGACGTCCTGGGGACGCATCGAGTCGCCCTTCTTGAGGCCTTCCTTCACGAGCTTCTCGAAGCCGCCGGCCCGCACGACCTCGGCGTTGGGGTCGATGTCGTCCTCCACGGCCCCGGTGGCGAGGTCCTCGAAGTGGGCGAGGTGGGCGACGAGGTTCTGGACGCTCCACCCTTTGGCCGCCGTCGGCTTCTTCCAGTCGCGGGGCGGGATCTTCTGGAGGTACTGGTCGAGACTCTGCTGTTCGGCAACGAGGTCGGTGAGTATCGCGCGCACGATGGCAAGTTTACTGCCCGGGGTCCGGCTACCCCACGCGAATCCCCGAGATCGGGACAGGGTTGCTGACGCCCGATCCGTCGAGAACTGTCACAGCCCACCTGTAGGATCGAACGTATGTTCGATGATCTCACTGTGGACGAGTTGGAGACCGAGCTTCTTGCACGGGAGCGGGTGATCGGGCGGCTGCGGGCGGAGCAGTTGGAGCTTCTGCGTGACCTTGATGCCGCCCAGGTGGCCGTGGCCGATGGGTGCCGCACCATGGTCGAGTGGGTGTCGGGTCGTCTCGACGTGGACCACCGGACCGCTTCGGACCTGGTTGACACCTCCCGTCTGGCCGACACCGACCTCGAAGCGTCTCTCCAGAGAGGCGAGTGCGCCTTTGACCGGACCGCGACGACCGCCCGCTTGGTGGCCACTGGTGCTGATGGTGAGACGGTGGCGTTCTCCCAGGCGCTCAACTTGGGAGCAGTCCGACGGCTCGTCGCGTCGAACAAGCAGCGCACCGTGGCCTCCGAACAAGAGGCGTTTTCTGCCCGTCACCTCATCATCCAACCCTCCCTGGACGAGTCGGTGTGGCGGCTCCGAGGCCTCCTGGCCGGCTACGACGGTCGCATCGTCACCAAGGCCCTCCTCGAAGAAGCCGACCGCACACCGGTCGATGTCGACCTGCCCCGCCAGTCACGAGCCACGCGCATGGCCGACGCCCTCACCACCGTATGCGCCAGGAGCCTCGGCGAGTCCGGATCCCAAGGTGGTGGGGAGCCGGTCATCACCGTCCACGTCGACGCCCACCGCCTCGCCACAACCCGCGGTCAAGCCGGCATCACCATCGACAACGGGCCGACCGCGGGCATCTCGCTGCTCGAAGAAGCCCTGTGCACCGGACGAGTCGAACTCACCGCAACCACCGTCGACGGCCGACCCCTTGCCGTTGGACGCACCACCCGGGTCATCTCCCCCCGCCTGCGCCGCTTCGTCCTCAATCGCGACCATGGCTGCACCGCCGCCGGCTGCACCAGCCGCTACCGCCTCCAACCCCACCACGTCATCCCGTGGTCGGACGGAGGCAGGACCGATCCCGACAACCTCACCACCTTGTGCTGGTACCACCACCACGTCGTCGTCCACGGCCGGGGTTTCCGTATCGACCCCCAGTCCCCACCCCACCAACGTCGACTCCTCAACCCACACCACCGGGACCCACCCTGACGCCCCGCCCCTGAACCGTCCCGGAACCCCCGTGGTGCCGTTCTCGCGCGCCCGGACCCCGGCGGATAGCATCGCCGGGTGACCGCCCACGGGGATCGCTCCGTCTTCGTCAACCGAACGCTCAACATGAGGTCGATCAAGGCCATCGGCTATGACCTCGACTACACGCTCGTCCACTACAACACCGACGAGTGGGAGAGGGCGGCGTACGGGTTCGCCAGGAACGCGCTGGCCGAGCGGGGCTGGCCCGTGGACGGTCTCTCCTTCGACCCAAGCCGGGTGATCCAGGGACTCACCATCGACCTCGAACTGGGGAACCTCGTCAAGGCCACCCGCTTCGGATACGTCATCAGGGCCTCCCACGGCACGCGGTTCCTCGAGTTCGGCCAGCTGCGAGGCAGCTACAGCGGCGAGATGGTCGACCTGGCATCGGACCGTTGGGTCTTCCTCAACACGCTCTTCTCGCTGTCGGAGGCGTTGCTGTTCTCCCAGCTCGTCGACCTGGCCGACTCCGGAGCGATCCCCGAACCGGTGGGGTACGAGGACCTCTACGCGACCGTCCGCGGGGTGCTGGACACCGCCCACCGGGGTGGGCGGCTCAAGGCCAGCATCCTTGCCGACCCCGAGCGGTTCATCGAACCCGACCCGGCGGTGGGACGCACGCTCCTCGACCAGGCCGGCGCCGGCAAGCGCCTGCTGCTCATCACCAACTCCGACCTCGGGTACGCCTCGGAGATCCTCGACTACGCACTGGATCCGTACCTCGAGGGGCGGAAGTGGCGGGACATCTTCGATTGCACGGTCGTATCGGCCGACAAGCCCCGGTTCTTCTCCGACGACCGTCCCTTGTACGAGGTCGTCGACGGTGCGGCCGGCCTCCTGCGGGCCCACCACGGTGACCTCGAGACCAACACCGTGTACTCGGGAGGGTCGGCATCGCAGGTGGAGTCGTCCCTTGGGGTGTCCGGTGACGAGATCCTCTACGTGGGTGACCACCTCTTCGGGGACGTTCACGTGTCCAAGTCGATGTTCCGGTGGCGCACGGCACTCGTCCTCCGAGAGCTCGAGCCCGAGCTGGCAGCCCTGCGGACGTTCGCCGAATCCTCGCGGGACCTCGTCCGGCTCATGCGGGAGAAAGAGGCTCTCGAACGTGACGTCGCCCGGGAGCGCCTGGGTCTCCAGCACGGCGAGGGCGACCGGTCCCGGCTCGACGAACTCACACACGCGGTTGCGGCCCTCGATGACCGGATCGCCCCCCTGGCGATCGCCTCGGGCGAACTGAGCAACGAGCACTGGGGCCTCCTCATGCGAGCCGGCGTCGACAAGAGCCTCTTCGCCCGCCAGGTCGAACGCCACGCCGACATCTACATGTCCCGCGTCTCCAACCTGGCCTCGGTGACCCCCCACGGGATCATGCGGGCGGCCTGGGTGCCGCTACCGCACGACTGAGGACGGAGCACGGGCTGTCCCCCCCGAGGGGGAAGGGGCCCGCATCGTCCGAGCGTCCGTCCCCTGCCGCCCGCCGCTCCCTCACCACGGCCGGTGCTGCTGCTCCTGGGTGAAGGGGTCCGGAGGAGAGGTGGTGACGGTGGGGGGGACGAGCGTGTTGAGACGGTCGATGAGCTGACGAAGACGCCCGAAGCTCCGGCGGTCGAATCGGAGTGCCACCCGGTCCAACGCCAAGCCGTCCTCCTCATCGGTCTCGGCGGCCGAGGGGCCGACCCGCTCGATCGTCCCGTCGGTGATGATGTCCGCGAAGTCGCGGCTCAACTCGGCGAGAGCGTCGTCGTCGGGTGCCACGGAGAGCCGGAACACGAGGCGATCACCGACGTACCGCTGCGATTGGTAGTTGCGGTAGAACCCACAGATCTCGTCGACGGCCGTCTGGATGTCATGGGTGACGCGGAAGAGGTCGAGGTCCTCTGGCCGGACCATTCCCCGCGATACGAGGTGCTCCTCGACGAAATGGGTGAACCCGGACCAGTAGGTGCCCTCCGGCTCCTCGAGCAGCACGATCGGGTGCATGTCACTCTTGCCGGTCTGGACGAGCGTGAGGAACTCGAACACCTCGTCCATCGTCCCGAAGCCGCCAGGGAGGATGGCGAAGCCGTGCGCCTCCTTCACGAGTCCGAGCTTGCGAGTGAAGAAGTACTTGTAGTTGATCGTCCGGGCGGGGTCGACGAACGCGTTCGGGTGTGACTCGAACGGCAGGCGGATCTTGATCCCATAGGACATCTCCGGGCCGGCTCCCTCGTTCCCGGCAGCCATGATCCCGGGCCCGGCACCGGTGATGACGCCCCATCCCAGGGCCGCCATCGCCCGACCGAACTCCTTGGCCATCTCGTAGTTGGGATCGCCCGCCTGGGTCCGAGCGGAGCCGAAGATCGTCACCTTCGGCTGGTGGCGATGAGGGGAGAACGCCAGGTTCGTGTACCGCAACTCCTTGAGCGCCGTATTGATCTGGAGGAGGTCGGCTCGCTCGGCGCCGTCGCGATGGAGCTTGAGGACCGTGACCAGCATCTCGCGGATGAGGTCCTGGTTCCCGTTCTCGGACGCAGCCGCAATGAGGTCGTCGATCTGGGCGGCGAGTTCGCCGTCACCGAGCCGGTAGCTCATTGGACGCAGAACTCGTTGCCCTCGGGGTCGTGGCACACCACCCAGTCGGCACCGTGCTCGGAGACGTGTCCGACATACGTCGCCCCGGCGGAGACCAGCCTTGCCAGGTGCGCCTCGACGGCGTCGGCCCGTTCCTGTCCCTCGGCGACGGGCGCGTTCACGTCGAGGTGGACGCGGTTCTTGGCGGTCTTGGGCTCGGGCACCCTCTGGAAGAAGATCCGCGGCCCGGCACCAGTGGGGTCTTCGAGGGCCCGGGCGTCGTTCCAGTTCTCCTCCGGGATCCCCTGGGCCGTCGCCCACTCGTCCCACGACTCGAAGCCGGGGGGAGGGTCCGGGATCCGATACCCGAGCGCGGTGGCCCAGAACCCCGCCAGGGCGGCCGGGTCGCGGGCGTCGAATGTGACCTGGAACGGGTGGGCCATGGCCCGAATCTAGTTGGGTGTGGGTGAAGGGGGGCGGGGCCCGGAGTCCCGATTCCTCCGTCCGTCGTCCTACCCGAACGGCTTGGTCGACGGCCCCTTGCGGACGATCGCATTCCACACGGTTTCGTAGTGGTCACGGTCGTACGGGTCGATGTGGGGCATGACGAACTCCACCCACGCCACGCGCAGGGGATCGTCCGCGGCCTCGTGGATGCGCAGGCCGACCGGGATCCGGTCGAGGGTCGTGCGCAGGCTCATGGGGGTCTCGACCCGGGTGCCGCTGTCCCGGGATGCGAACGACTCGTTGACCTCGTGCGCCAGGCGGCTGATCGCCTCGGCGTACGCGTCGTCGAGGTCGGGGTAGCGGCGATGAAGCATCGACCCCAGTTCGTCCTTCGAGGGGAACTCCTTCTCCCAGATGACCCAGCGGTCGGCGAACGCCTTGTTGAGCGTCTGCGTCCCGGCGTAGTCCCGGAGGTCGGTGGGGTTCATGGTGCCGAAGAGGCGGACGTCGTCGCGCAGGTGGACGGTCTCGCCGGTTGGCAGGTCAAGGGCGTGGTACCGGTCGAGGAGCCCGTGGAGGGCGAAGAGCGTCTCGGCTCCGGCCGCGTTCAGCTCGGAGAGGTTCACGATGGCCGGACCGCGAAGGGCCCGGGTGATATCCCCGTCCTCCCACCGGCTCTCGGTTCCGCCCTTCCCATCGCCGTGGAGCTTGGTGGACCCGATGAGGGTGATGTCGCGGACTTCGCCGGTGAGCGGGATCCGGTAGTAGGGGAGCCCAATGAGCGCCGCGAACTGCTCGATGTCGTGGTCCTTGCCCGTGCCCATGTGCCCGCGGACGGCCACGTGCACCGGGACGAAGCCCGGAGGGGACGTTCGACGAACCTGCTCGAGTGCCGCGAATCGGTACAGCATCCCCAGGTCCACGTAGTAGGGGTCGGGCTTGGGGATCTTGGCCACCCGATGGTCGCGGTCGGGCAGGTCGTCGGGGACCCGGAACCGCTCGAGCCGGATCGGCGGCCCATCCCCGTTCGGGTGTTCGAAGGTGTGCGTGTCGCTCATGTCTATGCGCTCCTCGTGAACGGCTGAAGATCCTGATCCGGTGTGCGGGCGCCCCGAAGCCACCAAGTCGCCACCCCGCTGAGTGCCATGCTCCGGCGGAGTGCCGACTTCACCCCGTCGATCATGGCGGTGGTGAGGGCGTCGGGACGATCGACGACGACGTGCCTGCCGTAGACCTGGGTGACCGTGTCGTCACCGATCCCGATCCCGAGGACGGTGGTCCCGCTCGACTCCACCGAGGCGACCGTGGCGGCCAGCGCCTGGAGCGAACCGCGCGTCATGCCGTCGGCGAGCACGACGAGCACCCGTACCTGGGCGCCGAGTGCGTTGAGGCGATCGGCCGCATGCTGCACGTTGAGCTCGTCGACGTTGGCGGCCTTCTCGAACATCGCCACCGGAGGGGCGGTGTCGCGGTTGCGTCGCACGATCTCGCCGGTGGCCCGGGGATCGGACGCCACGTGGAAGAACCCGGCGAGGAGATCTTCCTGGGCTCGCCATCGGCCCTCGAACGGCTTGACCATGTAGTGGTTCACGGTGTTGACGAGACGTTTGGCCGATGAACCCTGGCTGCGCTGGAGGTCGGCCGTGGCCCGGCTCCACCGGCGGGTGTAGCTGTGCTGGGTGTCGTCGGCGGTGGCAGCGAAGTTGCGGTTGAAGACCGCCACCTCGAACTCGATCTGGAGCTCATCGCACAAGCCCGCCAGCATCCACGCCCCGATGGTGGCCGAGGCCATCGCCCACCGGGCCTGGCGACCGTCGCGCCCGGTGGAGCGGGTCTGGAGCATGGACGCCGACCCGTCCACGAGGAGACTGACCGCATACGACCTGCGGGTCCGCATCGCCCTTCGCTCGTACATGCGCTCGTAGAGCCCTCCGGCCAGCAGCATTGGGGCATGGGGGCTGAGGTCCCCGGAGTCGTAGCCGCTCAGGAGGCCCCGACGCTGGTTGGCGGCGAAGAGGGGGAACAGCTCCCCCGACACGTGCCGGGGGTCGAGGTCCCAGGCCCCGATCGCCTTGCGTAGCTGGACGCGTCCGTCGGCGGAGAATTGGCGGAACCGGTCGGGAAGGGGCCCGACAACGAGCTTGCCCCCCTGGCCGGTCGGCAGGTACACGGTGGGTGCCGAGGACACCCGGATGAGCTGCTCGGTCCCGTCGTCGGACGCCAACTGGGATTCGCCCCGTGCCCGAGACTCGCCCGCGCGGGCGGCGGCGGCGTTGCGGACCCTGTCGTAGGTCTCGGCGTCGGCCAGCACCGGGGAGAGGAGGCGGAGTCGATCGAGGTCCTCCCGGATCGCCTCCCCCTCGTACTCGTCGCGCCGCTTCTTGTCCGGGGTCGTGTCGCCCACGGACTCCTGGCTGGCGAGCCCGTGGAGCCGGGCGACGGAGAGGAGCTGGAGGGCAGCGGTGCCGACCTCCCACGGGTCGGCAGCGTCGGCGGTGGCGTCGAGGAACGGCTGTGCGTCCGGCAACGCCACGGCGACCTTGGCATGGACTCGTCGTTCGAGCTCGGTTCGTTCCAGGTGCCCGCCAAGCATGAGGAAGCAGCTCAGCGTGAACTGGCCGAGGAGCCCGGCGTCGTTGATGGCATGGGGGAGGGCGGCCGCATAGAGGTCGCGAAGGACCGACTTGGCGCCGGGGTACTCGGCGAGGCCGACGAGTTCCTGGCGGCCGTCCTCGACCGCGAAGAACATCGCTTCCGCCGCGGCCCCGCCCGCCCGGTTGAGCGCGTCGAACAGCTCGAACTCGCCTTCGGGAACGTCGGCGCGGGGGCCGAACCACTCCTGGGGGAGGGCCCGGCGTTCGTCGAAGTCGGAGGAGACGAGGTGCACCACCTCATGGAGCGCCGAGGCCAGGGCCACTTCCGCCGGGGTCACGGGAGCCCGCCGGGCGTAGGCGGCCTGGAAGACGCCGGGGTCGATGATGATCTCCGTGGGCGAGGAACTGGCTTCCGCCCCGATCCGCACGGCCAGGTCCTCGTCTCGGGCCAGGGACCGGGCGAAGCGGGTGACCGCCCCCGCCACTCGCTGGTAGCGGCTCACGACCTCCTCGATGGCGCGCTCCTCCGGGGGCAGGATCTCGGAGAGGTAGCTCCGGTCGGCGCGTGGACCTCGGGTGGGCATAGCGATCCATTGTGGCAGGTCGCCGCCGGCTCCCGACAGGCGGACTACGGCGCCACGATCTCGATGTCTGAGTACCCGAGCGCTTCAAGGAATCCCCGCAGCACCAGTTCGGCCTCGGCCGCCGCCTCCTCGAGCAGGCCCTGGTCGAGCACCTGTTGCACGAGGATCTCCTCGGCCGCCCGCCGGGCCTCCGTCTCGAGCTGAGGATCACCCCGGGTGAAGACACCGGTGTCCCGGTTGTACACGTGGGTCGCCTCGTTGTCGACGGCGACGTAGGTGATGCTGGGGGCGGGCAGGACGAGGGTCACGGTCCCGGTGGCCGGATTGGAGACGATGTCCTCGTCGGTGAGGCTGGCGAGGTCGACGCCGGCTCCGATCCTGGCCACCGCGAAGAGCGAGATGGAGTCGCCCGTCGCCCACGTGAGCCAACCCTGGTCGACGCCCTTTTCGATGGTGGTGTAGGCGACGGCCTCGACGGTGGTGAGGGTGGCGAGGCTCCGGATCCGTTCGATGACGATCGGCCCGGCCTCGACGTACTCCTCCTGTTGGGGCAGGACGGCGTCGAGGATCTCACCGGTACCGGCCACGGTCCGACCCATGATGAAGGCGGCGACGACCGACCCGGCGAGGATGGCGATGATGATGATGGTGAGTACGACCGCCGGGGCGGCCGACCTGCGATCAGCCATGACCGAAAGCGTAGGCGCGCCACCCGTCCCGCCGAACGGGAGCGTCCGGCCGGCGCACCGACCCCTAGGATCCGTCGCTCACCGCCAAGGAGCTTGGACATGGGATACGACGCCCTCAAGGCCCTCGAAGGCCAGGAGATCGGGGTCTCCGACTGGATGCTCATCGACCAGGACCGGGTCAACCGCTTCGCCGATGCGACCGACGACCACCAGTGGATCCACGTCGATGCCGAGCGGGCGGCCTCCGGGCCGTTCGGAACCACGATCGCCCACGGCTTTCTCACGCTCTCGCTCGTCGTTCCGCTCGCCGGCCAGGTCGAACTGCCGGTGGAGGGAGTGAAGATGGGGATCAACTACGGCGTCGACAAGGTGCGTTTCACCAACCCGGTGAAGGTCGGGTCACGGATCCGGCTGCGTCGCGCCGTGGTCGAGGTCACCAAGGCCGGTGACGGCGGGGTCCAGGTGAAGAACTTCATGACGATCGAGATCGACGGCGAGGAGCGGCCCGCCGCCATCGCCGAGACCTTGTCGAGGTACTACTTCTGACCTCCGCCCAGGATCGCCAGGCGGCGAACCCACTGCGGCGTTTCCGGGAACGCTTCGAGTTCGGGCCCGAGCCGGTGCCCATCTACCTCGACGGCAACAGCCTCGGACGGCTCCCCAAGGCGGCGCTGGACACTGCCGACCGGGTGGTCCGCCACGAGTGGGGTGACCGGCTGATCCGGTCCTGGGATGAGGCGTGGATGGGCCTGGCCAGCCGGATCGGCGACAAGATCGGCCGGCTCGTCGGAGCTCGTCCCGGTGAGGTGCTCGTCGCCGACTCGACCTCGGTGAACCTCTTCAAGCTGGCCTCTGGCGCGCTCGCGGCCCGGGAGGGTCGGCCCCGGATCATCAGCGACGATCTCAACTTCCCCTCCGACCTCCACGTCCTGGCCGGGCTGGCCGCCACCCACGGCCGCGCCCTGGACATCGTCCCCTCCCCGGACGGCATTCACGGCCCGGTGGAGGAGATCCTGGCCTCCCTCGACGCCGACGTGGCACTCGTGAGCCTGTCCGGGACCGCGTATCGAAGCGGCTACACGTACGACGTCGAGCGGGTCACGAGGGCTGCCCACGCAGTGGGGGCGCTCATCCTGTGGGACTTCTCGCACACCGCAGGATCGGTACCCATCGACGTGGAAGGGGCGGGCGTCGACCTCGCCGTCGGCTGCTCGTACAAGTACCTCAACGGCGGCCCGGGAGCCCCGGCCTGGCTGTACGTCCGCGCCGAGCTGGCACCGGACCTCCACAATCCGATCGCGGGGTGGATGGGGCACGCCGACACCTTCTCCTTCGACCCGCGGTTCCGGGCCGCGCCCGGCACCCGGCGGTTCCTCACCGGCACGCCCCCGGTGCTGTCGCTGGCGATGATCGAACCGGGCGTGGACCTGCTCCTCGAGGCGGGGATGGACACGGTTCGATCCGTGTCGCTCGACATGACGGCGTTCGCGATCGACCTCGTCGACCGGTACCTCGCTCGCCGAGGATTCGAGCTGAGGTCCCCCCGCGACGGCCACCGGGGGTCGCATGTGACGATCGGACACCCCGACGCCCTCGCCATCGACCTGGCCCTCATCGCCGAACAGCACGTCATCCCGGACTTTCGGCCGCCGGACGCCATCCGCCTCGGCATCACGCCGCTCTCGGTGGGGTACGAGGAGGTCGAGGAGGCGATCGGCCGAATCTGTACCGTCGTCGACAACGGGGACCACGAGCGGTTCCGCGACGTGGAGGTGGGCGTGACATGAGTGACCATCGACTCGAGGTGAACGGCACGACGCTGTTCGTCCGCGACCTCGGGCCCGCCGAGGCGTACCCGCTGCTGCTCCTCCACGGCTGGCCCGACTCGTCGCGGTGCTGGGACCGCGTGGCCGACATGCTCGAGGGCGAGTACCGACTCATCATCCCCGACCAACGGGCCTTCGGCCGATCGGCGATGCCCGCAGGGGTCGACGCCTACCGCATGCGGGAACTCCTCGGCGACGTCCTCGGGCTCCTCGAGTGGGCGGGGGCGGCGCGGGCCTCGGTGGTCGGCCACGACTTCGGGGGTTCGGTGGCCTGGCAGGCGGGGGCGTGGCTGGGCGACCGGCTCGACTCGATCGTCGTGTTCGCCTCTCCTCACCCCGGCCGCTTCCGGGAGGTGTCCGCCGGGAACCTCCACCAGATGATGAAGGCCTTCTACTCGTGGCTCATGCAAACCGACCGTGGCCTGGCGCTGCTCGCCCAGGACGAGGCGCGGGTCCTGGCGAGGTTCGCCTTCGGCGGAGCGCTCCCACCCGAGGAGATCGAGGCCTATCGGACGGAGTGGACGGCCGATCCCGGCCGCCTGGCGGCGATGGCCAATTGGTACCGGGCCAACTACTCGCCCGACTTCCTCAACCCCGAAGTCGACCTCTCGATCAGGCGCTCGGTCGTTCCGTCCCTCTACGTGCACGGCGAACACGACGCGGCGTTCGTGCCCGAGATGGCAACCGGGTCTTCGGCGTTCGTCGAAGCCGACGCCGAGGATCGGGTGATGCCGGGCGCCTCCCACTGGATGCCCCAGACGCGGGCCGACGAGGTCGCCGTCCACATCCGGGACTGGGTGGAACGACACCGGTAGGCCCGGCACCCCGGGTCCCGCTCCCGGCTGCCCCTCCTACCCCGTACCCCGTTCCTACACTCTGGCCCCGATGAGCTGGTACGACCTCACGACGCTCCCCAACGGCCTTCGGGTGATCACCGAACGCATGCCGGGCATCCGCTCGGCGGCCGTCGGGTGTTGGGTCGACACCGGGACCCGCGACGAGCTTCCCAACGAGTCCGGGGCGTCACACTTCCTTGAGCACCTCCTCTTCAAGGGATCCGAGGACATGAGCGCCCGGGAGATCTCCGAGACCTTCGACGCCATCGGGGCCCAGTCCAACGCGTTCACCACCAAGGAGCAGACCTGCTTCTGGACGCGTCTGCTCGACACCGAGCTGGAGACGGGCATGCGGCTCCTGGCCGAGATGCTGCAGCGACCGGCCTTTCGCGAGTCAGAGATCGACAGCGAACGGCAGGTCGTCGTCGAGGAGCTCCTCATGAGTGAGGACGACCCCGACGACACCGTGTTCGAGGCGTTCAACGAGACGTTCTTCGCCGGCCATCCCCTCGAGCGTCCCATCCTGGGAACGCGGGAGTCGATCACGGCGATGACCGTGTCCGACATCTCCGGGTACTGGAAGCGGAGGTACACGGCCGGGTCGACCGTCATCTCCATCGTGTCGTCGTTGCCCCACGACATGGTCGTGGGCGAGGTCGAGCGGTTCTTCGGATCCTGGGGCGGGGACGGGCTGTCCCACGAGTACCAGCCCCTGGCGCCTTCCCCGGCGGTGCGGGCCGTCGAACGGGACACCGAACAGGCCCACGTCGTGCTCGGCGGCGAGCTCTTCGCCCGTGATGACGAGCGCCGGTGGGCCTTCGAGATCGCCAACCACGTCCTGGGCGGGGGGATGTCGAGCCGGCTGTTCCAGACGATCCGCGAAGAGCGCGGGCTCGCCTACAGCGTCTACTCGTTCGGCATGCCGTTCGCGGACACGGGTGCCTGGGGCATCTACGTGGGGACGTCGCCCGACCAGCTGCCGGAGGTCATGGACCTCATCGATTCCGAGATCACCTCCATCCTCGCCACCGGGGTGACCGACGACGAGCTGGCGCGGGCGATCGGATCGGTGCGGGGTTCGATCGCGCTCTCGACCGAGGACGCCAACAGCCGCATGAGTCGACTCGGCCGCCAGGCGGTCACCGGCGGCGAGCTGCTCTCCACCGGGGAGCGGATCGCCAGGATCGAGGACGTGACGACCGGCGACGTCCTCTCCGTCCTCCACGACGTCCTCCCCGGCCCCCGGGTGGTCGCCGGCGTCGGGCCGTTCGAGGAGGCTGCCATCGCGAGGTACCTGGCGTGATCTCCGTGGGTGTCTCGGGAGCGGGCGGCCGCATGGGGGGCCTGGTGGCCGGGGCGATCGCGGCGGCCGACGGCCTCGTGCTCGGCCTGCTCTACGACCCGGCCGGGGCGCCCGCCGACGTTGCCGGGAAGGCGGTGAGCACGTCGCCCGACGACATGGTCGACAGCGATGTCGTCGTCGAGTTCACGCATCCGGGGGTCGTCATCGACAACCTCCGACGATGGGCCGACATGGGCCTCCATGCCGTGGTTGGGACAAGCGGGTTCGACGCCGAGCGGGTCGAGGAGGCAACGAGGATCTACGCCGACGCCCCCGGCAACTGCCTCATCGTCCCCAACTTCTCCATCGGGGCGGTCCTCATGATGCGGTTCGCCCGGGAGGCTGCCCCCCACTTCACCGCCGCCGAGATCGTCGAGCTTCACCACGACCACAAGCTCGACGCCCCGTCGGGGACGTCGATCGCCACCGCGGAACAGATCGCCGCCGCCGGGTCGGCGTCGTCCCGGGCCGTGGAGTCCAAGGAACTCCGGCCGGGAGCGCTCGGCGCCGACGTCGCGGGGGTCAGGATCCACTCGGTTCGGCTTCCGGGCCTCCTCGCCCACCAGGAAGTCCACCTCGGCAACCCCGGCGAGCAGCTCACCATCCGCCATGACTCAACGGACCGGGTGAGCTTCCTGCCCGGCGTGCTCCTGGCGGTCCGGGGGGTGGTCGGCCTCGACCAGAAGGTGACGGTCGGCCTCGACCATCTTCTGTGATGAACGACGGCGTGGGGTGTCGGGTCCCGATGCAGGTCCTGGCGGTGTTCGCCAGTCTCCTCATCGGTTCCTCGCTGCTGTTCTTCGCAGCTGATCCGTCGTCGATCCCGTTCTGGCGCCTGTGGCTGTTCTCGGCGTTCGCGCCGGTGAGCGGGGTCGCCATGTCGTTCGGGGCGACCGGGATGGCCTGGACGCTCGACGGTGCGGTGTGGGCGCTGGTGGCGGTGTGGGTGGGCCGGGCCGACGGCGTGGCGCGGCTGCGGCGGCGGTTCCTGACCGCCCTCACCCTCGCCCTCGTCGTCGGGTTCGTGGTGGCCGGCGCCGGCTGACCCCGTGGGGTCGTGTTCATCGTGCGTTGTCCACTCGGATGACCCCGAATCGGGCTCATCCACCGACTCTCAACACCCCGGAAACACGCAGGCAACACCGGCCCGGTTTGCTGTCGGCAGGCTGAAGAAAGGGTTGGTGTGTCTCCAGGTGACATTGCGTGGGTTCTCGTGTCGTGTGCGCTCGTGCTGTTCATGACGCCCGGGCTGGCGCTGTTCTACGGCGGCATGGTGCGGTCCAAGAACGTCCTCAACATGCTCATGATGAACTTCGCGACGATCGGCATCGTCACGGTGATCTGGTCCCTCATCGGGTACTCGCTCGCCTTCGATGACTCGATCGGGGGCTTCATCGGTGGGCTCTCGAAGGCTGGGCTGGCAGGGGTCGAGGGCGAGGAGTTGCTCTTCTTCGCCTTCCAGATGATGTTCGCCATCATCACCCCGGCCCTCATCTCGGGGGCGGTGGCCGATCGGATGAAGTTCTCGGCGTGGGTCGTCTTCTCCGCCTTGTGGGCCCTCATCGTGTACCCCATTGCCGCCAACTGGGGGTTCGGAAGCGGCTGGCTCTTCTCGTGGGGAGCCCGCGACTTCGCCGGGGGACTCGTCATCCACATCAATGCCGGCATCGCCGCCCTCGCCCTCATCCGGGTCCTCGGCCCCCGGCGGGGCTTCGGCCGGGACTCCATGCGGCCCCACTCGCTCCCACTCACCCTCGTCGGGACCGGCATCCTGTGGTTCGGGTGGTTCGGGTTCAACGCCGGGTCTGCCTTTGCCGCTGACGGGATCGCCATCAACGCCCTCGTCACCACCCAGTTCGGGGCCTCGGCCGGGCTGCTGGCCTGGGTGGCGGCCGAGTGGAAGGCGACCGGCAAGCCGACGCTGCTCGGTGCCGCCTCCGGAGCCGTGGCCGGCCTGGTGGCCATCACCCCGGCCGCCGGGTTCGTCGGCCCTATGCCGGCTCTCGCCATCGGCCTCGTGGCCGGTGTGCTGTGTTTCAAGGCCGTGTCCCTCAAGCATCGGTTCGGCTACGACGACTCCTTGGACGTCATTGGCATCCACCTTGTCGGCGGGGTGATCGGGTCGGTGCTCACCGGCGTGTTCGCGTCGTCCGCCGTCAACCCGGGAGTGGCCGACGGGCTCGTCTACGGGGAGACCTCGTTCTTGGTGAAACAGGTCGTCGGGGTCGTGGCCATCCTGGCCTTCAGCTACGTCGCCAGCCTGGCGCTGGCCGTCCTCACGGATCGCCTCGTCGGGCTGCGGGTCAGCGAGGATGAGGAGATCGAGGGCCTCGACATCACCCAGCACGAAGAACGCGCCTACGCGGCGGAGTAGGAGAACACCATGAAACTCATCATCGCATTCGTCAAGCCGTTCAAGGTGGACGACGTCAAAGCCGCCCTCAAAGAAGCAGGCGTGGCCGGGCTGTCGGTCTCCGAGGTGCGGGGCTTCGGGCGCCAATCGGGCCAGACCGAGGTGTACCGGGGGGCCGAGTACGCCATCGAGTTCGTGCCCAAGTCCCGTCTCGAGGTGCTCGTGGTCGACGAGGACGCGGCCCGGGTGGTCGAAGCCATCGAGGCTGCTGCTCGAACGGGCGAGATCGGCGACGGGAAGGTCGCGGTGCTTCCGGTGGAGGACGTCGTTCGCATTCGAACCGGTGAACGGGGAGCGGACGCCCTCTGACACCGGCCGAGTACCTCGCGCTCCGGTCTCAGGCGGTCAATGGGGCGGTGCCGGTCGTCGGGTTGGCGTCGGCCCTGTCGGCCCGAATGGACGACGTCCTCGCCGGGTTGTGTGCCGGGCTTCCGTCCGGTGTGGCAGTGGCGGCCACCGGGGGATACGGGCAGGGGTTGTTGGCTCCTCACTCCGACATCGACCTCGTCGTGCTCTCCCGCCGGCGGCTGTCGGCCGAGGACGTCCGTCCCGTACTGCTCCCCCTGTGGGACGCCAACCTGCGGGTGGGCCACGCCGTACGCACCGTCACCGAGACGGTCCGGTTCGCCGGGACCGACCTGCGGTCCCTGGCGGCCCACCTGACGCTCCGCCCCGTGTGGGGACCGCCGGACCTCGTCGAGGAGGTCGGAGAGCGACTGACCCGGTCCCTCCGGCGGAGGCGGTCCACCCTCTCGGCCCAGCTCGTCGACGAGGAACGCGAACGTCGGGCCGCCGCCCCGTACGGCCACCTCGCCCCGAATCTCAAGTGGAGCCGGGGATGCCTGCGCAGCCTCGACCTCCTCACCTGGCTCGGCCGCATGGGGGAGCCCTACGACGCCCCGGCCGTGTGGGCCGCGCGAGAGCGGCTGTTCGAACTGCGCAGCGCGCTTCACCTGGCCGCGGGTCGGGCCCACGACGTGGCCGACCCCGAGTTCCGAGGAGCAGCCGCCCGCCACCTCGGGCTCGACGAGCGAGCGTTCGTTGGTGCCGTGGTGGCCAGCATCGATCGCGTGGAGGCGCTCGTCGACCGGGCGGTCCCGAGCCTCGCCCGTCGGCGGGAGGCCGCGTGGTCACCACCGCCGGTCGCCGACGACCGGGTCCTGGCCGGGGCCGTGCACTTTGCGATGGGCGACGAGGCCACCCCGCCCGAGCCGGTCGACGACGGCCCCGGGGTGCCCTCGTGGACACCGGGGGACCGCGAGGCGCTCCTGTGGCTCATGACCGACGCCCGGGGGAGGGACGGGTTTCGCTGGCTCGTTCGGTCGGGATGGGTGGGGCGGGCCCTGCCCGAGTGGGAGGCGATCAGGCTCGAGCCGCATGTCGTCCCGTTCCACGTGCATGCCGTCGGGGAGCATTCGCTGCGGGCCGCCGACGAGTTGCCGGGGTGCGACGGGTGGCTCGACTTGTCGGACGCCGAACGGATGACGTTGCGCTGGGCGGCCCTCTTCCACGACCTGGGCAAGGGGAGTGGCCGGGATCACTCCGAGGAGGGCGCCCGCATCGTGCAGCGCCTGGGGACGCGGCTCAGGTGGTCGCGTGACCTCACCGTCGGCGTCCAGCATCTCGTCCGCACGCACCTCGATCTCGTGGAGATGGCCACCCGGCGCGATCTCTCCGACCCGGCGGTCCTGGCCGAGGGCGTGCGGCTCTTCGGCAACCGTCGGCTCCTTCGTCTGCTGACGATCCTCACGGAGGCGGACTCCAAGGCAACGGGAACCGACACCTGGACGCACTGGAAGGCGAGCCTCGTGGCCCAAGCCAGCCGCGGG
>JBFKVA010000015.1:0-34916 GCA_041635475.1 Acidimicrobiia bacterium | reverse complement strand
GCGGGGGAGACCGTCAGGGCCAGGAGGGCCAGGACGGTGAGGGCGATGATGACGGTTCGTCGGGTCACGATTCTCTCCTTGCGGGTTGCACCGATGGCAACGCTCATACCGACAGACGAACCACTCGGTGGCCAGGGTGACAGCCTGCTCGAAACCTCAGGTGTCCGTTCCCTTCTCCGACGCCGTGTGATACACCTGTTCCGATGGCTGGCGGGTCGGTGTGAGATGCCCGTACCTCGCCCTCCTGCCACTCCGTCGTTCACGACGGTCGTCGCCGTCGTTGGGGCGTGTGTGTTGGGGCTCATCGGATGGCGCTTGGGGGGGGAGCCGGCCAGACCGGTTGCCGCCCTGTCGCCTCCGGTGTTCACAGGAGTCGCACCGGGGGCGGACGACCCGCTCGTTGTCCATGTCGTGGGGATGGTGGCCAACCCCGGCCTGGTCGCCGTCCCTGCGGGCGCCCGGGTCGCCGACGCGGTGATCGCCGCCGGCGGCATGCTGCCGGGGGCGTCCACCGGTGCCATCAACCTGGCGTCCCCGGTGGTCGACGGTCAGCAGATCGTGATCGGATCGGCCGCGGCGGCCGGTCCTGTCTCCGGCGAGGAGCCGCGGGTTGCCATCAACGAGGCGACGGTCGACGAGTTGGAGTCACTTCCCGGGGTCGGCCCGGTCCTCGCTGCTCGGATCGCCGCCTACCGCCAGGAGCACGGACCGTTCCGGGATGTCGAGGACCTGCTGGCGGTGACGGGGATCGGGGAGCGAATGCTGGCGTCGCTGCGTGACCTGGTCAGGGTGCCGTGAAGCGGCCGGGACCAGCGGATCGGCTTCTCCTGTCCGTGTCCGTTGCCTGCTGCCTGGGGGCGTTGGGTGTGCTCACCGGTCGTTCGGCATCTGTCGCGTTCGGCGCCCTCCTCACCCTTGGGCTCGGGACTCGTCACCGGGTGTGGCTGGCGGTGACTGGGGGAGTGGCCCTGGGAGCGGTGGCCGGGGCCCTCTCGTTGTCCTCGTTCAACGCCGTCCTCACCGCAGCTCCGGACCCTGGTCCGGTGACGGGTGAGTTCCGGATGCTGGGAGACCCGATCGACGGGCGGTTCGGGTGGGGAGCGCGGGCCCGGGCCGCGGGCGAACCTCCGCTGCTCCTCACCGGGGACGCTCCCAGCGCGGCGACGGTCGGTGACGTCGTTCATGTCACTGGCCTGGTGCGCTCCGGGAGCGGCACGTTCCGGGGTGACCCGTACGCGGGGACCCTGGCGGTCGATCGGGTGACCGTCGTCGGTCGAAGCAGGTGGTTCCTGCCGGCGAACCTGATCAGGGCCCGCGTGCAGGATGCAGTGGGTGGGTGGACGACACCTGGAGCGGCGCTCGTGGCGGGTTTCCTCATCGGCGACATCTCGGAACTCCCTGCGTTCCACCGTGAACAACTGACCGCGTCCGGCCTTTCGCACTTCGTTGCCGTGAGCGGCTCCAACGTGGCGCTGTTCCTGGCCCTGTGGTGGGTTGTCACCGCGCCGTTGTCGCTGTCACCGCGGACACGGGCCGTCACCGGTGCCGTCGGCGTGGCCCTGTTCGTGATGGTGACGCGTTGGGAGCCGAGCGTGTTGCGGGCCGGCGGCATGGTGGTGGTCCTCCTGCTGGGGAGAGCGGTGGGGATCCCGTTGACCGGGTGGGGCAGCCTCGCGGTCGCCGTGGGCGGCTTGGTCCTGGTCGATGCCCGGATCGTCCAGGAGGTGGGGTTTCAACTCTCGGTGGCTGCCACCGGTGGGCTGCTCCTCGGATCGGGGATGCTCTTGGGTCGCGGCCCCCGGTGGCTCACCGCACCATTGGGAGCAACCATTGCCGCCCAGGCGGCGGTGGCCCCGCTGCTCCTCCTGCATTTCGGGACGGTGCCGATCCTGGCCCCGTTGGCCAACCTCGTGGCGGCGCCGGTCGTCGCTCTCTCAACGTCGATCGGAGGGCTGGGAGCGCTCTTGGGCGTCGGGTGGTTGGTGCGGATCGCGGTGGGCCTGGCCGGGATGGTGATCGCTGTCGCCGGCGTGGCGTCGCTGGTTCCCGGGGTTGGCTGGACGGGCCTGGGCGTGATGACGGTCATCGGCCTCGGTCTTGCCCACCGCCGGTACAGGTCGTGGGCGGTGTTCGGACTTGCCCTCTCCCTCGTTCTCGCGCTCCTTCCGACCATCGGAGGCCGGCCCGCGTCGGTCACCGTGCTCGACGTCGGGCAGGGGGACTCGATCCTCCTGCGGGGGAATGACGGCGAGTTGGTCCTGGTTGACGGAGGCCCGGACCCGGCGGTGCTGGCCCTCAAGCTGTCCCGGCAGGGAGTTCGGCGCCTTGACCTGGTGGTGGTCTCCCATCGCCACGCCGACCACGTGGCCGGGCTGGAGGCGGTGCTGGGGGTGTTGGAGGTCGGGGAAGTGTGGTGGGCGCCCCACGATCAGCTCGGGTCGATGGAGGCGGTCCTCGCTCTTTCCACCCGCCATGCCATCCCGGTCCGGGAGCCGACGGCGGGTCAACGGTATCGGATCGGTTCGATCGGGATCGACGTGCTGGGTCCGGTCCGGCGCTACGCCTCGCCAAACGACGCGTCGTTGGTCCTCATCGCCACGATCAACGGCCGGACCGTTGGCTTGGTCGGTGACGTCGAGACGTATGCGCAACAGGACCTCGGCCCTCTGCGGGTCGACGTCCTCAAGGTGCCGCACCAAGGGGCGGCGACGAGTTCCCGGCAGTGGCTCGCGGCCTCGGCGGGTCGGGTGTCGGTCGTGAGCGTCGGGCCCAACGACTACGGGCACCCGGCACCGTGGGTGATCGAGACGCTCGAGGCGGCGGGTTCGGTCGTGTGCCGCACCGACCGAGACGGTGACGTCGTGATCGCCCTCGATCAGGCGTCGGAAGTGCTCTCGGGGTGCTGAGCGCGGGTCATGCGGACCGCGAGGCGCTCGACCTCCTTGATCTCATCACCGTCGTCGGGCCAACCGAACGTCCGGATCTGTGGGTCCCGCGACACGGCGGTGTCGAGATCGGTGAGGAGCCGTCGGATCCGATCCTGGACGAACGCCGCCCCCTCGCGGGGAGTCTCGGGGAGGACCACGACCAGCACGTGGCCGTGATCGTCGTCCTCCCATCGGCCCACGCGGTCGACGGTGCGGAGGCTGAAGCGGAGGCGGTCCCCGAGGTTCTCGAGACCTTCCCGGCGGGTGCGCCGGTCCCCTTCGAAGTGGACGCGAGCGGTGACGACGGCGAACACCCCGCCGTAGCGGCGGGCCCGAGCAGACTCGACCCCGAGGGCCTCGGCGGTTCCTCGGGCGTTGAGGAGCCCGGTGGCGTCGTCGATGATGTCGTGGCGGTCGAGCTTCACGAGGCTTCGCTGGACGACACCCCCGGCCCATCCCACCGCCACGCCGAACACCAGATACGACGTGGAACGCACGGCAAGGGCACCCGCCAGGCGATCAACGCCGAGCAACTCGATCGCCGGTGCCCGCAGGAGGAAGTACGCAGCGATGGCCGCGATCGAGCCGATGAGCCCGCCGGCGACGCCCCACATGACGGCCGCCGTGAAGACGCCCACGAACAGCAGCGTTGCCCAGACCTCGACCCGGTCGACGCCGCGGGCTGCCATGACGGCTGCCGTCAGGGTGATGACGGTCAAGCCCACGAGGAGGAGAAGACGCCGCGTTCGGGCGAAGTCAAGTACCGGCTGTGCCACAGTTGCAGCGTACACGGGTCGAGGTGGCAGGCTGCTCTCCGGGACGGAGCGGTAGGCTGTCGCCGTGGTCCCGTCCCTGCACAACCGACTCGCCCTCGTCGTGCTGCTCGGCGCGATGACGGTTCCCGCGCTCGCCGGGAACCTGCGGGGACTCACGCACATCCTGGTGTGTGAGGAGGCGGTCGAGCGGCCGTTCTCGGTCGAGATCCTCCCCGATGGGGAGGCCGTGGTCGCCAGCTCCCAGACGATCGAACTCGACGACGCCAGGGTCTGTGGAGGGTTGGCCGTCGACCTACGGGCCGACGTCGAGGGCGACCGCCTCTTCCTCGATGTCATCCTCACGAACGACACGACCATCCCGTGGGCCGGCACCGTGGGGCTCGACGTCGCCACGCCCGATGTCGTGGTGACCGTCCCCGCCTACGGGGGAACGGTGGACCCCTCCGAGACTGCCGTGGCCAGGCTGGAGCTTCGGCTGGCCGAAGGCGTGACTGACATCGACGGCACGCTCCTGCTCGGTCCGTGAGCGGCATCGAGTACCGCTTCACCTCCGGCGCCCTCCGGTTCGACCATGCCACGACCCACGTCATGGGCGTGGTCAATGTGTCGCCCGAGTCGAAGAACCTCGACGCGTTCTCACCCCACCCTGCCCAGACCCGCGCCATGGGCGAGCGCTACCGGCAGGCCGGCGCCACCATCATCGACCTCGGGGCCCAGTCATCCCACTTCGACAACGCAGAACTCGACCCGGACGTCGAGATCGATCGCCTCCTGCCACACCTGGCGGTCCTCGTCGAAGACGGGCACCTCGTGAGCGTCGACACCTGGAAGCCGGCAGTGGCGGCGGCCGCCATCGAGGGCGGTGTCTCCATCATCAACGACACCGGGGGGTCGCGGGACCAGATGCTGGAGGCCGTGGCCGGCGCCGACGTCGGGCTCGTCACCATGTACCTCGAGGGCCTGAGTCCCCTGATGATCGGCGAGGCGACCATGACGGAGGAGAAGGCCGAGGTGACACGGGATCAGCTCGCCGAGCAGCTGAAGGCTCTGCAGGCAGCCGGGATCCGGTACCCGATCACCGATCCGGGTATCGGTATCTCCTACCGATCCGACTACACCGAGTACACGCACCAGCAGCTCCGGGTCATCCGGGGCCTTCCCCTCCTCCGGCGACTCGGACCGCCCGTGCTCGTCCCCGTGCCCCGCAAGAGCGAGTTCGCCCGGGTGGCAGCTTTCATCGCGCTCAGCCTCGAGTACGGTGCGGACATCATCCGGGTGCACGACGTCGAGGCGGCCTGCGACCTCGTGCGCCTCTTCGGGAGGGAGCCCACATGATGCTCGAGATCCGGGTTCGGGAAGGGAGCGGGGCGGCGTTCCTGGCCGAGCAGAAGGCCTTGGCGTTCTTCGCCGAGGCCGGGGTCGCCCCGGCCGACGTCCTCCGCATCCACACCCCCGGACGGGGCCAGGACACGGAGTGGGAGGGTTCGGTGCGGTCCGAGCTGGCCCCGCTCATCCCCGCCCTGCAGTCCGTGTCCCTGTTCGGGGACCTCACGGCGGTGCTGCTCCTGGATGCCAACCAGCTCCAGGCCGGTGAGGCCGGGACCATCGCGTCGCTGCTGCCGATGGTCGACCCGGAGGCGATGAGGCTCGTCGTGGTGTCGGAGGGTGCGCCACCGGCGGCGTTGGCGAAGGCCCTGGCCTCGTGTGGGGCCGCCAAGCTCGAAATCCGGTCCGTGCGCGAGAAGGACGCCGCCCAATGGTTGGCCGACGAGGCGAAGCTGCGCCACCTGCGCATGCCGCTCGCGGTCCGCCACGCGCTCCTGGAGGCGTTCGGCACGGACCTGGCGGCCATGGCCGGCGCCCTCGACCAACTGCAGGCGTCGGGCGAAGTGTCCGATGAGGCTGCCGTCCGCGCTCGCTTCCGGAACCGGCCTGATGAGCCCATGTGGCTGTACGCCGACGCCCTCCAGTCGGGTGATGTCGGTCAGGCGTTGCGGAGGCTCTCCGACTTCCTCGTCCACGACCACCCGCTGCAGCTCCTCGGGTACCTCGAGGGGGACCTCCGGCGCCGCGCCCTGGCCAAGTCCGCGCCGAACGAAGCCACCTACGCCGAATGGGCGGGCATGCGCAAGGAGGACTGGAGGGTTCGACGCGACTGGGCGAGGGGCAAGGGTGTGAGTGCGGAGAACCTCCGCAAGGCAACGGAGGCCCTGGGACGGGCAGACCGGGCGCTCAAGACGGCCCCCGAAGAGACACACCGGGTCACCCTCGAGCGTCTCACCGTTGCCCTGGCGATCTGGTACTCCGGGCGGTGAGGCCCGGGGACATCAACCGAGGAGGCGGTTGACGTCGCGCTGGAGGCGGGACTTGCGGCGGGCAGCGGTGTTCTTCTTGAGGACACCCTTGGTGACGGCCATGTCGATGCGCCGCTGGGCGATCTTCGTGGCTTCGGCCGCCCGCTCGGCGTCGCCGGCCTCGGCTGCCTGAAGGGCGTTCTTCATTCGGGTCTTCAGCTCGGAACGAACGGCCTTGTTCCGATCGTTCCTGACCGTGTTCTGCCGGTTGCGCTTCTTCTGCGACTTGATGTTGGCCATTGGGCAACGGACCTTCGTGACGTGGAAACGCGCCGACGGCCGTCGACGCAGCACCCGAGGATACCACCAGGCGCCGGCAATGCCCACGTCGGCGTGAATACAGCCCCGGCCCCACCTCTAACCTCGCAGGCGATGGCCACGCCGATCTCCCGCATCAGGAACTTCTCGATCATCGCCCACATCGACCACGGGAAGTCGACGCTGGCCGATCGAATGCTCGAACGGACCGGGGCGGTGACCGAGCGGGAGATGCGCGAGCAACTGCTCGACTCGATGGACATCGAGCGGGAGCGGGGGATCACGATCAAGGCCCAGACGGTACGCCTCGCCTACACGGCGCCCGACGGCAGCGACTACGTCCTCAACCTCATCGACACCCCGGGGCACGTGGACTTCTCGTACGAGGTCTCGCGCTCCCTGGCAGCCTGCGAGGGGGCCGTGCTCCTCGTGGACGCCGCCCAGGGCGTGCAAGCCCAGACGCTTGCCAACGCGTACCTGGCCATCGAAGCCGGGCTCGAGATCGTTCCGGTCCTCAACAAGATCGATCTCCCGGCCGCCGATCCCGAGGCCAGGGCCTACGAGATCGCTGCGATCCTGGGCGGTGACCCCGATGACGTGATCCGGGTCTCGGCCAAGACCGGAGCCGGACTCGACGAGCTTCTCGCCCGGATCGTCGCCGACATCCCCGCCCCCACCGGTCGCGCCGACGACCCCCTGCGGGCCCTCGTCTTCGACTCCCACTTCGACGCCTACCGCGGTGTCGTGTGCTCGATCCGGGTCATGGACGGGACGCTCGCCTCCGGGGACACGGCGCTCTTCATGGCAACCGGGGGTCGTCACGAAGTGGCCGAACTCGGCGTGCTGACGCCGTTTGCCAAGCCCGTGGCCGCGTTGGGGCCGGGGGAGAGCGGCTACCTCATCACCGGTGTCAAGGAGATCGACCGCATCCGCGTCGGGGACACGGTCACCCACCCCCATCACAAGGGGATCACCCCCTTGGCCGGGTACGCCGAGCCCAAACCCATGGTGTTCTCCGGGCTCTTCCCCTCGGACGGCGACGACTTCGAACGCCTGCGAGAGGCCCTCGAGAAGCTCCGCCTGAACGATGCGTCGCTCGTGTGGCAGCCCGAGACGTCCCGGGCCCTCGGGTTCGGGTTTCGGGTTGGCTTCCTCGGCCTCCTCCACATGGAAATCGTCCGCGAACGCCTCGAGCGGGAGTACGACCTGGATCTCGTTGCCACCGCTCCCTCCGTGGCGTACCGCGTCACGATGCTCGACGGATCGGCGCGGGAGGTCAAGAGCCCCCAGGACCTCCCGGACGCGGCGGACCGGCTGAAGCTCGAAGAACCCTATGTGCGGGCGATGGTCATCGTGCCGTCCGAGTTCACGGGAACCGTCATGGAACTCCTCCAAGCCCGGCGCGGGTTGCTCGACGGCATGAACTACCTCACCGAGGAACGACTCGAGTTGACCTACCACGTTCCCCTGGCCGAGATCGTGTTCGACTTCTTCGACACGCTCAAGTCGCGAACCCGCGGTTTCGCCTCACTCGACTACGAACCCGACGACTACCGGGAGTCGGATCTCGTGAAGGTCGACATTCTGCTGGCCGGCGAGCCAGTCGACGCGTTCTCGGCCATTGCCCACAAGGACAAGGCCTACGTGTATGGGCGAAGCATGACAGAGAAGCTGCGCGAGCTCATTCCCAGGCAACTGTTCGACATCGCCATCCAGGCCAGTATCGGGAGCCGCATCATCGCCCGGGAGACCGTCAAGGCCCGCCGCAAGGACGTGACCGCCAAGTGCTACGGCGGTGACATCAGCCGCAAGAAGAAGCTCCTCCAACGACAGAAGGAGGGCAAGAAGCGGATGAAGATGGTTGGGAGCGTGGAGGTGCCCCAGGACGCCTTCGTGGCGGCCCTGCGGGTCGACGAGGACCAGTGAGCGTCCAGGCGCCACGAGCCTGTTACGTCCACGTCCCGTTCTGCGCCCGCGTCTGCCCGTACTGCGACTTCGCGGTCGTGGCCGGGCGGAACCGGGACGCCGAGCGGTACTGCGCCGCCGTCGAGCGCGAGATCAGGGCGGACTCACCGGCGCGGCCCCTCGAGGCCGTGTTCATCGGGGGCGGGACCCCGTCCTCCGTTTCCCCCCGGCTCATCGGTCGAATCCTCGGCGCCCTCGCGGAGCGACACGGCATGGCCTCAGACGTCGAGATCAGCCTGGAGAGCAACCCCGAGGACCTCGGCGCACACGCAGTCCGGGACCTGGCCGGGACCGGCGTGACCCGCCTGTCGATTGGGGCCCAATCGCTCGACCCGGTGGTGCTGGATGCCCTGGGCAGGGTGCACGAACCCGACGACGTCCTCCGAGCGGTCGACGCTGCCCTCGACCTCATGCACTCGGTCAACGTCGACCTCATCTTCGGGCACCCGGCCGAGTCGGCCGCCTCCTGGCAGGAGACGCTGGCGAGGGTGGTGGCGGCCGGACCCCACCACGTCTCGACGTACATGCTCACCGTCGAGCGGGGCACGGCGCTGTCCCGGGCGATCGCGGGCGGGGCACCGGCCCCGGACGAGGACGTACAGGCCGACCGCTTCGAGATGGCCGTCCGGGTGTTGGATGCGGCGGGCTACGGCCACTACGAGGTGTCGAACCACGCCCAGCCCGGTCATGAGTGCCGGTACAACCTGGACGTCTGGGCGAATCGGTCGTACCTCGCCTACGGGCTCGGTGCCCACGGCTACCGGGACGGTGTTCGGTTCCGGAATGTCCGCGCCCTGGATGCGTACCTCTCCCGGGTGGAAGCCGGTGACTCTCCCCGCCAAGGCGAGGAGAGGATGAGCGAATGGGATGTCGAACTGGAACGCCTCATGCTCGGTCTCAGGCTCCGGACGGGCGTCGCCGCCGGGCAGGGGGGTCGGGCGTTCCTGGCCTCGGACGCCGGGCGCCGGTTCGTTGCCATGGGGATCGTGTCGCACGAGGCCGGGGTGCTTCGGGTCGAACGGCCGCTGCTCACCGACGCCGTGATCCGCGAGGTCGTGGCCCTGCCCCGGGTCAGTGGTCCGTAGGATCGGCGCCCAGGAGCCCGGCGAGGACCTCACTCACCTCCTCGACGACCGAGATCGTTCGGCGATAGTCCATCCGCATGGGGCCGATGACGCCCACCGCACCGGTTGGACCGTCGGTGACGCCGTAGGTGGACGAGACGACCGCCATGTCGCCTCCACCCGGGAACTCCTCACCGATCTGGATGAGGGTCCCGGCGCTGGCCCGGGCGAGGATCCGGAGCAGCATCGCTTCACGTTCGAGGATCTCGAGGATGCGGTTCACCGAGCTGATGTCGGCCCACACCGAACCGAGTTGCGACGTCCCACCGACGTAGAGCCGCCGGTCGCCGGCTTCGGCCCGCTCGGCGGCCGCCCACGTTCGCTCGACGACCGAGCGGATCTCCGGGGGCAGGGAGTCCTCCTCACCGTCGCCGAGTTCGCCCCGCTCGAGCAGCCCCCCGAGCACGTCTTCGGCCCTGCGCACGTCGGTGGACTCGACCGGATGCTCGAGGGCGACGACCTGCTGGCTCACCTGGCCGAGTTCGCTCACGAGGATGAGCAGCAGGCTGCGCGGGGCGAGGTGGACGAGGTGGATGGCCTTCGTGGCGTCCCCCGCCAGTCCGGGACCGAGGACGACGGCCGGGTAGTGGGTCACGTCGGACAGCAGAGCCGTCGTCGCCTTGAGGAGGCGGTTGAGCTCCGTGTGGACCCCCGCGAAGAACTCGTGGATCCGCACCTTGGTCGGGGAGCGGAGCCGTGACGGTCCGAGGTGGTCGACGTAGTAGCGGTAGGCAGCGGCCGAGGGCACCCTCCCCGCCGACGTGTGGGGCTGGTGGGCGTAGCCGTCGCGGTCGAGGTCAGCGAGGTCGTTGCGAACCGTCGCAGGCGACACCCCCAGCCGCGACCGCTCGAGGATGGCTGTCGAGCTGACCGGTTCACCGGTCCGGATGTACTCCTCGACGAGCGTCGCCAGGATCTGTGCCTGCCGATCGGTGATCATCGTCTGAGCCTACAGGCCCGTGGCCCCCGATCCCGGTGGCGACGCTTCGTCCCTATCCTCCCTTGGCCATCCAAAGTCGAGCCATGAAGAACTACTACGACATCCTCGGCGTGAGCCGGGAGGCCTCCCCCGAGGAGATCAAACGCGCCTTCCGTCGCCTCGCCCGCGACACCCACCCCGACGCCAATCCCGATGACCCCGCCGCCGAGGGCCGATTCCGGGAGGTCGCCGAGGCCTATGAGGTCCTCAGCGACCCTGACAAGAGAGCCAGGTACGACCGGGGTGACACGATCGACTTCTCGAACCTGTTCGGGGGCACACTCGACGATCTGCTCCGCTCCGTGTTCGGTGACTCGGGGCTGTTCGGTACGGCGGGACGGACCACCGCCCGCCGGCGAGGCCGTGACGTCCTCGTGGCAGCAGAGATCGACCTGGTGGAGGCGTTCGAGGGGGTCACCCGGGAAGTCTCGTTCGATGGCATGGTCACGTGCGAGTCCTGCCACGGACGAGGCGTGGCCGAGGGCGGCCATGCGGAGACCTGCTCCACCTGCCAGGGGAACGGGGTCATCAGGACGGCTCGCGCCTCGGTCTTCGGTCAGGTCATGCAGATGGTCGAGTGCGCGCCGTGCGGGGGGTCCGGGCAGGTCATCCCGGATCCGTGTCCGGCCTGTCGGGGGGCGGGTGCCACCCGGGGGCGGCGGGTGCTCAACGTCGACATCCCGGCGGGCGTCGACACCGGGACCCGACTTCGTCTTTCGGGTACCGGGGAGTCGGGGGGTCGAAGCGGCACCCCGGGCGACCTCTACGTCGAGGTCCATGTCCGTCCCGACGAACGCTGGGAGCGTGAGGGTTCCCATCTCGTGCATCGCGTCGGGATCGGGATCGCCGAGGCCGCACTGGGGACGGTGATCGACGTGCCCCTCATCGACGGAGGTGACAAGGACATCACGCTCGAGGCGGGCACCCAGCCGGGCACGGTGATCCGCCTGGCCGGCCAAGGGATGTCACGGGTGGGACGGCGGGGGAGGGGGGACCTCCTCGTCGAGGTGGCGGTTCGCGTGCCCACCTCCCTCACCGATGAGCAGGCCGACGCCCTTCGCTCCTACGCGCAGCTCGTCGACGAGGAACCGGCCGAGGCCAGGAAGCGACGCTTCTTCTGATGGGGCACGTCCCCTGGCTCCATCTTCCGGGACCGTGGGACGAGGCCGCCATCACGCTCGATCGGGTCCAGGCCAACCACCTCGGGCAGGTGCTGCGACTCCGCGCCGGCGACCCGGTGGAGTACACCGACGGCGCCGGCACCTGGGGCGCCGGGACGCTGTCGGGGGCAGTGGTGGAAAGGGGCACCGAGGCATGGTCGGATCGCCTGCCACGCGTGGTCGTGGCCGTGGCCCCCCTCCGTTCCAAGGATCGGATGAGGTTCCTCGTCGAGAAGCTCACCGAGGTGGCGGTCACCGAGGTGTGGTGGTTGAAGACGGCGTTCTCCCAGGCTCCGCCTCCCCGACCCGACAGGGTGGCGGCGTGGGCGACGGCTGGGCTCGAGCAATCACGAGGAGCGTGGCTCCCCACCTTCCGGGCGGCCACCTGGGCCGACGTCCGGGCGTCCGAGCTGGCCGTCCACGTCCTCGACGGGTCGGGGACCGACGCCACACCCACGGCCCCGTGCCTGCTGGTCGTCGGCCCCGAGGGCGGCTTCTCTCCCGCCGAGCTGCCCGCCGGGATCCCCCGCCTGCGCCTCGCCGGGACGGTCCTTCGCACCGAAACCGCCGCCGTTCTCGGGGCCGGGCTGGTGAGGGTGAGGTCCCTGTGATCGACGGAATGCACCCCCACCGAGAGTGTTGATTGGTCACACGTGGAGTGGTAGCATCATCGGGCAGGCGGGGCTCGCGTGGAGGTAGCAGTGTCCGATTCGTACAACGAGACAGTGGGACGGCGCCTTCGTGCCATTCGCGGCCAGAAGGGCATGTCGCTCCAGCAGGTCGAGGAGCTCTCCGACCAGGAGTTCAAGGCGTCGGTGGTCGGCGCCTACGAACGCGGCGAACGGTCCCTGTCACTCCCTCGCATGCAGCGCCTGGCGAGTTTCTACGGCGTCCCTGTGGACCAACTGCTGCCCCAATCGGGGCGTTCCCCCGGGGCTGGCGAACCGACGCACGGCGCCCGCAGTGTCGTCATCGACCTCACGGCACTCGATGCCTCCACGAGCCCGAACGCGGTCCTCGTGGAGCGGTTCATCCGAGCAATCCAGATCATGCGCCAGGACTTCAACGGCCGGGTGCTGACGATCCGCTCCAGTGACCTGGAGGTGCTTGGCAGGATGCTGGAGGATGACCAGGAGTCCCTGAGCGAGATCCTGACCCCCGTCATCTCCACCTGAGATCACCGGTCGGGAATCGAGTCCGAGTGGCCGAGGTCGACGAGCGCCGCCCGGATCCGCTGTTGGGCCGCATCGAGCTCAGCCGGTGGGGTGTCGGGCTTGGCGTTGGCAAAGGTCAGTTCCCGTTCCGAGGCCGCACCCAACACGTGGACGTGCATGTGGGGGACCTCGAACCCGGCCACGAGCAGGGCGATACGGTCTGGTCGGAAGGCCTGCATGATCGCAGTGCCGATCGACTGCGCCACGTCGACCGCATGGGCCACGAGGCCACGTTCGGCGTCGAGCCAGTGGTCGATCTCCAGGCGAGGAACAACCAGCGTGTGTCCGGTGCTGATGGGGGCGATGGTGAGGAAGCCCACGACCAACTCGTCCTCCCACACGAAGCGGCCGGGGAGGTCCCCGTCGATGATGGCGGTGAACAGCGTGGCCATCCCCGGAGCCTATCGCGCCCGGGCGAAGGACCCGGCTGCGTGACCCCTGGTCATCTTGGGGGGTGGCCGAACCCGCCTCCCCCCGTATACTGACCGAACCCCCACCCATGTCGTTGGAGACATCGATTCTCGATCTCGAGGTACAGGTCCCGGATGAGGGAGTGATGCTGGAGCTGCTCGGGCAGCATGACAGCAACCTCCGCCGGATCGAAGCTGCCTTTCCCTCCACTCGGATCGTCGCTCGTGGCACCCATGTGATGCTGTCGGGCGAAACCGAGTCGACCCAACGCGCCCACACGGTCCTCAACGAGCTCATCACGATCGCAGATGGTGGCCAGCCGCTCGACGGCGACCGGGTGCAGCGGGTCATCGCCATGATCGAAGACGGGATCGCTCGCCCGTCGGACGTGCTGTCGGGAGGCATCATCGTGTCCGGCGGTCGCATCGTGCGTCCCAAGACCGCCGGCCAGCGTCACTACATGGACACGATCGCCGGTCACGCGGTGACCTTCGGGATCGGCCCGGCGGGTACCGGCAAGACCTACCTGGCGGTGGCAGCGGCCGTCGAGGCCCTGCGCAGTGGGCAGGTGCGCCGCATCCTCCTCACCCGCCCCGCGGTGGAGGCCGGGGAGCGGCTCGGGTTCCTCCCGGGCGACCTTGCCGCCAAGATCGACCCGTACCTCAGGCCCCTCTACGACGCGCTTTACGACTTCATCGGTCCCGAACAGACCCGCGAGTACCTGACCCAGGGGACGATCGAGATCGCGCCCCTCGCCTACATGCGGGGGCGCACCCTCAACGATGCGTTCGTCATTCTCGACGAGGCCCAGAACACGAGCCCTGAGCAGATGAAGATGTTCCTCACCCGCCTCGGCTTCAACTCCAAGATGGTCGTGACCGGCGACGTCACCCAGGTCGACCTCCCAACCGGCAACCGCTCGGGCCTGCGGGTGGTCATGGGGATCCTCGAAGGTGTCGAGGACGTCGCGTTCGTGCAGCTGACCGGCCGGGACGTCGTCCGGGCACGGATCGTCGCCCGCATCGTGTCGGCGTACGAGCACTTCGAGGCGTCTCGAAAGAAGGGCGCCGATGCCTGACCGCGGCTTTCTCCTGCGACGGGTCCTCCTGTTCCTGATGACGGCCGGGGTGCTCTTCGGGGCCCTGGCGGTCGGCCAGGGCAAGGCCGGGGTCACGCTCGACGCCGGCGAGGTGTCGCTCGTCGAGTTCGTCGCCGACAAGCGGGTCACCGTCGTCGACGAAGCCGCCACCGAGCTGGCGCGCGAGGAAGCGGCGGCAGCCGTGGGACCCCAGCTCCAGTTCCTCGAGGAGGTCGAGGGGCTCGTGCGAACGCGGATCTCGGAGGTGTTCGACGAGGTCGAGTCGCTCGTCGTGGCCGAGGATCCCATCCTGCCCCCGATCCCCGATCTCCCGGCCGAGCCCTTGCCGGCGGCGACCTCCCCGACAACCACCGTGGAAGGCACCGAACCGCCCGAGCCGCCTCTCTTGCGCTCGGTGACCGGTCGGGTGTTCCTCGACGTCAACGACGACCTCATGTTCGAGGAAACGGTCGACGTCCCCCTTCTCGGCACCGATGTGCTCGTCGTGGGTTCGGATGGATCCCGCCACCTCGTCAGCACCGACATCGACGGTTCGTTCGTCGCCGTCGACGTAGCGGTCGGAGGCGACGTCATCGTCCTCGTCGACCTGGAAGACCCGAGTCTTCCCGATTCGATCATCGTGTCGTCCGGCAACCGCTATCAGAGGTACCAGGACGTGTCGAAGGACCTCGTCGTGGCTCCCGTGGCGTTCAAGCCCAACTACGTCGACAGGGACGCCGTCGTCGACGCCCTCATCGCCTCCTACCCCGACCTCGACCTGGCCACGATCGGAACGCTCGTCGACCTGGCCCGCAACGACGTCATCCTGGCCGCCCAGGCCCGCGCCCCGCAGCTCAGTCAGATCGAGCTCAAGGCCCTCGACGAGGCTGGGGACGCGCTCGACGCCGGGATCTCCCAGGCGGGCCTGCGCGACGTCAGGGTACGAATGACCCAGAGTCCGCCCGTCGTCATCATCAACGGACAGCGGGACGAGGCGGCTGAACTGGCCGCGGCCGACCTGGCCGGGGTGTTCCTCGAAGCCAACGTCGTCGAAGACCCCGAGGCCCTTCTCGAGGAGCAGGCCCGAGTTGCCGGCGAAGTGGCAGACGTCGAAGTGTCGTACCGAGCCGGCGAGGTGATCATCGGGGTGGGCGAGGAGATCACCCAGCCGGCCCGCGACGCGGTGGCAACCCTCGGCCTCAACCGACCGGACCCGGTCGGGTACGGGGCCCTCGCCCTGCTGGCCTCGGTGCTCGTCCTCATGCTGTTCGTGTACCTGGCCAGGTTCCGGCCCGGCTTCTGGGCGTCGGATCGGCGGGTGTCCCTCCTGGGACTCATCCTCGTGCTGGCGGGCCTCGCCACCCGGGGCATCGAGCTGGCGTCGGACGCCCTCCCGGCGCTCGAAGGAGTCATCGGCTACGCCCTCCCCGCGGCTGGGTTCGGGTTCATGATCTCGATCGTGTTCGACGCCCGGATCGCCGTGCTCGCTTCGCTGGCCATAGGGACGATGGCCGGGGTCGTCTTCGGGGACACTGGATCGGTCATCTACGCTGCCTTGGCGACCGTGGCGCCCGTGCCCCTCGTATCGGCGATCTCGAACAACGCCGACCAACGACGGGCGATCGTCACGACCGGGGTGGCATCGGCCGTCATCGCGTTCGCCACCTCCTGGTACTTCCTCGCTCCGGGCGCCGGCGGCGGCCTCGAGGACGTCATTCTCGCCACCGGGCTGGCGGCGGTCGTCGGCTGGATCTCATCAGTCATCGGCATCTTCCTCGTGGAGATCCTCCAAGGGATCTTCGACATCACGACGTCCCTGCGGCTCCTCGAGTTGGTGGACCGCAACCACCGGGCCCTTCAACTCCTGCAGGAGAAAGCCTGGGGCTCGTTCAACCACTCCCTCATGGTGGGCACCCTCGCCGATCGGGCGGCCCGCGCCATCGGGGCCAACCCCTTGCTCGCACGGGCCGCGGCCTACTACCACGACCTCGGCAAGACCGAGGCACCGATCTACTTCATCGAGAACCAGTTCGGGGTCACGAATCCCCACGACCAGCTCACACCCGAGGAGTCGGCCAAGATCATCCGCAACCACGTCACCGACGGGATGCGGCTGGCTCGGGAATACGGCGTGCCGACCGAGGTGGCCGAGGGCATCCTCGCCCACCACGGGGACGGCATCATGCGCTACTTCTACGAGACCGCCCGCGAGCGGTACGGTGCCGAGAACGTCGACGTCGAGGACTTCAGGCACATCGGGCACAAGCCCCGCAGCAAGGAGATGGCGATCCTCATGTTGGCCGACGCCCTCGAAGGGGCGACGCGGGCCGTGTTCACCGCCGAGGACCCGACCCCGGAACGGATCGCTGAGGTCGTCGAACAGATCGTCGGGGAGAAGGTCCGGGACGGTCAGCTGTCCGAGAGCGCCCTCACGCTCGGACAGCTCACCTCGGTGAAGGAGGCCTTCACCGAGGCCCTTGTCGGCCACTACCACCATCGAATCCCGTATCCGAACTTCCCGGAGCTGCCTCCGGAGGCAGAAGCGACACCGCTGGCCGCCCCCCCGGAGCCCGACACGCGGGGACACGTCATCGAGCTCCACCCCGACCAGATGCGGGAACGACACGACGGTGACGTCGCGTCCTCCGAATGACCGTCTTCGTCGCGGACGAGCAGGACGTCGCCGTGCCCACCCATGAGGTCCGGGCCCTGGCGACGGCAGTGCTGGCGGACGAGGGCTACCCGGAGGGCGTCGAGGTGACCCTGCTCCTCGTGGACGAGATGACGATGGAGGGCTACAACGAACGATTCATGGGGCGAGCTGGGGCGACCGACGTGCTGGCGTTCCCGCTCGAGGACCTGACACCCGGCGAGGCCCCGACGCCGTCGCCGGGCGATCCGCCGCTGCTGCTGGGCGACATCGTGATCGCCCCCTCCTACGTGCGGCTACAGGCCGAAGAGCGTGGGGTCGCCTTCCACGACGAGCTGGCGCTCATGGTCGTGCATGGCATGCTTCACCTCATGGGATGGGACCACGCGGATGACGAACAGGCCGAGCGCATGGAGCGCCGCGAGGCCGAGATCCTGGCGTCGGTGGGGAAGGTCCGCCCATGACGATCGTGGCCGCCGCCCTCAGCGCGGTCCTCGTCATCCTGGCGGGGCTCCTGAGAGCCGCCAGTGCGTCGTTGCTGCGCACGTCGCGGGCCGACGCCCTCCACGATGCCGCCGAGGGCGACTCGCAGGCGGCCAAGGTCGCGATGCTGCTCGCCCAGCGGGTGCACCTGCAGCCCGCCACGTCGGTGGTGAGCGCTGCACTCGTCATCGGCACCGTGGCCGCCGGGGCGTGGGCGCTGTCCGGGATCCTCACCGGTGGGGCCTTGGCCGCGGCCCTCGTCGGCCTGTGGGTGGCCGTGCTCATCGTGGGCGATGTCATCCCCCGCGGATTGGGCCGGGCCCGACCGCGGACACTGGCCTACCGGCTGTCGTGGATGCTGGAGAAGGCGGTCCGGTTGGGAGCGGCCGCCGACGACTGGGTTGCGGACATGGACGACGAGGAGGAAGCCGACGACGAGGTGGACGACGAGGACGAAGAGCGCGAGCGCGAGGAGCGCGAACTCATCAGCTCCGTCCTGGAGTTCTCCGAGACCCTGGTCCGGGAGGTCATGATTCCCCGCACCGACCTCGTGAGCATTCCCAGCTCGGCGACGTCCGACGATGCCCTCGACGTGTTCGTAGAGATGGGGCTGAGCCGGGTCCCGGTGATCGGGACCGGGGCCGACGACATCATTGGCACGGTGTTCGCCCGGGACTTTCTGCGCCTGACCGACCAAGGAAGGGCGGGTGTCCCCATCACCGAGTTCATGCGCCCTGCCTTCTTCGTTCCCGAGACGACCCGGGTGTCCGACCTGCTGCGCACCATGCAGGCGCGCAAGAACCACATGGCGATCGTCGTCGACGAGTACGGGGGCACGGCCGGGCTCGTGACGATCGAAGACCTCCTCGAGGAACTCGTCGGCGAGATCGAAGACGAGTTCGACGAGTCGGAGGAGCTCGTCCGAGCCGACGCCAGTGGCGCGCTCCTCGTCGACGCCCGGCTCCCGGTGGAGGACCTGGCCGAGATGCTCGGCGTCGAGCTGCCGTCCGAGGAGTGGGACACGGTGGGAGGTCTCGTCCTAGGCCTGGCGGGGCGGGTGCCCAAGGTGGGTGAGGTGTTCGAGGAGGCCGGGCACGAGTTCCGGACCGTACGCGTCCAAGGACGCCGGATCGCCGAGGTCAGGGTCGAACAGCTGCCGCCGGGCGACGACGCAGAGGCGGAGTGATGCGGTCGGGTTTCGTGGCCGTCGTCGGCCGCCCCAACGTGGGCAAGTCGACCCTCGTGAACGCCCTCGTCGGGACCAAGGTGGCCATCACGTCGTCGCGACCCCAAACGACGCGCAACACCATCCGAGGTGTGCTCACGGTTCCACCGACGGGGGAGCCCGAGGTCCAAGCGGTGTTCGTCGACACGCCCGGGCTCCACAAGCCGCGGACCGCGCTCGGCGAGCACCTCAACACACTCGTGGACCGTTCGGTCTCGGACGCCGATGTCGCGCTCTTCGTGCTCGACGCCACCGCCCGAATCGGGCCCGGGGATGGGCGGGTGGCCGCCCGGCTGGCGGAATCGGCCGTGCCGGTCGTCGTGGCCGTCAACAAGAAGGACGAGGCCTCGGCCGCCCAACTCACCCAGATGCTGGGCGAAGCCGGGGCATGGGAGTTCGCGGCGTACGTCCCCGTGTCGGCGCTTGACGGGGAAGGGGTCGGGGTCGTGGCCCAGGAAGTGCTGTCACGGCTCCCGGACGGGCCGCCCTACTTCCCGCCGGGGATGGTGAGCGACCAGCCCGATGTGTTCATGATCAGGGAGATCATCAGGGAGAAGTACCTCGACCGATTGCGGGAAGAGCTCCCGCACTCGCTCGTGGTCGACGTGCGGGACCTCGAGACCCGGGACAACGGGACGCTGTACGTCAACGCAGCCCTCATCGTGGAACGCGAGTCCCAGCGGGGGATCGTGATCGGGAGAAAGGGCGAACTCATTCGCCGCTGTGGTCAGGAGGCCAGGGAGGAACTGGAGCGCCGATTCGGCACGAGTGTCTACCTGGACCTGCGGGCGGTCGTCGAGAAGGACTGGCAGGAGCGCCCGGACCTGTTTGATCGATTCGGCTTCGCGTAGGGCGGACCAGCAGGGACCGAATCATCGTTTTGGGGTCGTGTGGCGGTCATATGTCGGTTGAGATGACCCCAAAACGGATGCGCGAGGTTCAGCTCTCCGGGAGGCCGCAGGCCGGCCCGGCCTCGGACACCGACGCGTTGCCGAGGACGGACGTGTCGCCGGCGAGCACCCGGGCGGTGGCGGCTCGGATCTTGTCGACATCCGGCACCGGCCAGCCGCCGTCGATCCAGCCCCGATGCCACAAGGGAGGTCCGAACGCCACCACGGCGGCCGTGTCGACCTCGGTGCGTGCCACGAGGGTGAGCATCTCGGGGAGAACGACGAGCGGGATGTCGGTGGTGACCCGGTCTTCGAACGTGGAGATGAGCCCGGGCAGTCCAACGAGGAGTCTGGACATCTCGGCTTGGGAAATGAGCGCCGAGACGAGGCAGCGTTGCCGCTCCATGCGCCCGTAGTCGCTCCCGGTCTTGCGGCTCCGCACGAACGCCAGGGCCTCGTCCCCGTCGAGCCGTTGCACCCCCGGGGGGAGCGTGATGGAGATGTAGGACCCATCTTCCAGCCGATAGGCGGGGTAGGAGATCTCGTACGGGACGTCGACGGTGACGCCCCCGAGGGCGTTCACCACCGACACGAAGGCGTAGAAGTCGAGCACGGCGAAGTAGTCGATGTCGAGGCCGGTCATCTGTTCGGCGACCGAGACGACGGCCGCCGCCCCCGGGTCGGGGCCGCCGAACAGGTCGGGGAGCGCCTCGCCCTGCTGGTAGACGGCGTTGAGGATGTCGGCGAAGTCCGGGACTTCCGCGAAGGGGAACCCCCGCAGGTTGCGGGGCAGCGAAAACAGGGCCATGTCCGCGGTGTCCCACACCACGTTGAGCACGAGCATGGCGTCGGTCCTCGTCCCGGTTCGGTCCGGCCCGGCGTCGCTACCGAGGAGGAGGACGGTGAGATGCTCCCCCCAGGGAGGAAGCTCGGACGGGGCCGGGGTGGGAGGCGGGGTGGTGGCCGGAGCCTCGGCCGGGTCGGTGGCGCTCGGCGTGGGTGGGGGCCGTGTCCCCGTCGGGGTGGGGACGATCGTCGACGGCGCCGATCCACTGGGCACGACGAACACGGTCTCCAGTGCCTGGATCGTTCGCACCTGCAGCCATCCCACCCCCAGGTGGGGGAGGGCGGTCATGGCGACGGCGACCGCCAGCCACGCCCCGTGTGCCGGGCGCACCGCCCCCTCCCACGCGTCCCACACGGACCAGCTGCGGACGCCGAGGATGACGAGGTTGAGCATGAGCAGCCCGAAGAGAGCTCCGGGTCGGAGGAGCCAGGAGGCGGCCAGCGTCGGTCGGGTGGCCGCCAGCCACACGACCGCCATGAGGGGTACGCCGACCGCAGCGAGGAAGATGAGCCCCGGCCGGCGTCTGCCCTGCGTCCACTGGCCCCAGCCGGGGACGGCCGCGGAGCGGAATGCGCTGGCCGGACGGCTCCGTGTTCCCATCCCCGCAGAGGCTACGGACCCCGCCTCACGACCACAGCGTGGCGGAGCGGGCGGCCTCCTCCACCCCGGTGGTGGGGTCTCGGTGTGGACACATCGCGGCGAAACGACCCCAAACGGATCAGGTGGGGTCGAGACCGGTCGATAACCGTCGCATGGATCGGGTGACGCTCAAGTACGTCGGTTCGATGGTGGGTTGCGCCCTCATCGGGTTCTTCCCGTTCGTGCGGCAGTCACGGGTACCGCTGCTCGGCCACTTCGACTTCGGGATGCACGAGCTCGGCCATCTTCTCTTCGTGTGGGCCGGGGAGACCGTGCACTTCGCGGCGGGGTCCGTCGTCCAAGTGGTCGTTCCCCTCGGCCTCGGGCTGTACTTCTGGCTCCTGCGACGAGACCTGGCGGCGGCAACGCTGCTGGGGGCGTGGACCGGCGCCAGCCTGTGGGACGTCTCGGTCTACGTCGCCGACGCGCCCTTCGAGCGCCTGCACCTGATCGGAGGGGACCACGACTGGGCGGTTCTCCTCCATCGGTACGACGCCATGCACATGGCCGCGCCACTGGCGACGACGATTCGGGTGGTTGGGGGCGTGGCCGTCGTCGCCGCGGTCGGCCTCTCCGCTGCCGGCCCGTGGATCGAGGATCGGATGCGGGGCACGAGGGTCCCTGCGGCGAAACGAATCCGAGCCGGAGAGGGGGTCGGGGTGCCCTCGGAGCCCTCACCCGACCTTCAGAACCGCGCCGGAGGGGCCGATAACCGGGATGACCCATGGGACTGAACCAGTCACAGGAGACCGTGCTCCTCAGCGAGACGCAGGTCGCGTTCTTCCTCCTCGAGCGGGGTGGGTGGTCGGTGGTCGAGGGCACCGCCCTCCGTCGCACCTTCGAGTTCCCCGGCCTCATGGAAGCCGTGGAGTTCGTGGCCGAGGTGGCAGCGGCCGCCGAGACCACCGGGCATCGTCCGGACCTGGACATCAACGAGACCGGCGTCACCGTGACGATCTCATCCCCCGGTGCCCACGGGCTGACGAACGCCGACACCATGCTCGTCGCCCTCATCGAAGAGCTCGGGTCCGAAGGGGAGCCCGCCGATCACTCCTGATCGGGCCGCGCTGCCCGGATCGGCGGGTACTCGGCACTACGCTCATGGTGATGGCCATTCGGCACGGGCAGGGCATCGTCCTGCGCACCTACTCCTTCGGTGATTCCCACAAGATCGTGGTGCTCGTCACCCCGGACCGGGGCAAGGTGCGGTGCGTGGCCAAGGGCGTTCGAAAGACCACCTCTCGGTTCGGGGGCCGGCTCGAACCGTTCACCGTCGTCCAAGTGGTGCTCTACGAGGGTCGGGACCTCGACACCATCACCCAGGTCGACGTGGTCGAGGCCCACCCGCGGCTCCGCCAGGACCTCGATGCGATTGCCATCGCCGGGGTCATGGCCGAGATCATCGACCAGGTCGTGTTCGAAGGGGAGCCCTCGCAGGGCCTCTACACCCTGTTTCGCCGTGCGTTGGCGGCCGTCGACCAGGGGATGCGGGGTCCCGACCTGCTCTCCCTCTTCTTCCTTCGTGTCGCCGACCATCTCGGGCTCACCCCTGCCCTCGAGTCCTGCGGCGGGTGCGGCTCCCACGAGGCTCTGCGTTTCTCCATCCCGGCTGGAGGGGCCGTGTGCCCGGCCTGTGCCCCAGCCGGGGCAATCGACATCCCCACCGGGGTCCTGACCCACCTCGTGGCCGTGCGCACCGACCCGGCCGGCACCGACCCTTCCCCCGAGTCGGATGCAGGTCTCGCCCTTATGCGGCGGTTCCTGGAAGCCCACCTCGATCGCCGTCTCCGCTCGATGGCGCCGGCCGATGCCTGAACTCGACACGTCGGGCATCGACCGCTCTCGGGTCCCAACCCACGTCGGCGTGATCATGGACGGCAACGGGCGGTGGGCTGCAGCTCGGGGCCTGGAGCGAACCGCGGGCCACGCTGCCGGCGAAGCAGCGCTCTTCTCCACGGTGGAGGGCGCGCTGGCGGCCGGCGTTCGCTGGCTCACCGCCTACACGTTCTCGACGGAGAACTGGAGCCGGGACCCGGCGGAGGTCGAGTTCCTCATGTTCTTCCACGAGGACCTCCTCACCCGGCGCCGCGACGAACTCCACGCCAAGGGTGTTCGGATGCGGTTCACCGGGGAGATGGACGACCCGAGGATCCCTGCCCGCAACCACCGACACATGGCGGAAGCCGACGAACTGACCAGGGGAAACGACACACTTCACCTCGTCTTCGCCTTCAACTACGGGGGCCGGGCAGAGCTGACGTCGGCCGTCCGGCGGATCGCCCGAGCGGTGGCCGCCGGCGACCTCGATCCGGCCACGATCACCGAGGAGACCGTGGCCGGTGCGCTCCACATCCCCGACATGCCCGGGGTGGACCTGCTCATCAGGACGTCGGGGGAGATGCGGACGTCCAACTTCCTGCCATGGCAGGCCGCCTACGCCGAGCTGCTCTTCGTCGAGACCTTGTGGCCCGACTTCGGGGCGCAGTCCCTCATCGATGCCATCGTCGAGTTCCAGGGTCGGGACCGGCGGTTCGGGCGGGCCTAGGCGCGGCAGATCGCGATAACCGGCCGCTCCCTGCCAAACTCACCGATCACCCACCAACGAGACCACCATGCCTGCAGACTTCGACACCATCGTTTCGCTCTCGAAGCGCCGTGGCTTCGTCTTCCCGTCGTCGGAGATCTACGGTGGACTGCGGTCCGCCTACGACTACGGGCCATTGGGTGCCCTGCTCCTCAAGAACGTCAAGGAGCAGTGGTGGCGGTCGATGGTGCAGTTGCGGGGGGATATCGTCGGGCTCGACTCGGCCATCCTCCAGTCCCGTCAGGTGTGGCAGGCCTCCGGCCACGAAGCGGTGTTCACCGACCCGCTCGTGGACTGCCTGAACTGCAAGTCGCGCCACCGCCTCGACAAGCTCGAGGACCCCGACCAGTGTCCGACCTGTGGTGAACGCGGCCAGTTCACCGAAGCTCGGGACTTCAACCTCATGTTCCGAACCCACATGGGGCCGGTCGAAGCGGCCGAGAACATGGTCTACCTCAGGCCCGAGACGGCCCAGGGCATCTTCATCAACTACGAGAACGTCCGCCGGTCCCAGCGCCTGAAGCTGCCGTTCGGGGTGGCCCAGCTCGGCAAGTCGTTCCGCAACGAGATCACCCCTGGGCAGTTCGTCTTCCGGACGCGTGAGTTCGAGCAGATGGAGATGGAGTACTTCTGTCGCCCCGAGGAAGCAGCGGAGTGGTTCGAGTACTGGGTGAAGGAGCGCCATGCCTGGTACGTCGGCCTCGGGTTGGATGCCGATCACCTTCGCATCAGGTCGCACGGGGCCGACGAGCTGTCGCACTACTCGGCGGGAACGGTCGACGTCGAGTACCGGTTCCCGTGGGGTTGGGACGAGCTGGAGGGAATCGCCAACCGGGCCGACTTCGACCTGCGGCAACACGCCGAACACTCCGGCCAGGACCTCCGCTACTTCGACCAGGAGGCCGACTCCCGCTTCTTCCCCCATGTCATCGAGCCGGCCGCCGGTGCCACCCGCACCGCCTACGCCTTCCTGATCGATGCGTACGACGAAGAGGAGGTCGATGGCGAAACCCGGGTGGTGCTGCGCCTTGATCCTCGCCTGGCCCCGTACCAGGTGGCCGTGCTGCCGTTGTCGCGCAAGCTGGACGAGGACGCCCGGCCGATCGCCGATGCTCTGCGGCCCCACTTCATGGTGGAGTACGACGAGACCCAGTCCATCGGCCGCCGCTACCGGCGCCAGGACGAGATCGGGACGCCGTACTGCGTCACCGTCGACTTCGACACCCTCGACGATCGCGCGGTGACGGTGCGCGACCGGGACACGATGGCCCAGGATCGCGTCTCGATCGACCGGCTCGTCGACCACCTCAGGGCCAAGTTCGACTGAAGGGGCTCCCCTCCGGTAGAGGCGCGTACGTCCTAGGGTCCGCCGTCATGCGATCACTCCTCGTCGCCGTCGGCCTCGCCCTCGTCCTCGCGGCGTGTGGCGACGCCGCCCCACCACCGTCCACCATCGGCCAGGCGGTCGACCCACTGCCGGCCGACACCGAGGCCACCGAGGCCACCGAGGTTCCCGAGGCCACCGAGGCGACCGAGGCCACCGAGGCCACGGAGGTCGGAGGGGAACGGCTCTACGGGTTCGGCGCCGGTTCCGAGGTGCGGTTCGTCGTCGAAGAGGAACTCAGGGGTTCGCGTCAGACGGTCGTCGGGAGGAACACCGGCCTGGCGGGTGAGTTCCTCCTCGATGTGACGTCGTTCGAGCTCTTGGCACCCGCGACCGTGATCATCGCGGCGGGCGGGTTCGTGACGGACGAGGACCGCCGTGATGGTGCGATCGATCGGTTCATCCTCGACGTGTCCGATCACCCCGAGATCACGTTCGTGATCGAGTCGGCAACACCGGACACCGTCTCGGGTTCCCTCGTGATCCGCGACGTCGCCAACCCCGTGGTGTTCGAGGTGGAGGCAGCCCAGGACGGGGACACGATCAGGGTGTCGGGGCGTGCCCTCGTCGACCGCTCGGACTGGGACCTCAACATCCCATCGGTCCCCCTCGTGGCGAACGTCTCGGAGGAGGTCACCCTCGAACTCGACGTCGTCCTCGTCCCGATCGAGGAGGGCCCCTAGACAAACGGGTCGAAAGACGCTGCGCTCTAGGCTGAGGTCATGCCTGCCTCGAAACCCGCACACCCCTACGTTCCCCACCTCGGCGAGTCCCGCCAGTACTGGCGGGACATGATCCTCGGTGTCAACGACGGCCTCGTGTCGATGTTCCTTCTTGTGGCCGGCGTCGTGGGTGGCCGACTCGACGCCAAACAGGTCCTGTTGACGGGGCTGGCCGGGGCCATTGCAGGTGCGATCTCGATGGCGACCGGTGAGTGGCTGGCCACGAAGTCCCAGGAGGAGGTCTTCGACCGCGAGATCTCCCTCGAACGGGACCACATCCGGTACCACCGCGAGTCCGAGGTCGAGCAGTTGTGGGGGCTCCTGGAGAACATCGGCCTCACGGGCGAAGCGCTGCGGACGGCGGCGGAACAGATCTCCTCGAGCGACGAGTCGCTGTTCCAGTCGATGAAGGTCCTCGAGTTCGGTGTCCTCGACCAGGAGAGGCGCAGCCCGTGGCGGGCCGCCGTGTTCTCCGGCGGGCTGTTCCTGCTCGGGTCCCTCCCGTCGGTGGTGCCGTTCGTGTTCATCGACAGCACCCTGACTGCGCTCATCTGGGCCGCGGTGCTGGCGGGTGTGGGCCTCTTCACGGTCGGGGCTGCCAAGTCGATGGCCACCAAGACGAACGTCTGGAAGAGCGGCCTCGAGAACCTGGGAGTGTCCATGATGGGAGCGGTGCTCTCGTTCTGGATCGGTCGTGCCTACGACGCGGCCTTCTGACCTGGCTCGCCCGATCGGCCGGTGGTCGGGCTGGGTACGCTTTCGGCGTGGCGTTTGACAGGGATGACATCGAACGGGTGAGGCAGGCCTCCGACATCGTCGAGCTGGCCAGGGCCATCACCACCGTGAAGAAGTCGGGTCGCAGCGTCAAGGCGATCTGCCCGTTTCACCAAGAGAAGACGCCGTCATTGTCGTTGGAGCCGGCACAGGGCCTCTTTCACTGCTTCGGCTGCGGCAAGGGGGGCGATGTCTTCAAGTGGGTGATGGAGTCCCAGGCCGTCGAGTTCGGCGAAGCCGTGGAGATACTCGCTCGACAGGCCGGGATCACCCTGCAGCAGGACCCGAGGGCAGCGGCCCGGCAGGGCCGGCGGCGGGCCATCGTGGAGGCCGTGGCGGCCGCCGTCGAGTTCTACCACCGGCGCCTGCGCCAGTCCCCAGACGGGGGAGCGGCCCGGTCATACCTGCGAGGCCGGGGGTACGACGCCGACGTGGTCGACCGCTTCAAGCTCGGGTACGCGCCCGAGGAGCGCGGCTGGAACGCGTTGTGCGCCGAGTTGAAGGCCCGGGGCATGGCAGAGAAGGTCCTCATCGAGGCAGGCCTGGCGACCCGGACGTCCAAGGGGCGGCTGCGGGACTGGTTCCACGGAAGGCTCATGTTCCCGATCCACGACCTCAAGGGAGACCCGGTGGGGTTCGGGGCCCGGGTGTTGGAAGGAGACGGTCCGAAGTACCTGAACAGCCCGGAGACGCCGGTCTATCAGAAGGCCCGCCTCCTGTACGGCCTCGACCGGGCCAAGTCGCGCATCGCCCGGGAGAACCTGGCGGTCGTCGTCGAGGGGTACACGGACGTGATCGCCCTCCACCTGGCAGGCTACGACCTGGCGGTGGCCACCTGTGGCACCGCGCTGGGTGAGGATCACTTCGACCTCCTGCGGCGGTTCTCGGACCGGGTGGTCCTGGCCTTCGACGCCGACCAGGCGGGCGCCGGCGCCGCCCTGCGCGGTGGCGGGCTCCAGACCCCCACCGACCTCGGCCTCGACCTCAGGGTGGCGGTCATGCCCGAGGGCCGCGACCCCGCCGACCTCGTCCAGGAGGGGGCGATCGACCTCTTGCGCTCGGCGATCGACGAAAGCGTGCCGTTCCTGGCCTTCGAGCTGGACAGGATCCTCGAGTCGCACGACCTCAGCGAGATCGAGGGCCGGGCGCGGGCCCTGCGTGAGGCGGCTCCCCGGATCGCTCGCCTCGACGACGAGGTGGCTCGTCGGGAGTACGCCCGCCAGGTGGCGAGGAGAACCGGGCTGGAGGCCGACGCCGCGGTTCGGGCCGTGGAACAGGCCAGGGGTGGTCCACCGCCGGCCCCGGACCGGACGCAGCCGAGCGGAGCCTCGTCCCGGGAGAGCGGCGCCGTCCGGGCCGAGCGCGAGGCGCTGCGGCTGGCCGCGGCCGGGCATTTCGCCGGGAGGGGCCTCGTGCCGGAGCACTTCACCGACGCCACCGCCCGGCGTGCCTTCGAACTCATGCTCGAACACGGGGCGGACGACGGGCCGGTCGACCTCGTCGGGCTGTCCGATGCCAATCCCCGGGCCGCCGAGTTCGTGCGAATCCTCGTCATGGACGACCGGCCCGAGGAGGACGCCGGCCAGCTCCTGCGGCGACTCGAACTGGCCCGCCTCGACCGGTGGGTCGAGGCCCTCCGTCGTGACCTCGAGCAACTCGACCCGACAGCGCCCACGTACGCCGAGCTGAGCCGCGACCTCGTCGGGGCCATGCAGACCCGGGCCGTTCTCCGGTCCACGGACCACTGACACACCACTGGTGCGCCCCTCTTACTCCTCCGTGGGCGGCTTGATAGGTTTGGGACATGTCTGATGTCACCCCGCTGGGGATCGTCGTTCCCGAGAGCCTCCTCGGGGAGTTGACCAAACGCGGCAAGCAGCGCGGGTTCCTCACAACGGGCGAGATCCAGCAAGAACTCGAGGAGATCGGCGCACTCCCCATCGCGTTCGAACACGTCGTCGAGGTCATGCGGGCGGCAAAGGTGAGGATCGTCGAGGACGAGATCGACGACGACCTGCCCGGCATCAACCTCGACGAGGAGGCCCTGTCGCTCACGGACCCGGTCAAGATGTACCTCCAGGAGATCGGGCGGGTCCCGCTCCTGACCGGCCAGCAGGAGGTGGAGCTGGCCATGCGGGTCGAGGCCAAGGTGCGGGCCGAGTCCAAGCTGGCCGCCGGCGGGGATCTCAGCGATGAGGATCGGGCGCTCCTCGAGCGAGAGGTGAAACAGGGGGCCAGGGCCCAGACCCGGCTCGTGGAGGCCAACCTGCGGCTCGTGGTTTCGATCGCCAAACGGTACGTGGGCAGGGGAATGGGCCTCCTCGACCTCGTCCAGGAGGGCAATCTCGGCCTCATGCGGGCAGTCGACCGGTTCGATTACCGCAAGGGCTTCAAGTTCTCGACGTACGCCACGTGGTGGATCCGCCAGGCGGTGACCCGGGCCCTGGCCGACCAGGGCCGCACCATCCGCGTGCCGGTCCACATTGCAGAGACGATCAATACGCTCATCCGCGCCCAGCGCGCCCTCCATCAGGACCTCGGGCGGGAACCGACCATCGACGAGATCGCCCAGGAGATGGAGGTCGAGCCGGGACGGGTGACGGAGTTACGGCGGATCGCCCAGGACCCCGTGTCCCTGGAAACCCCACTCGGGGCAGAGGACGACTCCACGATCGGTGACTTCGTGCAGGACACCGACGCCGAGGTGCCGGTCGAGGCGGCGTCGTTCCGACTCCTCCAGGACTACTTGGCCCAGACGCTCGAGGAGCTGAGTGACCGGGAACGAGAAGTGCTCATCCTCCGCTACGGCCTTGACGGGTCCGCCCCCAGGACGCTCGAAGAGGTGGGGGGGCACTTCCACATCACCCGGGAGCGGGTACGTCAGATCGAACACAAGGCGCTGGCCAAGTTGCGCCATCCCCAGCGTCGAGCGCGGCTCGAGGGGTACCTGGGGTCGGCGTAGCTGCGCGCGTCGTGTGGCTATCCTGACGCCCAGCGTGGAAACCCGTCGATGAGTCCGAGAACCGCCGCGGCGATCGCCATTGCCGGTGTGCTCCTCGTGACCGGGGCCGCCGACGCCTGGGCCCGGGCCTCGCATCGTGCCGCCGTCGAACAGCAGGTCGCGGCCAACGCCGACCTCCTCGCCCGCGAGATCATCGATGTCGTCGACGGCGCCGCCTCGGCGGTCGACGTCCTGGGGGCGTTCGCCCTCATCGAGCTCGAGGGACCTGCGGGGGACCTCGAAGGCGAATTCCGTGCATTCGCCCAGGTGCTGTTGGGCCAGGACGAGTGGGTCAAGTCCGTGCAGCTCGGCCCGGACTCGATCCTCGAGTTCGTTCACCCCATCGAGGGGAACGAGGCCGCGGTCGGGCTCGACCTCCTCGCCGACCCGAGCCGGCGAGCGCTGCTGGAGCCGTCGATCACCACCGGGGACATGACCGTGCAGGGACCGGTCGGCCTCGTGCAGGGCGGAACCGGGATCATCGTCCGCCGTCCCCTCTACCTCGAGGACGGGTCCTTCTGGGGGTTCGCCGCACTCGTCCTCGACTGGGACTCGCTCGTCGCCCACACCCGCCTCGTGGAGGACGACGGCTTCGCCTCGGGACTGAGGAATGAGGCCGGGGTGGTGATCGCAGGTGACGGCCGAGCGTTCGCCGAGGACGCGGTGATACGCACCCTGACGTCCCCTGCGTCCGGCATCGAGTGGCAGCTGGTGTCCCGCCCCGATGGAGGCTGGCCCGGCTTCGCGCCGGCCAGCCCGTTCTTGTGGGCGTTCGGGCTACAGGCGGCTGCTCTCGCCGGCCTGTTCGTGTTTGGTGTTGTCCGCAGGCCCATCCAGCTGCGGACCGAGGTGGAACGGGCGACCGCCGACCTGGCCGCGTCGGAAGCCCGCTACCAGGAGACGTTCGAGCATGCCGGGAGCGGCATCGTCGTGATCGACGAGTCGGGGAGGATCGCCACCACCAACCCCAAGATCCGCGAGATCGTGGGCTGGGAGGGGAAGCCGATCGAGGGCGAGCGAGTCCTCCGCTTCGTCCACCCCGAGGATCGTCGGGCCTTCGCCCGGTCCCTCGATGACATCGTGCCCGGGGCCGTGGTATCGATCGAAACCCGACTCGGCTCGCCGGAGGCCCCTCGCTGGTGCCGGATGCGGGTCACGCTCCTACCCGGGAGCGACGGCACGCCGGACCGAGCGCTGGGGATCGTGACCGACATCACGGAGCGCCGAGAAGCCGCGGCCGCCCTGACCGAGAGCGAGCGTCGCTACCGGGAGCTCTTCGAGCTGCTTCCGATCGGCATCCAGCAGGAGGACTACACCAGGGCCATCGAGCACCTGCGGGCCCTCGTCGAGGCGGGCGTTGGCGACCTCCGGACCTACCTGTTGGACAACCCGACGGAGTTGGAACGGATCCTCGATGACGTTTCGATTGCCCCGAACCCGACGGCCGGGCTGTTCCAGTTGGGAATCGGAACGCCCGGTGAGGACAGGACGCTTCTGCGGGTGCTTGGTCCCGAGACGCGGGAAGGCCTCATCGAGTCCCTGGTGTCGGTCTTCGACGGGAAGCGGGATGCCGAGTGGCAGATCAAGGCGACGGGCTCGGACGGGTTGGTCCGCTCCCTCCACCTTCGCTGGCACGTGCCGGTGCGGGAGGGCCGGCCCGACTTCGCCAACCTTCTCATGACGCTGACGGATGTGTCACGGTTGCGGAGGACCGAGGAGCGCCTGGCCCGGCTGGTGGAGGCCAAGGACCGCTTCGTGGCCTCGGTGGCCCACGAGTTGCGCACACCGCTCACGGCCGTGGTGGGGTTCGCCAGGACCCTCAGCGAGGAGTCTGCGAGCCTCACCGCCAAGGACGCGGACGAGCTTCACGGGCTCATCGCCTCCCACGCCCAGGAGATGGCCCACATCATCGAGGACCTGCTCGTGACGGGCCGGTCGGATGTGAGTGAGGTCAGGGTGCACCTCGAAGCAGTGGACCTGGCGGCCGTGGCCGGAGAGGCCCTCTTCGGCGTGCCAGGGGTACACCTCGAGATCGACACCCCCGACGGGCAGGTGCTGGCCATGGCCGACCCGGTACGGGTGCGGCAGATCGTGCGCAATCTCATCACCAACGCCGTCCGCTACGGGGGAACACAGGTGGGGCTGGCGGTCCGTCGACTCGACGGCATGGCCGTCGTCGAGGTGTCCGATGACGGACGGGAGTTGCCACCGGAGGAGGCCGAACGCATCTTCGAACCGTATGAGCGGGCTTCCACCGAACCCTCCCGGCCCGGTTCGATGGGCCTCGGTCTCACGGTGTCCCGGTCGCTCGCCCGCCTGCTTGGCGGACAGCTCATGCTCGTCCGGGTGGGCAACCGCAACGTCTTCCGGGTCACGCTCCCGATGGCCGGCGTGGGTACCCTCGGGTCGGGTTGAAAGGCGGCGCTGCTACGCTCGCAGCGCCTCAATCCGGGGTAGCTCAATTGGCAGAGCATCGGACTGTTAATCCGCAGGTTGTGAGTTCGAGTCTCACCCCCGGAGCCCCGCGTATCCTCACCGGCCGGGACCGGTGTGTCCCCGCCCCTGGAGTGGAAGCCGGTCGGATTCCGCGTCTACGCTCGACGCCGCGAGGAGGCAGGATGCGATGAGAGCGTGGACCTACACGGAGTATGGATCGCCCGAGGTGTTGCGGCTGTCGGAGATCGACACGCCGGTCCCGGGCCCCGGCGAGCTGTTGATCCGCGTGCACGCCGCCTCGGTGAATGGTTCCGACTGGGAGAGCCTGTCCGGAAGGCCGCTGTACACCCGCCTGTCCGGGCTCCTGCGACCGAAGCATCACATCCTCGGCTCGGACATCGCCGGGACGGTCGAAGCGGTGGGTCCCGACGTGGAGTCGTTCCGGGCCGGGGATGAGGTCTTCGGTGACATCCTCTACCACGGGCTCGGAGGCTTCGCCGACTACGTCTGCCTCCCGGCGCGAGCCCCGCTCCTGCCCAAACCGCCCCACATGGGATTCGAGGAGGCGGCCGCGCTTCCCCAAGCCGCCGTCATCGCGGTGCAAGGCCTTGGACCCGAGATCGGGCCCGGGTCGCGGGTACTGATCAACGGTGCGGGCGGCGGGGCGGGCACCTTCGCGGTTCAGCTCGCCCTGTCAATGGGAGCAGCCGTGACCGCCGTCGACAACGGTCACAAGCTGGAGTTGCTTCGTTCGCTCGGGGCCGACCCCGTGATCGACTACAAGACGCAGGACCCGACGAAGATCGGGCTCCGCCATGATCTCGTGCTCGACCTCGCCGCCCATCGGTCCGCGCTCGCCTACGGTGCCGTGCTCAACCCCGGAGGCCGCTACTCGGTGGTGGGCGGCTCGGTGGCCGTGCTCTTCCAGGCCGGACTCGTCGGCGTCGTGCCTCGGCCCGGCGGCCGCCGCTACTCGGTGCTCGCCGTGCAGGCCGGCAAGGACCCACTCCGGCGCGTCCTGGAGCTGGTCGACACCGGGATGATGTCACCGGTCATCGACGAGACGTATGACCTGACCGACCTCCCCGAGGCCCTCCTTCGAGTGGGAGAGGGTCGGGCGTTGGGCAAGGTCATCGTCAAGGTGTCCGGCTGACCGAGGGCGCCCCTCTACCCCTGCGGCTCGAAGTAGGAACCGAAGGCGTCGATGACATCGTCTCGCGTTGGACTCCTCGAGTCCTGGTCCACGACGGTGCCGTCGCGTTCGTAGACGTGGGGCACGTCGTCGTCGGCCCAGGGGTCAACGATCCAACGGGCGGTGGGCAGGCTGGGCAGCTGGCCGGGCGGGACTTGGAGGACCCCACTGACCCACGGCGCAGCGTCGTCGCTGTAGATCTCGATGACTTGGATCTGGGCGGTCGCGTCGAGGGCGAGGATGACCACCGTGTTCGGGAGTTCGTCCGGGGTGCGCTCGTCGTCTCGCACGAAGCCGTGGAGCGGAGGCGCACCCGGCATCGGAGGCGCGCCGGGGTCGATCGTGCCGACGTCCCAGTACAGGTTGAACAGCCAGAGGGCATCCTCGTCGCCGATCGTCTGCTGTGTCGCCATCCGAGTCACGCACGGACCCTCCTTGAAGACCGTGACGCCGTTACCGGTGAATTGGCAGTCAAACGGGGGCTCGGACTCCTCGGGGATGATGGCCACGAGCATGCCCAACCACTCGTACAGCCTCCACGTGGCCGACGGGAGCTCGAACGGGACGCCCGGGCTGTCCAACTCCGCCGCGTCGACCTCCTCGGGCGCGGTCGTGGAGGGGAAGGAGATGGGTGGCAGCGACGTGGTCGGCGCCGCCTCCACGCACGACCAGTCGGCCTCCGTCGACACCACCGCGGTGGGGGCTCCAACCACGTCCGAGAGGCTGATGGCAACGTCGACGCCGATGGGCCACGTCCCTGCCGCGGCGCAGGTGAATCCGCCTCCACCGAACGAAAGGCCGGGTTCGCTGCCTTCGATCGCGACGGCATCGGTGACAACGGCCTCGGCAGTCCCGAGAACCACCACCACGGAGCCGGGGACGGGCACGAGTTCACCGACGGGGCTCTCCGACGGGCTGAGCTCGAATGCGCCCCCCACGAGCACGAGGGTGCTGAAGTGGCCCAAGGTGGCGGTCATCGTCCTGCCCGCCAGTACCTGGTTCGTCGGGGCAGTCCAGGTCCCATCCGAGCCGCGGAGGAAGAGCGCGGCCATGCCGACCCCGGCGGTGTCGACCTCGACGTCGACAGGCTCGTCGAAGCTCGTGCCGTCGGGGGAGAGGTCGTAGGCGGCCACGATGGAGGGAAGGAGGTCTGCGTCGGGGACGGATGCAGGGTCGATGCCGCTGACCACGACCTCAGGCGATCCCGCCGGCAGGACAAGCCGAAGAGCCCCGTCGGCGCTCTCGACCTGGCTCCCAGCATCGCCTGATGGGCTTCCACAGGCGGCGAGGGCGGAGACGACGAGGGCGATCAGGGTCCGGCGCATCCGGCGACCCTAAACGTCTCACTCGGGCGGGGCCCCGAATAGAGCCCTTTTCTCGTGGCCGGTTCGGCTTGGCTCGGGCCCTGCCGCCCACCTGGCCCGGCTTGGCAGGGGAGACCTGCCCTTGTCCTTGCGGCACGATCGAGACGACGAGCGCGACCGTGGGATTCCGAGGGCGGCGAGTCCCGGCAACCGTGGCCCCCGGCTATCGTCCCGCCTCGTGAAGTCCTTCCTCCTTTGCCTCGCCCTTGGCGTGCTCGTCGTCAGCTGTGGGCAGGCGACCGAGACGGCGTCCGCCGAGCAGGCATGGTGTGCCTTCGCGGACGCCAGCGAGCAGTCGGCCCTGAAGTTCGACGTCATCTTCGAAGCCGGTCTGAGCCTCGGCCTTGACATGGATGTGGTCAATGCACGGGCCGCAGGGCTCAACGGCGAGTACCGCGCCTCGGGCATGACCGAGGACGAGGCGGCACGGGCGGTCTCCGACGACCTGTTCGAGATGGACGACTTCGTCGCGGCATGTG